>CAJQGZ010000019.1 GCA_905478065.1 uncultured bacterium | reverse complement strand
ACTATTCTGGTGGATTAGGTATAGTCGTAGGTGGATCATTAGACTATTGGTTTGAAGACTCTCCCTTAGGTCTTCGCTTATTTGGAAATGGTTATATGATTCCTGATCCAAACGAGTCTTTAACTGGTTTTGGAAATATTGGAGCATCTATTATGCTGTCTCTTAGAAGGAGTAGCTAGCTTTCTTGATTTCAAAAAAACTCTTAATCTTCTTTTTGTTCCGTGTTTTATTTTCCCAGACTCTATACCAAGGTTCTATAGATTTTTTTTATAGTGGCTCAGAGACAGGAGCTTTTTCATCTTCCATTGAAGACACAACCAGTTTTGGCGGTGCTTTAAATATCTCATTAAATGATTCTTCTTCATTTTTAATGATGGGGATTACACAACGAGAAGAAAATGCTTTTGATTTGTTTTTGACTGTTCTAGAGGATACTACTTTCCCTTTACAGCCTAGAGCTTGGTCCTGGGATATTAGTATTACTGATATAGCAAATATTATAGAAGACCCCCTGAGTCTTTCTACGCTTTCTGTTTTTGTACCTAACCTTGATTCAAGTTTTGCAAATCAATGGCTTACATTTTTTACTGATTCATCAAATGCTAGCGATTCTTTGTCTCTCGATAGCCTGTCATCTTTTTTTGTTGAAAACTTAATTGGTGATTCTTACATAGCTACACAAGGAGACATCCAAATAAATGAGGTCAACGAAGAAACTATTTCTGGAAACTTCAGCTTCACTATGTGGAAACCTTTGTTTTCATTCACTACTATAAATAGTGGGCTATTTAATTTTAGTCCAGTTAGTTTGGAAAACTTGTCGACATCAGCAATTAATAATAATGTACCTAAAACATTTTCTATTCAAGAAGCGTATCCAAACCCATTTAACCCTGAAGTGAAAATTCCTTTTGAAACTTCAATCGGACAATTTGTGAACATTTCTGTTTTTGATATTAATGGAAAACTCGTTAAAAACTTATCCAATAAATATTGGTCCCCGGGGAAGCACTCTATTAAATTTTCTGATAATAGATTAACTAGCGGTATATATTTTGTCACTTTCATCCACAAAAAAGGACATGAAACTAAAAAAATCACTTTATTTAAATAGATGAATCTTGATAAAAACAAACTACTATTGCATGAACAAATAAATGATTTGATGCTTTTTAAATGGGCAGATGGATTAGAGGGGTACATACAACTAAAAATGCTTAGAGAGAAATGTCCATGTGCAAATTGTGAAGGCGAAAAAGATGTTTTTGGCAATATTTATAAAGGGGAAATAAGGCCTAACTCAGAAAAAAGTTTTTTATTAAGTGGTTTGCAGCCAGTAGGATATTATGCGTTAAGACCTTATTGGCAAGATGGACATCATTCTGGCATTTATTCATTTGAAATGTTGCGCGCTTTATGCGAAAATCAGGAAGATAAATAAGATAACTATTACTTAAAATGAAAATCATATTACCATTAGCTCTATTACTAATTTTTTCTTGTGCAGGAAAAAAAACACTAGAGGTTTCACCTATCATGCTGAATATTGATGGACCTATGAAAAACAGCGATGAAGAAATTTCTGGAATGGACTGGTATTATGATAATTTAATTTTATTACCTGAAAACTTAAATGGATATGCTTTTGTTATAAAAAAAACAGAAATTGATTCAAGGATTAATAAAATTGACACTACTGCAATTAGACCACAAAAAATTAAATTTAATACTCCAGATTATAAAAATACGGTCCCTGGTTTCGATTCATTTGAGTCTATTGCTTTTAGAGGATATGAGGTTTATGTAACCATTGAAATAAAATTTGATGATAGTATGAGTTGCTTGTTAGCTAGAGGTCATATAGATGAAAGAAGTTTAGAAATCACAATCCCCGAACAAACATTAACTACTTTAACTGTTCCTAGCTATGTTGATAATATGTCTTTTGAATCTCTAATTATAAATAAAGATAGAATCATTGCGTTATTTGAGGCAAATGGAGATAGTTTAGTTGAAAAACCACATGCATTATCAATCAATTTATCTGGAAACGACATCGAAAAAAACACAATTTCTTCAATTAATTATAGAATTGCAGATGCAACGAAAACGGATGGAAAAAACCAATTTTGGGCAATTAACTACTTTTTCCCTGGTGATAAAAAAACTTTAAAGCCTGGTATTGATGTTTTAACTGCAAAATATGGGAGTGGTCCAACTCACAGCCTTTCTCAAAGAGTAGAAAGGTTGATTGAATTTAAAATTGTAAACAACAAGGTAATCTTAACAGATTCACCTCCTATCGAAATTAAATTAGAAGGTGAGAAGACTTCAAGAAAATGGGAAGCAGTTGCAAGGTATGAAGATAAAGGATTTCTTTTAGCTACTGATAAATATCCTAAACCTTACACTCTTTTCGCTTATCTACCTTTTAAATAATTCAACTAATTAATGGTAATATAAGTAGCTCGATTGCCTTATTTAGTTTAGTTATTGTAAAGTAACAAAACAGTTCATTTAGACTCACCTTGTTTAGCTACGGCTTTTATTTTTTCTCTAATGTCATCTTGATTACCAAGATAATAACTTTTAATTGGTTTTAAATCTTGATTTAATTCATAAACTAATGGGATTCCTGTTGGAATATTTAAACTAATAATTTTATCATCTGAGATTCTATCTAAGTGCTTTACTAATGCGCGTAAAGAATTTCCATGAGCGACAATCATTACTTTTTTACCTTCTTTTACTTTCAGACTTATTGTTTTTTCCCAAAAAGGTAAAAATCTTTTCACAGTATCCTTTAAACATTCGCTCGAAGGCAAAATACTTTTATCTAAACTTTCATATTTCTTATCAAACCGCGGGTGTCTTTCATCATCCGAACTAAGTGATGGAGGACTAATATCATAACTTCTTCTCCATATTAATACCTGATCATCTCCATATTTTTTTGCAGTCTCTGACTTGTTTAGTCCTTGTAAAGATCCATAGTGACGCTCATTTAATCTCCAATCATAAAATATATCAGGCTTATTATTATCAAAGTTAGATAAACAAATATTCATCGTATTTATTGCTCTTTTTAAAACTGAAGTATAAACCAAATCGAGTTTTATACCCTCTTCCCCAATTAATTTCCCTGCTCTTTTAGCTTCAGATTCTCCTTTTTTTGTTAATTCTACATCTGTCCATCCTGTGAACTTATTTTCTAAGTTCCACTTACTTTGGCCATGTCTTAATAAAACTAATTTCATTTTTCACTCCCCCTTTTATAAAAAACTCATTCTTTTGGTTCCGCTCTATTTAATAGTTTATCTAATTTTATTCCTACTCCAATGCCATAACTTAACCAACCTGTAAAAATTTCTTCATTTGGAAGACCATATAGTTTTCCATATGTGCTTACATATATTGGCATACTTTTAATATCATAATCAATGTTCAGCCCAGTCAAAATTCCAAAACCAGTATTGTATGAACCAGCCTGTAAACTGAAATATTTTTTTAAGTTGCTTTCTTTAAAACCAAATAAATTATCTAAGTTAATATTTACACCAAAAAAATATGCGTCGTTACCAAAAATGGGGTCATTGTTATTTTTTGGGATAAAAGTATAATTTAAATATGATAAAATAAATCTTATTTCTGATTGCCCAAGTTTTAAAAAAAATGGTGTCCTTAATGTCATCTCATTAAAAGTATTCGGATTTAAATATAATTCTGAAATTATTGTATCTATTATAAAAGGATTATTATCAGAAATAATTAGTTCTGAGGTAGTTAATAACTCTTTAGCCATGCTAAAAAATAAAGCTTCTTCATCCAAACGGTCTTTATACGGTCTTAATAAGTCTGGGTTTATATCGCCCACATTTGTTCCTAAAGAAATGCCAAGGCTGCTCCAAGCTGTAGTTTTACCTGGCATTATTTCATCGAAAGCGATTATGGATTGAGCATAAACACCTAAATATAAACGACTAGGTATAAAATGATATCCAAAAGAACTACTCAATGATAATCCATAACCATTAGAAAGCATTCCTCCTCCTATCCTTAATGCTGCTTCAACATTTTGAGGAATCCATTTAAACTTTTTATTTAAATCATATTGTGCTGCTGCAAATGCTCCAATACCACTAATAGACTCCGTTGAATCTTGAATGGGAATATCATAAGCGACGACTTCCATTCCTAGGCTATATTTTTTCCCTTTTATAATCATATTACCTCTTGGTGCAAAAAAAAAGCCAAAAATTGGTTTTGATAATTTTGAGTTTAAAGCAGATTCACTAAATAGAGGAAGCCCGTACCAAAGACTAGTTAAAACAGGGCTTATGTATGTCGTTATAGTATCCTTTTTAATTTCTATATTCTCTACAATTAAAACTGTATCTGGTTTCCATTCAAACCTGTAAGATAATTGGTCAGGGTACGATAATTGAATAATTCTACTTCCTATTTCTTTGCCTTCTTTGTCTAACCTAGTTATTACTGTTTCCTCATTAGCTAAGGAAACATCAAATTTGGTCACACCCTCTAAATCATTTTTTGAATTTTTAAAGTGAATTTCTCTCAACCATTCTCCATTTTCCATGAAGAGAACATGCCGACCTACCAATGTACTATCTGATCTAAAATAGGATGATTGTATTGTTTCCATAGACAAGATTGAATCAGATCTTTGCGCATAATGGAATCTGTAAAAATACAACCTAATTCCATTTTCATCATATACATCATACCTTAGAGGCCTTCCATCTTTTTTACTTTTTACTTTAGCTCTCCAGCCAGGCTTCACCTCACTTAGCTTATGGGAAAATAGCAAACTATCTAGCCTTGTTATTTCACCTTTTTGATGAAATTTTATCTGGTATTCTGACCGATCCCCTTTTCGGTTCCATACTAAGTGCCAAGAATCAATTTTCTCATTTTTAGGACTATACTTGACTACGGTTTTGATTTTTCCCTGCTTATTTTTTACGGCTTCAAAGTATGGAACTGATATGAAAAAATCACGACTATGTTTATTATCTAATTTTCTTCTATATGGATTCCAATAGGAGTAATAGAGCGACTTGCCCTTGACAAGTCGTTTAGGTACTTTACTTTTCTCTTTTGTTTGAGAAAAAACACCATTTTGAATCGGTAAAAAAAGAGTGATTAATAAAAACCATAGAAGAGATTTCTTTTTTATGCTATCCCCCAACTCGTAAGCACAACTAGTAAAAAAAATAAACTAAATCCAATCCAGCTACCAGCAGTGATACTTTTTTGAAACGCTAAAACATCTTGATCTAGGCTCTGGTAATTAAGTACTATTTCCTGCTCTTTACCTTCCTCAACATACACATCTAGAACCCCCATCCTTAATATATTATCCATCATTTTTTCTTTTGGAGATTTCGGTTGAGGAGTTAGCGCTGGATCAGTAGGGAAATAACCAACTTGGTGCCAACCCGGAAGCACATCAACTGCATATTCTAATGGCGTTTTTCCAACAAGTTGATTGTTTACATATATTGGTAAGTCTTTTGTATCACATAATATTCTTATACTTGAACGTTCTCTAGCTTCTTTCCAATTTTTAGGATGCCTCCAACGATCTTTCATTACGTCAAAAGTATCTGGTAATTCTTCGACTATAAAAGATTGGACTAGTCCACCTTCATCTTCATCTTTTTCTTCTTCGTGATCTTTACCATAGTTTAAAATAACTAAAAGGTTTTTATCTTTTGAATGACGAATTAATTGATAAGATTCTATTTTTTTTGCCGTATTAAAAATTATTTGTACGGAACCATCTGTATTTGCAGATTCAACAGAAAGAAGAGGATACTTATGCTCGTCAGAAATTACTTTATTTGTATTTAATGAGACATTGAACAAACTTAATGTAAAATAATTATTACGATCAATCCAGCCAGACACATCATCTCGATCAATGATTTCATCAAAAATAATTGAAGTTTCTACTTTTTCGGGCTCTGATATAATATCAATATGTACAATACTTGAATTGAATTGCCCGCTTAAGCTCGCTATAAATAAGATATAAATAAGTAATTTATGAAACCTAACGGGAGTCAAAAAATTCTTAGACACTTTATCCAGGCTGTTCTTCATCATTTAAAAAGTTAAAAGTGACTTTTTGAGTTCTACCCTTCGTAATAAAAACATCTCTAAAGTCTGGATTTGGGATCCCGGACTTATTGAATTTTTTTGCTCCGGGAACATCAATTCTTATTCTGTGCCAACCGGAAGAGACAGGCAGCCTTTTTGTTAAAGGTGTCTTCCCTACTCTGCGACCATCTAGATATACATTTACGCCGGTAAGATTACAACCTATTTTAAGATATGTCTTTCTATTTGTAAGATTTGGTTCGATTGCATATGCCGCTAAATCTTCTGAATTATTTTTCTTTATAATCTTAGGCTTTACTTTTTGTTTGATTTTTTTAGGTTTTTTACTTTTAAGCTTATTTTCTTTTTCGACTAGCTTCTTTTTTCTTTCAATTATTTCATTTTTTAAATCATTTAATTTTTTTTCTGTAATATTTTTAGAAACTTCATTCTTATTTAGAATTTCTTCTTGTGTTTTTATAGTTTTAGTTTTTTGAAGAGCAGTATTGGATGTTTCTACTCTCGCAGGTAATGGAGGACCGTAGGTAAGATCTTTTTTTTCTAAAGAGCTTCCTCCCGACCAATGTTTTTCCCATATATCTGTTTTACTTTTACTTTTGTTTGCAGTATCAGTTGAACTAGTTATTTCATCTTCCGTACTGTACCAATTATTATACCAAACAAAATATTTTTCAGGGCCATACTTTTCGCGAGCATCGATGAAAGATTCATAAAAAGGTTTTCGATTTTTATTTTGATCAATTAGCGAAAAGATTTTGTTATTGTTTTTATTTTCAGATTTTTTTATATCTGCAATATTTTCGACATCAAGCTTATGCCAAAGATGAATTAAAAATACTCTGTTTGAAGGTGAATGAAATATTTCAAAATCAGAAATATAGTTCTCCATTAGAAAGCCTATTTGAACAGATTCAGGATTCTGAATTCCTTCAATCTCTAAAATTGGTGAGCCTGCTTTAAGACTTTCCAAAACGTTTTCAGCAAAAACAGATTTATTTAAAGTTAAGTAGAACCAATTTTCTTGCCCAACCCAGCCTGCGATATCATCAACCTCGGGTA
The DNA here is from genome assembly GCA_905478065.1 of uncultured bacterium. Classification (GTDB taxonomy): domain Bacteria; phylum Fidelibacterota; class Marinisomatia; order Marinisomatales; family UBA1611; genus TMED80. The sequence continues at coordinate 77,424 of CAJQGZ010000019.1, read as the reverse complement.
CATTACTAACAACTATCCTTATGAGAACACCGTTTTCTTTTTCATGATGAGTAACAAGCTGAACTTGATGAGCATTCATATTCCCAAGAAGAGTAGAAAATATCAATACAAATATCCAATGCCTCATTGACGGTACTCTATAAGTTTTTTTTGAAGCTTCATTACTTCTTCTAATTCTTTTGATGTGCCTACTCCTGATTTTTCATTGGCTTGGATAACAAATCTAAGGTCTTCAATTCTATTTTTAATAGCAATCGATTTAATTGTTTTAATACAATCTGTAACGACTTTCTCAGAATACTCCTCTTCTTTTCCTTCTATTAAAAGCTGTGATATAAATTCACGTTCTTTTTTTTCTGGAAAATGTTCTACAAGTTTAGAATTTTCAATTGTTTCGTCATTAAGTATTTTACTTATAATCTTGATAAGTAGCTCATGGGAAAATAAGTCAAGGCCAATGTTTTTTTTCAACACTTTTCTTGCCTTAAAATTTGAGTTAATAAAAATTTTGATTAATTCTAACTCCGCTCTTTGTAATTTAGTTTTGAACTCAAATAAATTATGATCTACATCAACAATTTCTGATTTATTAAAGTTTCTTTTCAAGTTAAGTATTTGCAACAAATCTATTTCTTGTATCCTCATTTTTTCTGCAAGGTCCCTAATTATTTCGTTTTTAATGATTGAATCATTTATGGTTTTAATATTTCCTATTATGTCATGTAAATAATCACTTTTTTGGACGCCTCTAAGCTTTTTTGCTTTATGAAATTCAAGGTGGAAATCAAGAAACTCAGTTGGGCTTTGAATAGCTTTTTTTATAGCATCAAATCCCTGTTCCAAAAGCCAGTCATCCGGGTCTAATTTGTCCGGGGGTCGAACAACATAAGCCTCTACACCAACCTGAAGGAGGATAAAACCTGCACGTAGAACCGCATTCGCGCCGGCTGAGTCTCCATCATAAAGTAAGATGACTTTTTTGACATGTTTGGATATTAAATTAGCATGGTTTTTTGTTAAGGAAGTTCCCGATACAGATACTACCGGTTTTATTCCAGCTTGGTATAATTGTAAAAGATCCATATAACCTTCTACAAGAAGAGCATAACCTTTTTTTCTTATATCATCTTTTGTTATATGTAAACCATATAAAGTATTGCTTTTTTGGTAAATAGCTGTCTCGGGAGAATTTAAATATTTTGCAAGGTCGTTCTTCTTATAATCTCTTCCACCAAAGGCAATTACTTCCCCTGATTGATGAAATATCGGAAATATTATTCTTGATCTAAATCTATCGAAAGTACCCTTCTCAGAGCGAATAAATAGGCCCGTTTTCATTATATTTTGAAATTTATCCTTGTAATCGAAACTGATTTTGTTGTAGAGGTTATTCCAACTGTCAAAAGCAAATCCAATTCGAAATTTTTTTATCACACTTTCACTGAGGTTTCTATCCATTAAATATTGTAATGGATTTCTACCAGCATCAGAAAATAAATTTTGTTGAAATAAAAGAGTAGCATCCTCATGAATTTTTTTTAAAAATGAATATTCATTCGAAGATGAATTACTATTTGCAATCTCTAAAACCACATTGTATTTATTCGCTAAAAACTTAATAGCCTCAAAAAATGTTAATTTTTGAAACTCCATAATAAAAGTAAATACATTCCCTCCATTTCCACAGCCAAAGCAATGATATATTTGCTTAGATGGCGAGACACTAAATGATGGAGTGTTTTCATCATGAAACGGGCACACACCAAAATAGTTTACCCCTCTTCTTTTAAGCTCAATTTCTGTAGAAATAACATCAACGATATCTGCTAAATCTCGAATCTTATCAATTGTATTTTGCGGAATTTTTGGCATCAGGGCTGGACTAACTTTCTTAAAAAGTTTGCACTGTAGAAGACAGGGTCTTCCCAACCAAAAAAACTTATAATACTAATTCTAAAATAATTGGTAGTTTGAACTACTTTTGAATTTTGTTCAATTATGATTGTCCATTTGTCTAAAGGTAAAATACTAATAATCCAAAAAAATACGGAAATAATACAATATCCCTTAATACTAGCAAAAAAGAAGCCCAATATATTATTCATCCAAATATTAGATTTAGATAAAAGTGCAATTTTAAACAACCTTGTTAATATTCTTCCAAATATTAAAACCGTTGAAAATATTAGACAAAAAGCAATCAAAGTAGATAACCATGGTTCAATGCTCATGTTTTTTAAAATCAAATTAGAAAAATACGCCGTTTTACTTGTGGCAATTAAAATTGATAAAACTAATGTGAATAGTCTTCCTAACTCGTCTACTAGCCCCCTATTGTATCCTATAACACCATTAAAAAGCATGTAAGAGAGCGCAATGCCATCTAAAAACCATCCCATTTATTGCAATAATTGCTTGGCAATTCTATTCGCTAACCCACCATCTAATTTCCCGCCGCTTTGCTGCATAACTAATGACATTACTTTTCCAATATCAGATACAGATTTTGCAGAAACTTGATTAATAACATTTTTAATTAGCTTTAAAGTCTCTTGTTCAGAAAGCTGCTTTGGCAGATACTCTTGAATAATTTTTAATTCAGATTTTTCTGTTTCAGCAAGTTCTTTCCTACCGGCTTCATGATATACTTCCATAGACTCTTTAAGCTGTTTTGCCATTTTTTTTACAATGGTGTAAAATATTTCTTCGCTTAAAGTATTCTTATCCTCAATTTGTTTTTTTTTTAGTGATGCAAGAAGAGAGCGAAGAATGTTGGCTTTTACCTTCTCATTAGCCTTCATAGCTTGATACATATCTTGTTTTATTTTTTCAGTATAATCCATATATACTTAGTTTTCATTTTGGTCTATTCTTTTCATTGACATCAGTGATAAATCTTTATTCGCCTCGAAGCCAATAAACCGGCGGCCTGCTTTTTTACAAGATAATCCTATATCTCCATTTTTCATAAAAGGATCTAAAACCCAATTTAATTTGAAGCTACTTGCATCTAATATTTTTGAGTACAATTTATTTGAATATCTTGCATTTTTATTCGTCGCTGCCGGTATGTCAAACCAAAAATTAGTTTGCGCTTTTCTTTCTCTATCATTTAAAAGCAGTTTTCTTTCTGATTTTAAACTAGTAGCATTATTATTAAATAAAAAATCTTCATTTTTAGTAGCAAACCAAATATCACCGGATTGATTTTTCCATGTAAGGTTTTGATTATTATTTTTTGCTAATCTATTGTACCAAGTTATTCTATTTTGAACTATAAATCTTTCATTTAATAAGCCATTGTACATATTTGAGCGACTCCAATCGCATAATAAATAAATTCCACCCGTATTTTTTAAAACTCGACTAGCCTCTAGCAACCATTCATGGTTCCATTCATAATATTCTTGGAGAGTTAGTTGACCTCCTTTATCATCTAGATTTATCCATGGCTCTTTTGGTGGCTCTGTTATGATTAAATCAATAGATTTTTCAGGGATTTTTTTTAATCCTTTTAAACCTTCGGCCCAAAAAAGACCCTCCTTCATGCTGTCTGCATTCATAATTATATCATCAACAGTTTGAAGCGCTGGTAAGTATTTATTTAAATCATTTATAGTTAATCCAGATGTCGATTCAACTGGATCATTTATTATTGGAGCAAAGGATGTAGGTTGCAAGTTATCCATAACTAAATTTACTTAATTATTTTTTTATAAGGAATTAAGATAGTTAGGTTATAAAAATAAGTCAAATTTTTTCATGCGATGCTTTTTTGTTAATTATTATAAATTTAAATTATTTATAATGTATAAGATTATTATCGCCCTCTGGGTTGCCACAAGTTTTTTGATATCTCAAACTTTAATTGGGCCAGGGATTACAAAAACAAATCTTTTTAATTTCTTAATAGTTAATTATAAAACATCTTCAACCCTTGGATATAATCAAGCCAGAGACAAAATGTATTCAATTATTGATTTAGAAGACAATAATACTTTGAAAGGTATTTATACTAATTATACCATAACAATAAACCCATCTCAAGATCCAAGACCGCAAACTAATGCGCTTAATATGAACTGTGAACATTCCTGGCCACAAAGTATGGGGGCAGGGTCTGAACCACAAAAAAGTGATTTGCATCATCTTTACCCTTGCAGGGGAAATGTTAACTCATCTCGTGGAAACAAACCTTTTGCAGATATTAATGATGACGAGACAGATAAATGGTGGAGATCAGATTATTATGAGACTAATATACCGAACCAGTACATTGATGAATTTTCTGAAGTAGACAACGATAATGAGAAATTTGAACCTAGAGAAGACGTAAAAGGGAACATCTCCAGAAGTATATTTTATTTCTATACTGTCTACAATAATGTAGCTGACCAAAGCTTCTTCGATATTCAAAAAGAAGCATTGTATGCTTGGCATAAAGAAGACCCTGCTGATGAAAAAGAATTAGAACGAACATTAGCTATTGCAAGTTATCAAAATAACATCCCTAACCCATTCGTTATAGATTCAACTTTAATTAAGAGAATTTGGTTTTTAAATTGCTATGAAAATACCAATTCACAATTAATCATAGAGCATATCATTAACAATAATTTTTTTAATTCTAATATTGATGTCAATTCTAATGCAAATGTTGACCTATTTGACCTTATTCACACAATTAATAGAGAAAGTGGTGGAAACGCTTATTTCATTTGTAATTAATAATTAATAGATGAAGAAAAGGATTATTTTTATTTGTACTGGGAATAGTTGTCGATCTCAAATGGCTGAAGGCTTAATGAAAGATTCCGCTGGTGAAAATTTTGATGTTTTAAGTGCTGGTACCCGCCCTTCAAAAGTACACCCAGCTGCAATCAAGGTAATGAAAGAATGGGGCATAGATATACAGAATCAAAAATCTGAAAGTATCAATAATTATCTAGAAAAAAATATTGAAATTATTATAACTGTATGCGAAAAAGCGAACCAAACCTGCCCTAGCTTCCCTAATGGGAAATCCAGAATTCACTGGAATATAAAAGACCCTTTCCATAGCTGGGATTCTGAAGAGCGAGATTTAGCTCCATATAGGATAGCTAGAAATGAAATAAAGAAAAAAATTAATAACTTGCTCATAGTTGAAAATTTAAATAATTAATAAAATGAAAGTAGCAATTAGCAGTTTACCACAAAGTCCTTGGTGGGGTGAGGGCATTATTAGTTACGAAGATAATCCCTTCATGAAAAATGGGATAATTCCGAATCAAGCCTTACTTACCAAAGAACGGGACAACTTAATTAACACTCTTAAAAAGAATAAAATTGAAGTAATCGAATTCCCATTCCCAAAAAAATTAGAAGAAACAAAATATGGTTATGATTATGTTTATATAAGAGATGGTTTTATAAGCGACTTAAATGGGAAGGCACTAATTTTAAATTTTTCTCAAAAAAAAAGACAACCAGAAATAAAACTAATTGCAGATCAACTTGAAAAACTAAACTATGAATTAGAAGAACTATCCATAAAAGATAATGTTTTTGCAGAAGGAGGTGAATTTTATTTTTGTCCTAAAGATAAAATTCTGTTTAGTGGAATTAATAGAAATACAATTAAGGGGGCAGAAGAAGTCGCTTCATTCTTAAATGTTAATCAATTGATTATGATTGAAACATCTTCATTTCATTTGGATACTGTATTGACTACTGTATTTGATAAATATGGCAATTTAAAAGCAATAGTCTTTTGTGATGAGCTCATCTCAAAAAAATCTACTAAAAACTTAAAAAAGTTATCAAAAGAGTTCAATGTTGATCTAATATCTATAGGTCAAGAAGATTCTATTGGCTCTAAAAATAAATTAGGTTCATTAGCAGTAAATAGTTTTTCATCTCCAGGATTACTTATAAGTTCGGTCAAATATTCCAGTAGTTTTGCAAGAAAAAAATTAAGCGAATTACAAATTACTCTAGAAGAATGTCCAGTTTCACAGTACCAATTAAGTGGCGGATCTGTGCATTGCATAACAAATGAACTTTAAAAAAGTATAGTTTTTTGGAACAAAAAGATATAAAACCATGTTTTAGATATGAATATAAGGAGTGAAAATATCATGAAAAATTTCTCAGTGATTATTACCTTTACAATGATAATGTTTAGTTGTACCCCTCCTGAACCAATAATTATAGAAGTCCCCGTAGAGAAGAAAGACAAACTCACCTTAGGAAAAGTTCAAAGCCAGGTTAAAAAAGGCATGAATCAAACTGAAATCTTAGAAGTGTTAGGTTCACCAAATATAGCAACAAAAAATTCAAGTGGAGGTGAAGTATGGACTTATGATAGAATTGGGACATCTCAATCATCATCAAACAATGCCTCAGCCACGTATGGTCAAGCTCAACTTGGAAGAGGGTTTTGGAATTTCCTCTTTGGTGGAACTACAAATTCTGTCCAATCAAATTCAGATAGAAATACAGAATCTAAATCGCTTACGGTCATTATTACATTTGATAAAAATCAACTCGTTTCAGATTTTACTTACCAAAGTTTAAAATATTAACAAATGCGGCGCTTAATACGTCCTTCATCAGTAGCAGGTAAACTTCGACTTTTATCGCTTCTTGTGTATTTATCAAGTTCTAATATAGTATTTTCACAGAACAAACCGCCAACTGCAGTATCCAGAACTCTACAGACCCAAAATTTTTCAGCAGATATTAAAACGACTCTCAAAGCATCAATCAATGCTCTACAAGATTTGGATTATACAATTGATGTGCTTAATTCTGATGTTGGATTAATAACTGCGAGTAGAACAACCGAAAAAAAGAAAGCAGATGTTTCATCAGATGCTATTGAACCAGGTCCTTCAACTCAAAATAATATGGATGATAAGACAGATGCTGAAGAAACCGCAAAACAAGAACAAGCTCAGACATGTGCTAAAATTTTTGGCTTTGCTGTTGTTGTTGTTTTCGTTGTCGTAATTATTAATGCAATCTTTGGAGATGATGATGATAATGACGATAACGATGATGATGATAGTTCTGGCTCATCAAAGGGGTGGAGTCGATCTAGGCACTCATCAAACTCAACTCATAAAACAGTAAATAATTACTATCAAGATGACACTCCAAAGGGTCCGCATATTTACCGCTATAAAGTAACAATAAATATCGATGAGTCCGGCTCAAATAACACAAATATTCGTGTTAGCGCGAGCGGTGAATTGGAACAGGATGGTAAAATTTTAGAATCTGGTGGAATCCACGAACAAGAATTCTTTAAAAGATTTTTTGCCTCTATGAATAAATCTATTTTCTTAGATCAGAACCTTCCTACTAATTAAAATCCCATCCCTAATTTAAACTGAATCTCAGTAAAGCCGTTCTCTCCTTCATAAACGTCTTTTGTCATATTGTATCTAAAATTTAGATGCGAATCAATGACCAATATTTTAAACCTTAATCCAAGTTGGAGATGAACGCCACTATTATCAATTTTATTGTCTTTTAGGTAATCGATTAGCTCGTCTTCTAGACTACTTGCATCAAATTCTGCTGCCAAATCATCAGTGCTTAAAAGTTCTTTCACCATGGAAACACTCGCTCTAGGAGTTGAGCTATGCGAGTTCACTCCAACACCAACTGATAACGCAGTCTTAGCTAGGAAAGGAATTGAAAAATCTGCGATATTTTTCTTTACGGTAATTCCAGAAGACACTCTAGCCCAACCAAAAGGGATATCTTCCATTTGAGTAACAGCATTCGAAAATGTAAAGCTATACTCGCCATAAGCTGCATTACCTTCTAATTCTACGGCCCAACCAGCAAGATCTATAAATATGTATCCCCCCATTCCAGCCGGAAGGGCATCCATCTCAAATGACTCAACTGTAGCTAAAGTAATACCACTTCCCTCAGTGTAAGAAGAAGCCCCTAGTTTTGAACCATCTTGGATGACATTTAATCCAAAACCAACAATCCCAAAAACTGTTTTTGGTAAAGCAATTAAACTAGCGAGTAATAATATCTTCATATTTTTCATTATAATCTCCTTATGTGTAATAAATTCTATATGTAATGTTAAATAAAGTAAATAATTAATGGAATAAATCTATTTATAGTTGTACTATCTATTTTTATCTAAATAAATTGATGCCATCTCTTACAACATGCATACAAAGAAAATTCTAATTTTACTGTCTTTTTTAGTCAATCTTTTTGGACAAGATTCTCAATGGCCAACAGATGCTGGGAATTCATATTCTTCAAATTTTGGAGAATATAGAGATGACCATTTTCATATGGGCCTTGATGTAAGAACTAAAGGAACCATAGGTCATAAAGTTTTTGCAGTTGAAAATGGATATATATCAAAAATTATCACTAATTATTCTGGTTATGGAAAAGCTATATATCAAAAAACGATAAGTGGTAAAACAATCGTTTATGCACACTTAGATAAATTTAGTCCTATTATGGAAAGAGTAGTAAAGCTTCAGCAAGCAAAAAATAAAAGATACAGTATAAAAACAAATTTTTCATCTAATGAATTCCGATTAAAAAAAGGAGATATAATTGGTTATTCAGGAGATACCGGCTATGCGTTTGGCCCAAACTTACATTTTGAAGTCAGAGATAAGTCAGATGCTGCATTAGATCCATTAAAAAACGGTTATTTAGTACCCGATAAAATCAACCCAATAATGCAAAAAATAGCTTTAGTACCATTATCAAAAGGGGCATTAATTAACTCAAGTCCATTAGTGCAAACAATGCCATTATTTCGAGATAAAAATGGAACTTATTTGTTTGCTGATACGATAAGTGTCATTGGAAACTTTGGTTTAGCTATTCAAGCAGTTGATAAAAGGGAAGGTTCTAAATTTAAATATCAATTTCATAAAGCTGAGCTATTTATTGACAATAAACCAGTTTTTACATTGAACTATAATAGAATCCCCTATAGCCAAACAAACAATGTGAGAACGCTTGTTCAATTTGAATTAAAAAAACAGAATTTAGGAGAATATCAAAAGTTATACCGTCTAACTGAGCACCCAAAAATGTCTGTCCATGGTTTAGAAGATAATGGTATTATAAGTGTCTCCCCAGGGTATCATAAAATAAGAATTTTAATAACAGATGCTGCAGGCAATACTGCTAATGCTGAGGGAGTCTTGCTTGGGACATTTCCAATGTCTGTTGCTATTAAAGAAATTAGTAGAGATGAAAAACATATTACTTTAGAAATGAGCCCTAAAAGAGGTGGCCTAGCAGTCCGGCAGGCTACAATATATAGTTTTACACCTTTTGGACTCCCAGATGAAAAAGTTACCATAGTTAGCACTCAAAAAAGAGGGAAAAACTTAGAAATACGAATACCAACTCAAGCTTCAAAAAATAGAATTTTTCAATTCATAGCAACAAATCAAATAGGTGCGATTGCTCTACCTTTTCATTGGTCAAATCATAATTCTTTAAAAACAGTGCTAGATGTAAATCCAAAACTTGATATTGTTCATACTGAGGGAGGCATTTTTTTCCAAATTGAAATGGACCAATATGCGAAAGGAGAGGCCTCTTTAAAGTTATCAAACGATAATATTTTTAAATCTTACCCTGTAAGCCAGATTCAACCAACGGTATTTTTATCGGATATGTTACCTCCAAAAACTTTGGAAGATGTTAAATATGTCGACATATCTCTTAAAAATGACAAACTTTCAAGGGAAACAAGATTCAACTTTATGCCTGGTATTGCAGAACCAAATATTAAGACAGTCATTATATCGAAAGATATGAATTGTTCAATTCAGACATTACCAAATACCGTATACTCTCCGACCGCAATTTGGATTGAAAAAGTTGACAAACACGCACCTGTAAAAAATGGTTACCATTTATCCTCGGTATATCAGTTACAGCCTTTTGATAGAGTTTTGAAGAACGAGTTTCTTTTAGGGATGAAGTATAGCCACCGATTATCAGGTCATACAAAAATGGCTATTTATTATTTTGATGAAAAATCAGAAAATTGGAATTATGTTAAAACTAAAAATAATCCAAGTAAAAATATACTCACCGCTAATTTAGACCAACTCCATGCAGTTACAATAATTCAAGATCTCATCCCCCCCCAAATATTAAACACCTACCCTGCAAATGGAGGTCACTATGAGGGCAAAGAAATAAAGAAACTTATTATTGATATTGAAGACACAATTTCGGGTATAGAACCAAAAGAAAAATCAATATCTATAAAATTAAATGGTACGAAATTATTTTGTGCATATCAGCCTGTAAAAAAGCAGATTACTTATGATTTAGACAGAGGTCTAAATGAGGGGAATCATACCATAGATATTACGATTATTGATAGAGTGGGTAATCAAACTGATCGCTCGATTTCCTTTACCTGTAAATAGGATTATAAAAATGTCTAAAGATTATCTTATCCTGAAAGCTATTAAAATGAGATCAAAGGCATTTGCACCCTATTCTAAATATAAAGTTGGTGCAGCCGTCTTAACAGACTCAGGAGAAATTTTCGGTGGATGCAATATTGAAAATAGCAGTTATAGCTTAACATGTTGCGCTGAAAGAGTAGCGCTATTTAAAGCGTATTCTGAAGGTTATAGAACTATTAAAGCATTGTCAGTTTCAACTGAGAATGCGGGCATGCCTTGCGGAGCATGCAGACAAGTGATTTGGGATTTATGTGGAGACATACCAATTTATATTTGTGATGGAAAAAAATTCATTAGTAAAAGCTCTTCTAGGGCTCTACTTCCTCTACCATTTGATAATACAAAATTATGATAATGAAAAATCAGCTTATTGGGTTATGTGGAGGTACAGCTGCTGGCAAAACGACTATAGTCTCGAAATTAATCGACCATTATAGCGCTGCCTCGACAATTCAATTAGACTCTTATTATAAAGATTATAGTAGCTTATCTTTTGATAATAGAAAAAAAATAAACTTTGATCACCCAGACTCTTTTGATACTAAAATGTTAAAAAAACATCTAGAGATGCTACTTCAAGGAAATAAAATAAAGTCACCAAAATATAATTATAAAAAGCATTGTCGAGAAAATATTTTCAATATTATTTATCCAAATAAATTGATATTTCTTGAAGGAACCCTAATTTTTTTTTATTCGGAATTAACTAATCTAATGATGTTGAAAATTTTCATTGAAACGCCTGAAAATATTCGATTCAAAAGACGATTAAAACGAGATGTAAAAAAAAGAGGTCGATTACCTATGGAAATTCGGAAACAATATGATAACAATGTGAAGCCAATGCACATACGATATGTCGAACCTTTAAAGTCCGTTGCTGATATTATTATTTCGGGTTCCTCAAAAATAAATACCTCCGTAGAAAAAATTATTAAAAAAATTGATTCAATTAAAATAAAGAAGCTATAAAGTGCATCAAAAACCAATTCAAAACGGATGGATTGAAGTTATTTGCGGCAGTATGTTTTGCGGAAAAACTGAAGAGCTTTTAAAAAGGCTAAGACGAGCTGAGATAGCAAACCTAAGGGTAAAAGCATTTAAAGCAAAAGTTGATAACCGTTACAGTAAAGATAAAATTGTAAGTCATGATAAGAATACTATAAATTCAATTCCTCTAGCATATTCAAGTGAATTGTTTGATTTAGCTAATCAATATGACGTTGTAGGTATTGACGAAGCACAATTTTTTGATGATGACTTAGTTAATATTTGTAAAAATCTTGCAAAAAATAAGACTAGAGTCATTATCGCAGGCTTGGACAAGGACTACAAAGGATTACCCTTTGGTCCAATGCCATTAATTATGTGCGAAGCTGATTATCTAGATAAATTATCAGCAATATGTATGAAATGCGGAAAAGATGCCTCATATACTCAAAGGATTGCAACCCAAACTGAGCAGATTTTAATAGGCGAAGCGGATGCTTACGAAGCACGTTGCAGAAATTGTTTTAATTTACAAAAAAATAAGTAATGCAAGAATATATCGGAATTTTAGGAGTTTTAGTTTTACTAGGAATTTCTTACATGCTCTCCAATAATAAATCGTTAGTAAATAAAAATATAATATTCTGGGGTTTAGGTCTACAATTTTCTTTTGCAGTTATTATATTAAAAACCTCTTTTGGAAAGGCATTATTTTTTTATTTTAATATTTTCATAGTGAAAATAATCAGCTTCGCTGATGCCGGAAGTGATTTTTTATTTACTTCATTCATTCCTGGCGTCGGCTATGATCAAGCTTTGATTAACTTTGCCTTTCGTGCGTTGCCTGTTATTATATTTTTTTCAAGTCTGATAGCTGTTAGTTATCACCTTGGAATAATTCAATTTGTTATTAAAAAAATCGCATTTGTCATGGAGAAAACAATGAAAACTAGTGGAGCAGAAACATTAAGTATCTCTGCAAATATATTCGTTGGTCAAACTGAGGCTCCAATTTTAATTAGACCTTACATATCAACAATGACAAAATCAGAATTAATGGCTGTTATGGTCGGAGGATTTGCAACAGCTGCTGGAAGCGTAATGGCTCTATATGTTACATGGCTAAGTAATATCCCAAATATTGCCGGTCATTTATTAGCTGCTTCGGTCATGTCAGCACCGGCAGCACTCATGGTCGCAAAAATCATTTACCCCGAAACAGAATCTCCTACAACCATCGATTCAACTGAAATCATTTTAGATTCGTCAGATAATAATTTAATGGATTCAATTGGAAGAGGAGCGACAGATGGAATGAAACTTGCAGCTAATGTAGCAGCCATGTTAATTGCTTTTATTTCAATGGTTGCAATGATTAATTTTATTTTAGGTTTATTAGGAACTTCTATGCAAGATATACTAGGATTATTATTCAAGCCTCTTGCTTGGACAATGGGTGTACCTTGGAAAGATGCTGGCATTGTAGGTACACTTATGGGCGAAAAAATAGTACTTACAGAACTTATTGCATTTGGAGACCTAAGTGATTATGTTAATAAAAATACTCTTTCAGAAAGATCAACTATTATTGCTAGCTATGCTCTTTGTGGCTTTGCAAATTTTGGGTCTATTGGTATCCAATTAGGCGGAATTGGATCAATGGCACCAGACCGCAAGAATGATTTATCAAAATTAGTAATTAAAGCTATGCTTGGTGGCGCCATTGCTTCTTGGCTTACGGCTTCTATTGTAGGAATAATAATATAGCAATGTCTTTTAAGATAATATTTATGGGCCCACCAGGTGTTGGAAAAGGAACTCAAGCAACAATTTTAAAAAGTCATTTAAAAGTCCCTCATCTTTCAACTGGTGAAATACTTAGAAAAGAAATCGCTTTGAATTCTGATATCGGTAAAGTATCCAAGGAGTACATTGATAATGGTTTATTTGTCCCTGATAATATTTTAATCGAAATAATTGAAAACTATCTTAAAAGTTCTGTTTGTCAGGATGGATATATTTTAGATGGATATCCTAGAAATGTACAACAGGTAAAAGATTTACATTTATTATTATCAAGATTAAATCAATCCATTGATGTAGCAATTAGTTTAACGGCTGAAAAAAAAGAACTAATCAAGAGATTGATTAAACGCAGTAAGGATTCTGGCCGAAGCGATGATGCCATCGAAATAATTTCGAAACGCCAAGATGTTTATTGGAACCAAACTGCTCCGATAATAAAATATTATCGTGAAAATAAAATTTTAAAAGAAGTAAATGGACTTGGAACTATCGAAGACATAACCAAGAGAATAATTAAAGTAATAAAATGAAATGTTGAAAATTGGTTTAACAGGTGGCATTGGCTCAGGAAAAAGTGAAGTAAGTAATTTCTTACAGTCTTGGGGTGCATATATTTTTGATGCCGATAAAGAATCCAAGAATATTATAAATAACAACCTCGAAGCTCAAAAAGAAATAATCAAAGAATTTGGAAGTGATGTAATTGACCCGAATCAAACTATAAACAGACAAAAGCTAGCCAGGATTGCTTTCCAAGATGAGTTTCACCAACAAACTTTAAATGCCATAATTCACCCTTACGTTTTTAAAAAAATTAATAATTCTTTTGAAAAAATTAAAATAGAAAACAATCATAATTGTTTTGTTGTTGATGCTGCTCTGATATATGAGTCTGGAGCTGATACACACATGGATTACGTTATAGTAGTATCTTCTTTAATTAGTCACCGCACAGAAAGAGTAATGTCAAGAAATAACATTACTAGAGAAGATTTTTTAAAGCGCGTTTCCTTGCAGTGGCCAGAAGAAGACAAGGAAAATATGGCCGATTATATCATCCAAAATAATTCTAATTTGGAAAGTTTAGAAAAAGAAGCAAAAAAAGTATTTGATACTTTATTATAGTTCTATCTTCTATCTCACCTTAATGCCTTTGGCTTGTCAAAGATTTCTTTGAAAATAACTCCCGTCTTTACTGGATCATTTAAATCGATTAGGCCTGCTAATATATTCCCATTATTTCTACGTGACTTTTTTACTCTAATCGTTGACGACCAAATATTCTTTTTAGTTTGTAGTTGTTCAGTAGAAATTTTTACATCTTCTTCTTTCGATTGCTCTTCATTGTCAGAATAATCTTCGGATGGCTGGTCATATTCTTCAGGTTTAATTTGATTCGATATTGAACTATACTCTGGTGCTGGTTTCTCATCACCAATTAATGCATTTAAAATACCCTCTCCAAAATCTACAATACTATTTGATTTTTGGCTGTCATTGCCTTCTAATTTTTCTACAGATTTATCTCTTTGCTTTTTTTTGAACCACCCAAAAAAAGCATACAAAAGCATTAAAAATAGCCAATTACTCATGCTATTTTCTCACTATCCTAAGAAAAGCTATCTGTCTTCAGAGTCAACATCATCTCTTGAGTCTTTAGGGTGAATCGAAGAATCAGCAATTGAATCTCTCATTCCAGTATCGGCTTTAATATTATTCATATTATAATAATCAAGAACGCCTATGTTCCCATCTCGAAATGCTTGAGACATTGCTTTCGGAACTTCTGCTTCCGCCGCTACTACTTTTGCCTTCATTTCTTGTACTTTTGCTTGCATCTCTTGTTCTTCTGCAACTGCCATTGCACGTCGCGTTTCTGCTTTTGCTTGTGCAACACGTAAATCGGCTTCTGCTTGATCTGCTTGAAGTGAAGCGCCAATATTTTTACCAACATCTAAGTCCGCAATATCAATAGATAATATTTCAAATGCGGTACCTGAATCCAACCCCTTATTAAGTACTGATTTAGATATGCTGTCTGGATTCTCTAATACATCTGAATATGTAGTCGCTGATCCAATAGCACTAACTATACCTTCTCCTACTCTAGCAATAATTGTGTCATCAGTAGCACCACCAACAAGACCAGGTATATTCGTTCGAACAGTTACTCTGGCCCTTGCTTTCAGCTCTATTCCATCTTTTGCAACTGCGCTTAAATACCCATCGACAGGGGCATTAATTACTTTAGGGTAGACACTCGTTTCAACAGCAGCTTTCACATCTCTACCCGCAAGATCAATAGCTGTTGCAATTTCAAATGATAACTGTATATTTGCTTTATCTGATGCTATCATAGCAGAAACAATATTTTCTACATTCCCCCCCGCAAGATAATGAGTTTCAAGCATATCAGTGGAGATGTGGTCTAAACCAGCTTTGTGAGTGTTAATTACACCATCAACAACTAGCCTAGGTGATATTTTTCTAAGTCGCATTCTAATTAAATCTACGATTCTAATTCTACCCAGGCCTAGTGACACAACCGCCTGCACCCACATCCCAAGCGGGACAAAATAAAAGAAAAGGACAAAAAATAATACAATTACAATTAAAAATGTCCCTTGAACTACTGGCATATTTGACTCCTTTTAAAAATTATTAAATCTCTATTTTTTACGAACAACTATCCTGTTACCATCTACAGATAATATAATAACAGTTTCATTTTTGTTAATAAAATTACCCTCACTTAGAGCAAAAAATCGCTCATCTTTTACAACTACCCAACCCGATGGATGTAGGTCTGTTTCAGTCCTGGCTTCTTGCCCAATAAATTTTTCCCATCCGAAACTAGTTGCATAACCTTCTTCTTTTTTTTGAACCCCTGGTGAAGTTAAGTCTCTCCAAAATTTTGTTTTAGTCATCGCCCTAAACAGTAAGAATAACCCAACTATACCTCCAAGAATGCCTATTATTAAACCGTTAGAAGCTTGGTTCAAAATATCCTCTCCTACTGGTATATCGGGCAGTAAAAGTAAATAAAGACCCCACAGTATAAATCCTATCCCTGCTACCCCTGCAATTCCAAATCCTGGTAAGATAAATGCTTCTACCAACAAAAATAAAATCCCCAATAAAATTACTAATAAATCATTCATCGTTGCCAACTCTGCAATATATGAAGCGCTTAATGAAAGAATTAGACATATTAATCCTATCGAACCCGGGATACCCCATCCTGGGCTTTGTAGTTCAAATAAAATACCTAAAAACCCAAATGTTGTAAGTAGTGAAGCCACAACTGGGTTTGTTAAGAACCTAACAAAACTTTCAGACCAATTTTCTTTAGTTTTTTTGACACTTAAAGTTGAAAGACCTAAGGAGTCCAAAACAGCATTAAAATTATCAGCAGAAGCATCTGCTATATTGTACTTAAGAGATTGCTCTGTTGTTAAAGTAATTAAATTACCCTGCTTCCTTCCTTCTATATCATTTACAATAACCGTATCGCTATTAAACAAGAGATAATAAATTTTTGTTTTAATCGTATCAATTTCATTATCACTCTTCACAAATTCATTTACCACTTTACTTGGAAACTCTAGTTCTTCGTCAACCATACCTCTTGCTATTATTATATTTCTTCCCCTCTTCTCAGCGGTGGAAGCCATTTCTTCTCGCATATAGCTTATAACTTTTTCACTTGCTTTATTCCCTTGCATATCCACTGCAGTTGTGGCCCCAATAGTTGCGCCACCGGTCATATAAATTCTCTCACAAGATAAAGATATAAGTGCACCTGCAGAAATTGCTCTCTTATTAATAAAGGCAATAGTTGGAACTTTTGAATCAAGTATTGCATCCTTAATTTGAGTAGCGGCATCGACCCTTCCTCC
Organism: uncultured bacterium; assembly: GCA_905478065.1. Classification (GTDB taxonomy): domain Bacteria; phylum Fidelibacterota; class Marinisomatia; order Marinisomatales; family UBA1611; genus TMED80. Next base: position 60,251 of record CAJQGZ010000019.1, on the reverse strand, counting down.
AAACGTATTAATTTCAAACACAATTGCTGAGGCACTATCATTCTCTGCTTCTTCAATTGAACGTTGTATAAAAGGAGGTAATCCTAAATCAATGGTCCCAGATATTGGAATATGATATACTTTATTAGCATGAGAAATGTTAAAAAAAATGCAAAAATAAATAAAAATTTGTTTCATATGGCTAAATTTCACTGTGAATCATACAACTAGTCTAACACTATTCATTTAAAAAAAATTATATAAAGGGGAGTTTTTGAGTCTTTATTATAAACTAACATATTATATATTAAAATCTTTTGGTAATATATTAAAATCGTTATCTAGCAAAAGCCGTTATATAATAAGCCAAAACATTGCTAGTATACTTTATAATTATATACCTAAACGCAAGGACACTGCTTTAAATAATATTCGAATAGCTTTTCCAAGTAGATCTTCTGCTGAAGTTGATCAAATCCTTAAAAATTGCTACCAGTTTTTTACATATAATTTTATACAATTTATGGCTTTCCCTCCAAAACAGGATTATCTTAAAATAAAAGTTGATGGAAGAAAAATTTTAAATGATGCCTTAAAAAATGATAAGGGTGTAATATTAATTTCTGCACACTTTGGTGTTTGGGAAATTTTAGGGCATTGGTTTGGGGTAAATGATTATCCACTTAGAGGAGTCGCTCAAAAACAAAAGAATAGAGGAGCAAATAAATTTTTTGAAGAAAAACGTAAATTAAGCGGAATTTCACAAGTTTATAGAAAAACAAATATTGAAATACTTTATGATGTTTTACATCAAAAAGAGATTCTTGGATTAGTTAGTGACCAAGACGCAAAGCGAAAAGGAGTATTTGTTAATTTTTTTAATGAACCAGCTTCAACGCATAAGGGCGCAGCTTTATTTCATCAAAGGACAAATGCACCAATGATATTTGGAGTTTGTCTACAGACACATTTTAATGAATATAAAATTAAAATTACAGCTATTGAACCAAAAGAAAATACTGTGAAAACAATAACTCAGAGCTATACTTCAGCACTAGAAATCTTAGTAAAAAAGTATCCAGAACAATATTTTTGGTTCCACAAACGCTGGAAAACAAAAGAGACTAATTGAAAACTAAAATACTAAATTGGGAAAATGAAAAAGCGTTAGATTCCGCAAGAGAAGTAATTTTAAATGGTGGGATTTTAGTTTACCCAACTGATACGATATATGGTCTGGGGGTAAATGCACTAAACTTGGAAGCGATTAATAATTTAAACTTAATTAAAAATCGCCAAGGTCCTATAAGTGTAATAATTGAAAGTAAAGAAAAAGCATCTAATTGGTTAAGACTTCCTGACAATGAAATAAAAAACGCACTACAATATTTAAAAGCGCAAACAACTATTATTTTTCCTGTAAAAAAAAACATAGTAGAAAATAAAATATTAGGACCAAACAATACATTAGGAATACGATTTTCAAAACACCCTTTTTGTATTTCACTAGCAAATTGCTGTAAAGTCCCCATTACAACTACAAGTGTGAACAGAAATGGGAAAAAACCTAAAACTAATGTTGATGAAATTCTGTATTCTTTTAAAAATGAAATAGACTTAATCATTGAAGATGGAACACTTATGAACACTGCTTCAAAAATATATAAATATGAAAAAGGAAACTTGAAAAACATCAGATGAGAATAATGTTTCTAATAATGCTTATGTCCTCACTATGCTTCGGAGATAAACAATGGGATGAAGTCTTAGAATACACTGCTTCTTTTGGTGGTGTAAATATTGCAAATGCATCTTTGAGTTCAAAACGATATATAAATTCTGACAATAAAAATATCTTAAAAATTCAATTCATTGTTAAATCAAAACCTTCTCTTAAATTTATTTTCCCGATAAATGATAAGATTATTATCGATGTAGATTTAAATACATGGGAACCAATTAGAGTACAAAAAAAACTAAGACAAGGAAAATATACGCAAAACTCTTTGGCTTCCTTTAGAAATGATGAAAAAATGTTTATTTATAAAAAGGATACTATTTACTATAATGATAAAGTCGTCAACCCATATTCTTTAATATATTATTTCAGAACAAAAAACTTAAACTATGCAGAAAACCATGAACTTCAAATAGTAGATAATAAAAAGATTATGCCTTTGCAGTTTTTTGTTGATAATCTGGAAAAGATAAAAACTTCTTATGGTAGCTATTTCGCTAATAAAATATGGCCTCAAAAGATGGATGGAAGCTCATTTAAAAATGCTGGCAAGATGACTATGTGGATTTCAGAAAAAGAAAAGCTCCCATTATTAATAACTTTAAAAATGAAGTTTGGGTCATTAAATCTCGAATTATCTAAAACTAGTTAAACAATCTCGTAACATCATTAAACATAACAGTAAACATAAGACCTAATAAAAGCACCATCCCCACTTGTTGAATCACCATTCTAGATTTTATGCTAAGTGGCTTTCTTATAATAGTTTCAATGAGTATGATGAAAATATGCCCACCATCTAATCCTGGTACCGGTAGTATATTTAAAAATGCCAAATTTATACTAATCAATGCCATGAAGTTTAAAAGTGGAATCCAACCTGCCTTTGCTGTTTCACCAGCGATTTGTCCAATCATTATTGGACCGCCAAGATCTTTTATCGTTGCTTGACCGCTAGCTAACATTTTAAATGTTAATGAAATAAGACCAAAGCTTCGGAGGGTTTTTATATACCCTGCAGATACAGATTCACTAAAATTTGTAGTTACATATGAATAATCCTGTCCAATACCTATTCCGCCGACAGTGTCTATCCCATTTTTTGTTGGCAATGGGATTTTATAAGTCTCAAAAGAAAATATTCTAGGGATTCCATTTCTTTGAACTTTAATATCTACTAAAGTATTTGGAATCGGTTGTAGAATTTTTACTAGATCCATCCACTTGTATACTTCTTCACCATTGATACTTAAAATCTCATCACCAGCCTTTAAACCTGCTTTCATCGCCGGACTGTTCGGAGAAACCGAACCAATGAATGGATCTTCATTTATTTCAGGAATTCCTTGAAAAAAGGTAATACCTGTAAAAATTATAAATGCTGTCAATATATTCATTATAACGCCAGCACTCAGAATCCATATTTTTTGGAGAACTGTCTTACTAGAAAACTCATCGGGGGAACCAGTTACTTCATTATCAAAGCTTTCATCTAAAGAGCCAGCCATTTTCACATACCCACCTAAGGGTATCAGTGCAACTACGTATTCAGTATTTGTACCCTTTCGATTTTCAATCCCTATTTTTGTATTAAAAATAGGCATCCACTTTAAACTACCCTCAAAAAAGCGAAAGAAAAAAAATGTTATGTCAAACCCGTTATCTACTGATGTCACAGTGAAAAATCTTGGGGGAAACCCAATAGAAAATTTTTCTACTCTAACACCAACTGATCTTGCAGCTAGATAATGACCTAACTCATGTACGAATACAAGAATTCCAATAACGAGAGCGGTTGACCAAATGAATATCATAATTATTGTTTATTGATATATAAATCTAATTGAATTGTTACAAATTAATCAAAGTTGTTTACGAAATCTTTTGTCCAATAATCTAAGTTCTTAATGTCTTCTAATTTGGGATTTTTGAGCCAGGTATGGTTTCCTAGAGCCGATTCAATGATTTTAGGTATATCTATAAATTTGATCTCTTCTCTTAAAAATCTGTAGACACAATAATCATTAGCAAAATTCAAAACGGCTGGAGATGTTCCCATTTTTTCTAAAACATCATAAGCTAATTTAATACATGGAAATCTTTCAAAGTTTGGCGCTTCAAAAGTTAAGTCTCCAATTGTTTTAAAATCTAATCTTTCCCACTTTGAGGGTAAGTGCCTGGGGTATGTTAAAGCATATTGTATGGGGATTTTCATATCTGGAACACCTAACTGTGCTTTAATTGAGCCATCCTTAAATTGCACCATAGAATGAATAATGGATTGAGGATGAACTATAATTTCAATTTGAGATATCTCTAAATTAAATAACCAATATGCTTCTATTACCTCCAGACCCTTGTTCATCATTGTAGCTGAATCAATTGTTATTTTTTGACCCATTTCCCAATTAGGATGATTCAAAGCATCAGACTTAGTCACTGTTGAAAAACTGTCAATAGCCCGAGTTCTAAAAGGCCCACCACTTCCAGTTAGAATTATTTTTTCAATATCTTCTTTAGCTTCCCCAAATAAGCACTGCCATATGGCAGAATGCTCACTATCTACTGGAAATAAATTCGCTCCAGATTTTTTCATAGCACTATAAATGATGTCACCAGCGACGACCAAGCTTTCTTTGTTTGAAAGAGCGACATCAACACCATTTTCTAATGCTTTCAATGTAGGCTCCATTCCTGATGCTCCGACTAATGCATTCAATAGAAGGTCAACATTCTTATCCCCGGCTAAATCTAATAACTCCTCTCTTCCAGAATAAATTTCTATGCTTAATCCTTTTAACGCTTTTTCAACTATCTCAGCAGCTTGAATGTCTACCATAGTTATTGAAGCGGGAAGAAATTCTTTACCCTGAGCAATCATCCTTTCTGTGTTCATATTTCCTGTGAGATGCACCACTTGGAATTTTTCTGGAATTTTTCTAATTACGTTCAATGCATTTACGCCAATTGAACCGGTAGAGCCAAGTATTGATATTTTTTTCAAAATTAAAACCCTTTAATTAAAGCAGCTTGAATTAAATGATTATCAGAACTTACTTTCAATGAAATTATAATATTTAAACTGTTAAATGGAGTCATGAATAAAAGACCAATATGATTTAAATCTCGTTCAATTTTTTTTGGAAGGTCAACTGAGCTATAATATGAATTACTGATATAATAATTTAGCCCAAGATCAACATACATATCGAAAAATGATTGGTGGATTAACTTTTTAATGTTAAATGAAGTTGAGACTAATCTAAAATCATTTAAACCATTAATTGCTGATTTCTGAAAAGAGATAGTCCAATTATTATTTTCTCCAGAAAGATAATGAACGCCTCCTCCAATAATTTGTGGAGAATCTTTGTCTAGATGCAACCCAAAAAACTTTCCAGATAACAATAAATTATCTGTTGGTTTAACTCCAAACTCAAGATTTGGTAAAATCCACTTTTTGTAATTTATCTCTTTCAAAATTAATGATTGTCCATATTTAACAAATAGCCTGTATCTATTTGTTCTTGGGGTGTTAATTTGTTCAGAAAGCCATAATGTAGAGGAATTTGAAACTTTTATTGCATGAGCATGAAGATTCTCATTATCAATATTATTATATCTAAAATCTACGCTCTGACTACAAGAAAGACTTAATAAAAAACAACCAAGCCTAAGTATAAATTTCATTTATCCTAAATGATTCCTCTGTCACTGTTTTCAATAAACTTAATAATTTTTTTTGCTAACTCAGACTCTATTAATTCTTGCTCTATTTTTCTTATATTATCTCTACGGTTATTTTTTGAACGAAAATAGGTTTTGTAAATATTTTTTATTTCTTTCCTGTTTTCTGACAAAAACCCTCTTCTTTTTAATCCAACGCTATTAATGCCACTATACTCTAGAGGTGTTCCAGCAGCTAAAATAAAAGGAGGGACATCTTGAGTTACTAATCCACTAGCACCAACAAATGCATGTTCACCCACGTTGCAAAATTGATGAACTAAAACTCCACCACTCAATATAGCCCAGTTTTCTATATTCACGTGACCTCCAAGTGTTGTCAAATTTGACATAATAACATTATTGCCAACCGTACAATCATGAGCTATATGAACTGAAGCCATTAATAGACAATCAGAACCAACTAATGTTTTACCAGATGCAGAAGTACCTTTATTTATCGTTACAAATTCTCTAATGATCGTTCTATCGCCAACTGAAACAAAAGTCTTTTCATTTTCATATTTTAGATCTTGTGGTATCGCGCCAATTGAAGATGAATGAAAGATTTTACAATCAGTTCCTATTTTAGACCCTTCTGATATTGTTACATGGTTTCCAACAAATGTTCCATCGCCAATAGATACACCTGATTCTATAACAGTATAAGCCCCTACAACAACATTATTTCCAAGTTGCGAGTTTGCATCTACAATAGCCGTAGAATGAATACTATTTGAAATACTAAACCTCTACGCGGTCAACTAAATTCGAAAATATTTTTGCTTGCACCGCAAGCTGGTTATTAATTTTGATTGTGCCATCAAACTTATATAGAGTGAGTTTTTTTGAAACTAGTTTAATATTAATATGTAGAGTATCCCCAGGAATGATTAAACGCCTATAACGAACTTTATCAACACCCGATATAAACATATTTTTTTTAAGGGGGTCATCTAATTCATGTAACATTAAAAAAGCGGTAGCTTGTGCCATCGATTCTAGAGAAAGAACTCCTGGCATAACAGGCTGACCTGGGAAATGGCCTTGAAAAAAAGGCTCATTAATCGTAACGTTTTTAATCGCGTTAACATATTCACCTTGTTTTACTTCATCAATTCTATCAATTAAAACAAAAGGATATCGATGAGGTAAAATTTTAATTATATCTTGGATATTATAAGAATCTTTTACTAAATCATTACTCATTTTCTAATCACCTTTCCATAACTCTTCTAATTCTTTTGCATAAACTTTTTTTAGTTTTTTTACAAATTCAACATTACTAGCATGGCCTGCTCTTGCAGCCGTCACGTGGCCAATAATTGGAACCCCAAGCAATGCTAAATCACCAATTAAATCAAGAGTTTTATGACGGACTGGCTCATTTTTAAATCTTAGTAACTTCCCATTGAGTAAACCATTTGAACCATTAACAATAGCTTCTTCTATACCAAATAAGTTTCTCAATCTGTTCATTTCAATTTGATCAATTTTTTTATCTACAATAACTAGCGCATTGTCTAAACCACCACCTTTAATTAAGCCCTGTTCTTTTAACATTTCGATTTCACTTAGAAAACAAAAAGTACGGGCAGGGGCTACTTCAACAGCAAAATCCTCTTCCATATTATAGATTGCTTCATATTGAGTCCCTAGAGCTGGCAAAGGATATTCAACTAAAAACGTAACTCTAAAGTGATCACTTGGGATAACATGAATGTCTATATCTCTATAGTAATCAGTGTAATTAACAGCACGAGTAATTTCTAAGACTTTTCTTTTTGATTCTTGTTTAACAGTTCCAGCATCCGATAAAGCATCAACAAAATCTTTTGCGCTACCGTCCATAACTGGCGTTTCTTTATTGTTTAGCTCAATCATTACATTATCAATTCTTAAACCGTTAACAGCAGCTAAAGCATGTTCAACAGTATGAATCCGTACATCATTTTGCTCTATTGTAGTACCCCTTGAAATATCTACTACGTGATCAATGTCTGCTTTGATTTCAGGAGAGTCTTTAATATCCGATCTCACAAACCTTATTCCATAATTTTCTGGAGCAGGATGGAATGTAATTACACTATCAACACCTGTGTGCAAACCTACACCTTTGCAAGATTTTGAGCTTCGAATAGTTCTTTGTCTTCTATGCATTTATTAATCGTTGTTAGAGTTTTGAATTAAATGATTTAATTTTTTTTTAATTGATAAAACTTCTCTATGTACTGCATTTCTTTTATGCTCTTCTCTAATTGGCCTTGCTGGATACCCACCATACATTTGATTACCAGCCAGTGATTTTGTAACACCAGATTTTGCTGCGATAATCGAATTTGGTCCTATTTCAACATGAGGGACAACCCCAGCCTGGCCACCAATTTGACAATTATCACCAATTTTAGTGCTACCCGCAATACCTACTTGTGCTGTTATTAAACATGCTTTACCAATCTGAACATTATGACCTATGTGGACTAAATTATCTAGTTTACTCATATCTCCAATAATTGTCTCACCTATAGTTGCTCGATCAATTGCTGAATTAGCTCCTATTTCTACATTGTCACCAATTACAACTCTTCCAGTTTGCGGGATTTTATGGTGCTGCTCATCACCTGGAATGAATCCAAATCCATCGCTCCCTATAACAGTAGAGCTATGAACAATAGAATTATTTCCCATTATTGTTGAGTGATATAAAACTGCATTTTGATATATCTTACAGCCAGAACCTATTTTAGTATTTCTACCAATAAATGAATTTGCACCAACAAATGAATTATCACCTATTTTAACACCACTCTCAATTACAGCTCCCACTTCGATTGTAACATTCATTCCTACTTCAGAAGAATTAGAAATATGAGATTTTGAGTGGATTTTTTGAGATAAAGGTTCATCTGGATAAAACAGCGACAATACTTTAGCAATCGCTAATTGAGGATCATCAACAACAATACCATTTCTTCCAGATAATAAACTTTCATCTGAAACAATAGTTGCAGAGGCCTCAGTAGTTTCTAAATATTTAGCGTACATATTATTTCCTAAAAATGAAATACTTCCATTTTTTGCATTCTGAATTTCAGCTACTTCAAATATTTCTATGTTAGGATCTCCAAAAATATTACCATTAACCGATAAGCTGATTTCCTTTAAACTAAACTTCAATTAATATCTATTTTGAAGTATCTAGTTTTCTTAATTCATGCAAAACGTCATCAGTAAGATCATATTTTGGTTTGTAATAAAGTAAGCCTACTGATGCGTCAATTATGTAATCATAGCCACCATCAATAGCGACTTTATCAACGGCTTTTTTAACCTTCCCCAAAATATCATATTCCATCTGTGCTTGCTTCCGCATTAGTTCCCCTTGCGGACCAACTTTTTCAGCTTGGTATGTTTGTATTTGTTTTTCAGTCTGCTCTATTTCTTGTCTGATACTTTCACCTTTATCTAAAGACATTAATCTTTTTACTTCATAGTCTTGTTTTAAACTATCGAGTTTTTTGACTCTTTGATCAAACTCAAATTGAACCTTACGGTATTCAAGCTGTAGTTGCGACTCAGCTTCCTTAAATTCTTCATATTCACCGCGAATTCTTTCTGATAAAATATATCCTATTTTTAATTGTGCGCTTAAACTTGCGGTCATACCAATTAATAGCATAAAAAATATGGTTATTTTTTTCATTATTGCCATCTTCTCCTTAATTATTATTAAAATTGTTGTCCTATAGTAATCGATGATTTCCATCCAAATGGTTGCCCATCACCATCTACATCATCAAAGCCATACCCAAAGTCAAATCCAAGCTTTCCAATCATCGGCATAAAAAACCTGATACCTACACCAGCAGAACGTTTTAAATCTAACGGCCCAATTCTAGCTAAGTTAAACTTCTCTTGCAAATGCGATTCAATCCAGACATTCCCCATTTCTGCGAATAACATTCCGTAGACAACGGGATTTTCTGAAAAAGGAATCCGAAACTCTGATGTTACTTTTATCAGTGCATTTCCACCAAATGGCCCACCACTTGAAGTAAGTGGTCCTATTTTATTATCTTCATAACCTCTCAAAGGGTTTCCATAAACCATACCGCTACCACCCATAATAAACCTCTCATTAAAAGGCACCATGGATCTTTCACCATCATTTGATTTTAAAGTTTTAATTCCACCAATTTTTACTGAACTCATTAAAACAAATTTCCAAACTGTCGGCGTATACCATTCAAGGTTTAATACATGTTTGTGGAAATCTTCATTACCGCCTAAAGGACCTCCAGAAATACTACTGCTGATTGCCATCAATGAACCAATTGTTGGAAACTCAGGATGATCTCTACTATCACGGCTCAGCGATTGTGTAATACTTACGCCTACAGTTTCACTTAGACCTCCAGTATACAACTGTAATTGCTCCTCATTGTCTGCCTCATAAATTCTTTGGTGTGCTGTAAATGACCAACTACCTCTAAAATAGTCATCTGGCCATTTAAACCTTCGCCCCCATCTAAAACTTCCACCTTTAGTGACCATATCTAGAGGAGCATAATACTGTGATGATCGGCCAGAAAAACTATAAAATAAAGAACCGCTTAATAAGTTGTTTGTGTCATTAAACATTGGGTCAGTAAAACTAATACTTGCCCTTTCTCTTTTCTGAGGTTTATAACTACTTCCAAAATATGTATTATTATAGTTTGCAGCCCCAACTTCAAAAGACAATGCTAAATGCTGTCCTTTTCCTCTAAAGTTCGGCAGTGAAAATCCTCCACCCCCTGTAACACCATAAGCTTGACTAAATCCCATATTCATATTTGCTTGGCCTGAAGATTTTTCTTCTACTGTCACTTCTATATCAACTTGATTATCATCAACAGGAACAACATCTGGAATCACGTTTGCAAAATAATTTAACATCATTATCTCACGATGCGTCCTCATCAAACGCTCTTTATTAAAGACATCCCCCGGGTAAATGCGCATAATTCTTCGTATTACATTTTCCCTTGTCCTATCATTTCCTTTGATAGAGATATTTCTAATATAAACTTTATGATTTTCAGCAATAACAAAATGGACATCAAGCGAATCAACTCCCACTGGGGTCACTTCCGGTTCAATACGACTGTATATATAGCCTTTATCCATATAGAGGCCTTGCATTCTATCATAAACTGCTCTAGAAAAAGCTTCTTCACTATAGTTGTCGCCAGAGGAAAGACCCAATGCTCTTGACAATATGTCTTCTGAATATAATGATTGCCCTTCCCAAGTAAAATCTCTGTATTTATACTTAGGCCCCTCATTAACATTTATGACTACATCTAAGTATTTACTTTCACCATCATAAATTATTGAATCTGATAAAATTGAAAAATCTCTGTGGCCTTTATTGTGATAAAATTCAATGATTTTCTCTTTATCTAATTCGAGGTCATCTTTATCAAACGCTGTTCTCCAAAAATAATACCACCTTTGCTGCTTCGTCTCTTTCATTAGCATTCTTAATTTTAAATTTGAATAAACTTCATTTCCTTTAAAATAAATATTTCTAAGTTTTATTTTTTTATTCTCTGAGATACTGAAAACAATGTCTTTTGTAATATTTTTAGCTTTTCCATCAAAAAGATTCTTTATGGCTTTAGAATCAATTAAATCTGCTTTAACCTCCACATTAAGATATCCTTTTTCAAAATACAGGGTTTTTATGTCTTTAATTTTTTCGTGAAGAAAATTGGGCTTTATTCTCTGCCCGGTCACTATATCAAGCTCTTCTTTAAATTTGCTATTTTTTATTTTCTTATTTCCCTCATATTTTACATCGCCGACAACCTTAGACTCAGAAACTAACAAAGTAATACTAACTTCATTCCCTGCTTCCTCATCGTACCTGATTTGCACATCATCAAACAGACCCAGTTGCCACAACCTTTTAATAGCTCTTGGAAACTCTGCGGAGGATACTTTTAAGCCCTTACGGAGACCAGATGTGAAAATAATTGTGTTTGCAGTCGAAACAATATTGCCTTCAACTTTTACATCTTTTAACAAAAATTCTTGGTTCCCTTGCGAGAAAAGGACACTAAAAATTGAAAAGAGGGTTATATATTTTTTCATTTTAATTTTCTAGCTGTTCACTAGTTTTTCCAAACCTACGTTCTCTATTTTGGAAATCAACTATTGCTGTAAATAATTCATTTTCTCTAAAAGAGGGCCAATATGTGTTTGTTAAATACATCTCTGTATATGCCGACTGCCACAAGAGGAAATTACTTATTCTTAATTCTCCACTAGTACGAATTAATAAGTCTGGATCTGGACAGCTATTCGTATATAAATATGAAGAGAAAATATTTTCATCGATTGAGTTACTCTCTAGACTCCCTTTTTTAATATCTAAAACTATATTATTTACAGCAGAGATTATTTCTTGCCTGCTCCCATAATTCAAAGCTAGAATCAAATTCAAACCAGAGTTGTCAAATGTTAGCTTTTCACCTTCTTTGATACCTTTAACTGTTCCCTTAGGCAAAATTGAGATATCCCCTATAGTAGAAAATTTAACATCATTTTTGTGTAACTCTTTTATCTCTTTTTTTATAGTGGAAAGTAACAAAGTCATCAGAGCTTTGACTTCTGTTTTAGGTCTACTCCAATTTTCTGTAGAAAAAGTGTACAACGTTAAATATTTTACGCCTATTTCTCCACATATTTTGGTTATTTCTCTAACAGAGTTTATTCCCTCGCGATGACCAGCTATTCTAGGTAGGCCTCTTTGTTTTGCCCACCTTCCATTCCCATCCATAATAATAGCAATATGCCTAGGTATTATTTTTAATTCGGATTTATCTATTGTTTTTGGTTTCATAAGAATCTTGTCGTAAAAATAAAGATAGTTTTAAATCTTCAACATTAAGACATCACCTATTTTGAACATTATACTGGAACAATAGGTAGAATGTTCCTTGTTGTTAGGCCTCATCTAAAATTGATATCATTTTCTCAACAATGGACATATATATTTTGGATGCTTTATGTTCAGGATTCAAACGTATCAATGGTTCTCCATTATCGGTGGCACTAACAATATCATTGGAGATAGGTATTTGCCCTATTAATGGGATTTCTAGCCGCTTGCTTTCAGCTAAGCCACCACCTTTTTTAAAGAGGTCTAATGAAATTTCAAATTCTCCGCTATTTTGAATTTGATAATCAGAGCCAAAATCCATTGTTATTGTACCACCATTGACCTCATTACCATTTGCATCCTTAATAACACCATTAATAAATAGACCAGACATATTTTCAACAACTCCTAAAATAGGAGTTTTCACTTTTCTAAACATATCCGCACCCTTTCTTACATCTGATAATGCAATATCTTGCGGAGTCGTGACAATGATAGCTCCAGACATGCGCAATTTTTGAGTGAGCGTAAGCTGCACATCTCCTGTACCTGGTGGTAAGTCTAAAATTAAATAATCAAGTTCACCCCATTCAACATCTTTGAAAAATTGTTCAGTCATCCTTGAAACTAAAGGCCCTCTCCATATTACAGGTGTATCATTACCACTTATAAAACCAAAGCTCATCACTTTCAGACCAAATCTATTGATAGGCACAAGTTTTTTATTATTTGTCATCTCTGGTTGCTCATTTATTCCCAAAGTGATAGGAAGAGAAGGCCCATAAATATCCAAATCTAAAAGACCAACTTTATATCCTTTCTCAAACAAGCCACATGCAATGTTAGATGCGACTGTTGATTTACCAACTCCTCCTTTGCCACTTGCAATTGCTATTACGTGTTTAACATTTGGCAATACAGGTTCTGGATTAGAAGCTTGAGCTCCAGGAGGAGGACCATTTGGTGCTTTTTCTTCTACTTCAACATAAACAGAAGCAAAATACTCGCTTAATTTTTTTTCAATATCATTAACAAGAATTTTTTTCTTTTCATCGTTTTGAGAAGTTATGTTAAGATTTATTTTTACTTCATCAGATTTAATTTCAATCCCACTCACCATCCCAAAAGAAACAATATCCCTATTGAAACCAGGATAGTTGATATTTGCCAGAATTTCTTTTACTTTATTTTTATTCATACTACTTATTTCAATAAAAAAACGGTTGCCGAAACAACCGTTTTAATGATTTTCAATTTAATTTAATTACCCAGAATATTCTTGTCCAAAATATTCATAATTAAGTGGAATGAATTTGCTCCATTCTTCAGGAATTTCACTTTCTTCAAAAATAGCTTCAACAGGACACTCTGGTTCGCAAGCACCACAATCTATACATTCTTCCGGATTGATGTAAAGCTGCTTACCTTCAGGGTCAAAACCAGGTTCTTTCGCCTCAGCTCCTGCTCCAGTTTTATCATCTGGCCCGTGAATACAATCAACTGGGCATACTTCGACACAAGCAGTATCACAAGTACTTACACATGGTTCAGCAATAATATATGTCATAATTTCTCCTAATTATAAGTATATGTTTTTAAAATATTTCTATAGTTTCAACTGGTCTAATTTATAAGATTTTGTTTTAAGGTTACAAAAAAGATTTTTAAAATGTTCTTTGTCAAGTTTCTCATTATTTTTGATCTAATAAAAATCTTTTAGCGGCATTGTATGTGTTTTCAATTGTCCCTTCAAGAATAGCCTCCTCAACTGCTTTTTTAAATATTCCGACTTGCTTACCTTCATTAATTTTAAAAATTTGCATAATATCTTTACCTCTAATTGGGCTCTGAAATTTTTTTGCAGAATCTTTATCCAAAACAACTTTCATTTTATCTTCAACAATATCAAAGTTCTTTAAATATTTTTTTACTGTTTTGGGATTTTTCGTTGTTATATCTGCTCTGCAAAGTATCATTAAATCTTGAATCTCATCACCAGCAGAAACCATTAATCTCCTTACTGCAGAATCTGTAACCTCAGATTTAACGAGAGCTATAGGCCTAAGGTGCAATAATGTTAATTTTTTTATATAACCTGACAATTTATTTGAAAGCCTAAGCCTTTGTGATACTTTATTTAACATTTTTTCACCTATTGCATCATGACCGTGAAACGTGTAACCCTTAACAGGATCAATACGTCTTGTTACCGGTTTAGCAATGTCATGAACCAGCGCAGCAAATCTAATTTCCATTTTATCTGTTAATTTTGCTGCATTATCTACAACTTGTAAAGTATGAGCAAAAATATCTTTATGGTGCCACTCTGCAGATTGATCCATATCATACATAATATCAATTTCAGGAAATACTGTTCTAAGTAAACCTGTTTTTTGCATCATTACTAACCCAACAGAAGGCTTAGATGTAGAAAGCGTTTTTATAAGTTCCTCTCTTATTCTTTCCCAAGAAACAATGCTTATCCTATCAGATTGGTTAGTAATTGCGGCCCTACATTCAGAGTCCAGTTTAAAATTAAGCTTTGATGCAAAGTAAGCTGCCCTCATCATCCTCAGCGGATCATCAGAAAAAGTTTTCTCTGGATCTAATGGCGTTTTTAATAATCCTTCGTTTAAATGATTCTGTCCACCAAATGGATCATATATTTTACCAAAATTTTCTGGATGAGTGTCCATTGCCATAGCATTGATAGTAAAATCTCGCCGTTTTAAATCTTCTTTCAGGCTAGTAAACTTAACCTTTGAGGGACTTCTTGATTCACTGCTGTACGTTTCTGATCTTGAACTAGCAATTTCAATCTGAAATAATTTATTCGGTATTAAAGCAGTGCCAAATTTTTCAAAAGGGACAACTTTTTTTACACCAATCTCTTTAGCTAGTTTTTTTGCAAAAAAAATACCGTCACCCTCAACCATTAAATCAAGGTCTTGGATATCCCTTCCAAGCATTAAATCCCTTACTACGCCACCAACTATATAAACTTTTATGCTTTCTTTTATGCCAAGCTTGCCAGCTCTTTTAGCCATATCAAAAATATGTTTGTATTTAGATTGGTTTATAATTTTTTCAATGTTTTTCATTATCTAAAATTAATTCATATTCAAACCAATACAAAAATAAGTAAGATAAATTACTTGTAAAGAGGAATTGCTTTAATTTATCTTTAATCAATGACAAAACTATTATCCTTAGTAGTTATCCTCCCAATATTATTTACAGCTTCCTACGGGCAATTTGGCTTAGTTAAAATTGAGTTTGATGATAGATTACTAAGGAGTGATGAAAAATATGACCTTATTAACCTAAAGGATGACGTTCGACAATTTTTTGTAAACACTTCATGGGATAAAGATTTTTCTGATTTAAAAATTCCTTTACATATACAGATAGTTTTTGAAGGCGCAGCATCTAAGGGCAATGTAAAAACATACCTGTGCAAAGCTTTATTTTCTAATGGAAGCGAATTAAGATACTTTGATAATGGTGCTCAGTTTTACTATAGCCCTGGCTCAAGCTTGTATTTTGATTTAGTGCTATTTGAACCGTTATCAGCTTTTTTAGCTTTCTATGCTCATATGATCTTAGCAGGCGTTATAGATACTTATGAATACAGAGGCGGAGGAGCTACATATGAAATAGCAAGAGAAATAGCATTAAGAGGAGCATCATCAGAATACCAAAAAGGCTGGAGCTCTAGAATAGCTCTAGTAGATGATATAAGTAAAAACTCAGGATTAAGAGATGCTCGACTTGCTTATTATATTGGGAAAGATTTACTCCAAGAGGGTAAAATTGAGGCTGGTCTAAAAGAACTTAATAATATGCTAAATGGCCTTGAAAAAAGCGCAATTGATTTTGGGCGAGAACAATCTACTCAATATTTTATGAAAATCCATTCTGAATACTTAGCTGAAACTTTTAATAAACTTGGTAGAAGAGACTTACTTATTGATGTAAAACAATTAGATCATGATAATAGCGATATTTACAAATTTTATTTAGATAAAATGGCTGAATAGGTTTTCATTCTTAAAATATAATATTTCAAAACGATAGAGCTCTTAAACATACTTTTCATGATTTCACTATCTTCTCTTTTTCTAATTTTATTAAAACCACTCCTCTTTTTTATAATTACATGAGGATGAAGGAGCACCCAAAATAGCGCTCTTATAATTGCTGATGCATGCTTCCAGTCAAAAATTAAAAGAGAATAAAAAACAGCTATTATCTCAAGAAAAATTCTCACTGAACCGTTTAAAAATATATTTTTAAATGAATAATTTCCAAATAACATTAGAAGTGAATTCCTATGGTTAAGATAGTACTTTTTGTGAGAATACATAGGTAGTGTTAATCCGTTCTTATGATAGATAACTGCCTTAGGCTCAGCCCATACTTCGTAACCCATAGATTGCACTTTCCAGCATAGATCTATTTCTTCCATGTGCGCAAAAAACACATCATCAAAACCACCTGCCTGATGAAATATTTTTTTTCTAATCATTAAACATGTTCCGGATGCCCAAAAACACTTTTCTTGATTATCATACTGACCATGGTCATGTTCCTGTTTAGCAAAAACCCTACCTCGTGCTAAGGGAAAACAATAAATATCCATGTGACCACCAGATCCCCCAGCATAATCAAGGAGCGTCCTATCAAAATAATTTAAAACTTTTGGCTGTAACACAGCCATATTTGGATTTGCATCCATTGACTTCAACATATGGGGTATACAATCAGGATCTAAAACAGTATCATTATTAAGAAATATCAATTTATCTCCTACAGCATGCTTTGCACCGATATTACAACCACCGGCATATCCGTAGTTTTTATCATTTTCTATAAGATTTACGTTGGGATAATTAGATTTAACCCAATCAACGCTATGGTCGCTGGATGCATTGTCAACAATAATTATATCAAAATTAGATAACTTTATTGAGCTAATTGATTCTAAACAATCAGATAAAATATCTACATTGTTCCAATGTGGTATAATAATGCTAACGTTTAACTTGTTGTCAGACACTTTAGATATTATTATGTACTAGTCAAGACTGCGAACTTCTTCTAATAACTTTTTTGCGTTTGTATCCTCTGGAAAACGCGAAATCCAATCAACTAATACTTCCTCAGCCTCGTTGTTTTGGTTTGTTGATTTATAAATGTAGACCAAGGATGATATGATATCTGGAAAAGCTTTTTGCCAACTTTTCCAACTCCTATTTGAAATGGAAGAAAAGCCTTTAACTTTTATAATATTCTCAATCTTAGAATATTCATTATGCAAATCAGATAATATATTAACAGCCATTACAGAGTTATCAAGTTCACGATAATATACATTAGCATACTCAACTTTATTACTGGGAGAAACACCTTCCAGCTTAATTAAGTCTTCTAAAATATCTTCCATTGAATCTTTACGATTTAAGTCGCCATAAAGCCTTGCAACTTGATAGTGTAGGTCAGCAGAAGTGATTGGTATTGTTTCCTCAGGAATATTAAAACGCATTTGATCTAATACCTCAACAGATTTAGAGCTTAAATCTGCTAACAAGTTAGTATCTGGAACTTTCTTTCTTTGTTCTTTTTGATAATCCATATAATATGTAACTGCTAATTGCATATATGCACTACGGTAATTCTGGAGAAGTCTAATAATTTGATCATTATAATAAATTTTATCGTTACCCAGATTACGAAACATATATCCAGGTTTATAATCTCTAGACCAGTTTATATAATCACTTTCCTTATCATCATTAAACCCAGAAACATCAAACTCTGACGACCAATCATTAGGGCCAATTTGAGTCATTAAGTTTTTATACATCATATCTTGATCGACAGGTTTTGTTTTGTGACTTTTAAGCTGGAAGGTCAAGCCTTGCATATCTAAATATGAGTCTAAACCTATTCTATTTGATTGAGATACTGTAACAGCAAAATAAATAGGAACCTTCCAATTTGCATCTTTAATAATTCTGAGTATCATAATATCTTGAACTCTTAGAGCCTGACCAGCAAAAGTAGGTTTTAAATTCCATTCAATAAAACCTTTTTCATTTTTAGGGTCATTTTGAACTGGTACCTGGACCTTCTTCTCCTCCCACCTCTGCAACCTAGAAGTGATAGCATCGACTTGATTATCGGAAAGGTTTATAAACTTTGTATCAGCAGACCTTGCTTCTTTCCACTGTTTTATATACCAAGGAGTATTTAAAAGGCTAAGATTTACCACAGCTACATCTTTCCTTATGTTTTCCACCTCCTGGAGATACCATAAAGGAAAAGTGTCATTATCTCCATTGGTGAATAATATACCATTGGGCCCAACTGATTGTAAAATATTATAACTATAATCCCAGGCTACATAATTACCAGACCTATCATGTGAATGATAATTAACGCTCATCATTACTCCAGGCATGAATATTATTATTAACAATAATGTTATAGATAACATTCTTTTTCTTAGATCTATATTTGCTATCTTCTTTTCAATAAATTCGCCAATCGCTGACACGCCAGCGCCTATCCAAATCGAAAATGCAAAGAAACTACCAACATAAGAATAATCCCTTTCTCTTGGCTGAGGATCATCTTGATTTAAATATAGAATTATTGCGTAGCCGGTTAATAAAAATAATGACATCACAGAAAAGGACATACGCTGATCCTTACTTCCATGATAAAACATTCCCAGTAAACCTATTAACAAGGCTAAGGGCATACCAAATTGAGACCAATCCACGCCATCTTCCCGACTATTAGCGCCCATAGGAGTCACGCCACTTTCACTAGCTGGCCCTCGCCCAGCAAACTGCCACAAAAAATAACGGTTGTACATTTTCTTAATCTGATAATTCCAGAAAAAATCCCATTGCTTGCTGACATTAGTCTTCCGGTATTGAGATTTTTGCCTCGATGAGTAATCTCCATTATTTGATGGAGGACCAACAACTTCATACATTTGAGGAAGCCCCTTAAATCTTCTTGGGAACTGGCCAACACTACCGTATTGCTCTCTTTCAAGATATGATATCATTGCCTCGACAGTTTCTGGATCGTTTTCATCAATCGTGGGGTCTTGATTAGAACGAATAAAAATCAATGAGTATGTAGAATAGCCAATTAATACTAACACCATAGATGTTGCGGCAATGCTAATTAAATGTTGCTTATTCAAAACAGCCCAAATCATTAGAGCAAAAACAGAACCAATCAAAAATGATGTTCCCCATACGCCCAAGAAACCAGCGGCCATCTTAGGTAAGCCTTTGATAATTCCATTGTGGATAACAAAAAAAATTACGGCAGTAATTAATACATTAATTCCAAAAGATTTCCATTCAACTTTATATTTTCTAAAATAAACGATTAGAGTAATAAAAGGTATTGCTAATAAATTTAGTAAGTGAAGTCCTGTAGCTAAACCAATCATGTACGCAATGATAAGCAAATATCTTTCATGACCTTTTTCATCTGCTTTTTCATTCCATAAAAGAATGAGCCAAACAACAATTGCGGTAAAAAATGTACTAAAAGCATATACTTCTGCTTCAACTGCGTTAAACCAATGACTATCAGTAAATGCAAACGCTAAGGCACCAGAAACACCTCCACCAAAAACAATTAAACTATCTATCGAGCTGTTTACTTTTCCTCGCCAATGAGTCACTACTTTAACAATTGAAAGATACAGAAGCATCACTGCTAAAGCACTTACGAGCGGGGAAATAATATTTACACGGAAAGCAACATCATCATTAAAAGGAATCATAGAAAAAATACGACCCAAAAGCAGAAAAAATGGACTCCCAGGCGGATGTGGCACACCTAAAGTATGAGAAACTGCAATGAACTCACCACAATCCCAGTAGGAGACAGTTGGAGCCATAGTATCAAAATAAACAACGAAGGTTAATAAGAAAACAACTAGTGCGATTAATCTATTTATTTTAATAAAATCATTTTTTAACAAAGCTTAGTCTTCCTTTTTTGATTCTTTATTTTGTTTTTGTCCATTCGGGCTTTTATTTTTTTTCTTTTCATCAATTAAATTTAATTTCAATTCGCTAATCGTGTTAATTAGCATCTGCTCTTCATAGTCAGTCAAATTTTCTTTGGTTTTCTCTTGAATCAAATCAAGAACGTTAATATAAAAAGATGCCTGTTCTACATTTATATTTATTGATTTTGTCATTGGGTTTTCGTTTTTACCTAACGCTATTCTAGCGCTCGAATGAAAAGTTCCAACTAAATACAGAAACAATTGTTCTTTTTCTGATAAAATTTCTTTATTCACTTTAATATTTATTCCGTTTATTTAAAATAAGACAAATTTATATGATAGTATTAATACAAAAAATACATTAAAAACTTAATTTAATTTTACTAAATGAAGATTGTTTTTATAATCGTCTATTACTCTCGCCTTAACATTCTCATGATTTTCTAGGATGGGGTCGGACTCAATAATACTTTTAGCTAAAATTCTAGCGGTTCTAATTATGGGCCCATCCTTGACCATATCCGCAATTTTATATTTTACAAACCCACTTTGTTTAAAACCAACATAGTCACCTGGTCCTCTCAAAATCAAATCTTCATCAGCAATCTCAAACCCATCATTGGTACTCTCCATTATTTTCAACCTTTTTGCGGAGAGTTCATTTGTGCCTCTATTCACAAGTATACAATAACTTTTTTTTATACCTCTTCCTACTCTGCCTCTCAATTGATGTAGTTGAGTTAATCCAAACCGTTCAGCATGCTCTATAAGCATTACTGTTGCATTTGGCACATCAATTCCCACTTCAATAACCGTTGTCGCGATGATGATGTTAATTTTATTTTCCTTAAACCTTCCCATAACCTCTTTTTTTTCCTCACCATTCATTTTTCCATGGATTAATCCAACTTTATAATTTGAAAAAGTACTTTTTTGAAGTTTTTCAAACATTTCAACTGCTGCACCTAAGTCACTCTTCTCTGACTCTTCAATTAAAGGGTATACGATCATACACTGCTGACCAGAATCAATTTGATCTTTTGCAAAAGCATAAACTTTAGGAAGTCTAGTAGGTTCAATAATTTTTGTAGTTATTGGAATTCTATTTTTTGGAAGTTCATCAATAATTGATAAATCCATATCTCCCATATATGTAATAGAAAGGGTCCTTGGTATTGGAGTGGCTGTCATTGATAACAGATGAGGGTTCAATCCTTTATTAATAAGTTTATTCCTTTGTTCTACCCCAAATCTATGTTGCTCATCTATAACAACTAAACCAAGGTCTTTAAAAATTACGTCATCTTGAATAATTGCATGAGTGCCCACGACAACAGAAATTTTTCCATTTTCTATATTTGTAATAATTTTATTTCTATCTTTTTTCTTCATTTTCCCAACAAGTAGACAACATATTATTCTGGCTTCCGATAATTCTTCTTGGAATGATTTATAGTGCTGAGCAGCTAAAATTTCTGTTGGTGCCATTATTGCAACCTGCGCACTATTACCGACAGCTAGTGAAGAAGATAATATTGCAACAATGGTTTTCCCTGAGCCAACATCTCCTTGCAAAAGCCGATTCATAGAATGTCCTTTTTTCATATCTCCATGAATTTCAGCAATGACTTTTTTTTGCGATCTAGTTAGTTCAAATTTTAAACCATCGCGAATAATCTGGAAATAAGGACCAATATCTTTAAACGGCCTAGCTTCTGAGCGTTTAATATTTTCTTTAACTAAGGCCAAAAAGACCTGCAAAATAAAGTGCTCATCAAACTTTAATCTGTAAATAGCACTCTTTAATTGATTTATATCATCAGGAAAATGCAACTGATTTAAGGCTTCTCCAATTTTTACTAATTTGTGAGATTTCAAAATCTTAGCATCATACATTTCATTGAACGAACTAATTTTATCAAGTGACTGTAAAATTAGTTTTCTAATTAAACGCTGTTCAACACCCACTCTTTTTAATTCATTTGTTAAAGGATAAATAGGTATAATTGAACCAGTACTTGCTGGGTCTGTTTTTTGATCGAGGATATCAAATTCAGGATGACTAATTGAGAACCCATTATACCAATCTACCTTACCGTGAACAGCAATGAGGTCTCCTTTTTTTACTAAGTTCTTTATGTATTTTGAAGAATTAAACCAAGTTAAGGTCATAACACCAGTACCATCAGAAATCAAAACCTGATAAATTTTTTTAAACCTTGTTCGCTTTTCACCAAGAGTTTCAACAGTCCCCACAATATTATACTTATTAGCGGGAGCAATATCTTTTATTTTTGTTATATTAGTTCGATCTAAATGTTTTCTCGGGAAATAATATAAAAGATTTTTTATAGATTTAACTTGATGGTCAAGTAAAACTTCAGCACGCTTGGTGCTAATTTGATTTAACTTTGTTATTGTATCTTCAATATCAAAGCTTTTCATAACCCTAATTGAAGGTGACAACTTTTATGCAAAGCTGTTCTATTTCCATTCTTTTCTATAAGTGTATGTTATGAATTCTTTTTTACCAGGCTTTACATCTATTAAAAAATATATTGTTGAAGCGTCTTTCTTGATGTAATCATGTGATTGATCTTTTATAACCCAATCTCCGTTTACATGCTCTATTATCTTTACAGATGCAGTTTCTGACCATGTATTATTTATAGACACTTCAATAACAGCTTCTTCACTTTTTCTTTGCCTATCATAATTTAGCACCCTCCTCTTGCCCGTAATATCAAACGCATATCCGGCCTGAATTGTAGAAGACTCCCCTTTTGGCACTTGCCCAAGGCGGTCAGAACCAATATATTCAAATCCTCCCTTACTAGAGCTTGTGTAAATGTCAACTTTACCAGCAGGCAAAACAATGCCCAAGCCATCTTTTTCTGTATTTGAGAGAGTATACTCAACTTTTAACGGCTCTTCTTTTTGCTGCCTCTCAAAATTCTCAAATACGTAGTTTTTTTCATAATTAACATTCAAAGGTCCATATATACCCACGGTTAAATTCTCTTTTGCTGTAAAATTTTTAATTTTTCCCGCGGAATAAATATGATAATCTCCAAGGGCATCAGGAGTGTTTTTATTTGGTAAGCTTCGAGACATTTCCATTTTGCCATAATTATTATTATTTATGGACTTAACTTTATTTATTTTCCCCTCTACTAAGTTTATATTTGTATTTATGTAGTTTTTGCTCGAATTGTTTGATATCACACCTTCAACTACTAATTCTCCTTTTGTCTGACCATTTGTAGTTAGTCGATAAATCGCATTCCAAGATATATTACTCAACTTGTAAACTAAGTTTGCTTTTAAGTTTCCAGCCTTATTATTCTTTACTTCCCAATCTAAATATGGAGAGAAATTTGGATTGGACACAATATCTCCGGTTTCAATGTATTCAATATTATTCCTGTTAAAGCGCCTCAAACTGTTTTTAATCTGAATAGTCAAAATTTTGTTTGTTAGCTCGAGAAGAATTCCACTAACCGCTTTTTCATTTTTTAATTTAATCGTTATTATATCACCTTTTTTTGACGAGAAATATTCATCGGAAGAAAAAGTTTTTTCAACAAGTTTTTGACTTAAAACTTGAGCGTTCTTGATGCTAATGAATGGTGTGTCTTTGTGGATACTCTTTGGGATATCTCCATATCTCAAATTAGTCTTCCCTTTTGAAACGGCATCCCAAATTATTTCTTGCTTAACTAAAGCAGTACCGTCTTTGTATACTGTAATAGTTGATTCTTTTGATGATTGCGCCCAGATAAAATTGGTAATAATTATAAGAATAAATAGCTTCATGATAGCATGCCTAAGTTAGAGTTAATTTTTTCTAGTTCATCTTTCAAAGTAATTTCTTTTTCTTTTTCTCCTTCAACAACTTTTAAAGGAGCATTATCTATAAATTTATCGTTCAATAATTTTTTTTCAATGACAATTAGTAATTCTTTAATTTTTGTTTTTCTCTTTAAAAGTAAGGATCTTTCTTTATCTAAGTCCACTAGACCCTCTAAGGGGACATAAATCTCCATCCCATGAATGACACTAGCTGCTGATTGCGATGGCTTTTGCATAGATTCGCTAGATTCATAAGATTCAAGCTTAGCTAGTGTTATTATAAATTGGCTATTATTCGCAATAAAATCGCTCTGACTATCACTGCACTTAACTTTCAAATCAATTTTTTTTGAAGGCGGAATATTCATGCGACTTCGGATTGCTCTAACTGATGATATTATACCTTGAAGTATTTCCATTTCATTATCAATTTCAAGGTCAAATTCAGATTTTTGTTCTGGCCAAGATGAGATTATTAAATCAGGTTGGTCTTTATCTTTAAAGTACGACCAAAGCTCTTCAGTAATAAACGGAGTATAAGGATGTAAAAGAGGCAAAATTATTCTTATGCACTTTACGCAAGTATTATAAGTAGAAACCTTACTGTCACTATATTCAGAGTAAAACCTAGTTTTTGCTATTTCGATATACCAATCACAAAAGTCATTCCAAATGAAATCATAAAGTACTTTTGCAGATTCATTAAAGTGAAATCGCTCAATTTGATTATTATAATTTTTTATAGCCCTTTCTAATCGGTTAAGAATCCATTTATCTGCTAGTTCTAACCTTTGAGAAGCTATCAGCTCTTTATCATTCCAACCGCTGGGTTTGTTCATATCTACAAAACGGCAAGCATTCCATAACTTGTTCATAAAATTTCTACCAATCTCAAGCCTATCTTTTGAAAAAAGTACGTCAAGACCCTGAGGCGCCATAAGCATAACCCCAAACCTTACAGCATCAGTACCATACTCTTCAAATAAATCAAAAGGATCAGGAGAATTCCCGAGAGACTTGCTCAACTTCTTTCCGGACTCATCTCTCAAAATAGATGTAAAGTACACGTCTGAAAATGGTTTGTCACCTAAAAACTCATATCCAGTAATAATCATTCTAGCCACCCAAAAAAAGATAATGTCAGGACCTGTTACAAGTGTATTTGTTGGAAAAAACTTATCTAATTCTTTGTTATTATTTGGCCAATCATGAACTCCTAGAGGCCATAACCACGAGCTTGCCCAGGTATCTAATACATCTTCTTCTTGCTCCCAATTTTCAACGTCATCAGGTCCTTTTACAGAAACATGTATTTTTGATTTGTCATTTTTGTGATACCATACGGGAATTTGATGACCCCAAACCAACTGGCGACTTATACACCAATCTTTGATGTTTTTCATCCAGTGATTATAAGTTTTAACCCAATGTGCGGGATGAAATTGTATTTCGCCGGCATCCACAGCATCAATAGCTGGCTTTGCTAGTTCTGTCATCCTCATGAACCACTGCTCAGACATATAAAATTCAATTGGCACATTGCCTCTCTCGGAAAAACCAATTTTATTCTTATAATTTTCTGTCTTATGTAAAAGACCTAGCTCATCTAAATCCGCTACAATTTGTTTGCGAGCTTCAAACCTGTCTTTATCTATATATTTTTGAGGCGCATTTTCATTTATTGAAGCATCATCATTCATTATATTTATGAATTTTAAATCATGTTTTTCACCGATCAAAAAATCATTTGGATCATGAGCAGGTGTTATTTTCACACATCCAGTTCCAAATTCAGGATCCACATAATCATCAGCAATAATTGGGATTTCTCTTCCAACTAGCGGTAATAAAATTTTCTTACCTATAAAAGCTTTATACCTACCATCATTTGGGTTAATAGCAACAGCAGAATCACCAAGCATAGTTTCAGGCCTAGTCGTTGCCACAATTAAGTAACTATCTTCATCTTTAATTGGATATTTAAAATACCAAAGGTGGCCATCAACTTCCTTATGAATTACTTCCTCATCACTAATTGCAGACTTTGATACTGGGCACCAGTTGACTAGCCTATGACCTTTATAAATAAAATCTTTTTCATAGAGTTTTACAAAAGCTTCCAAAACAGCATTGGAATATCCTTCATCCATCGTAAATCTCTCTCTCTCCCAATCACAAGAACAGCCTAATTTTTTAAGCTGATCAATAATTATTCCACCATATTTTTCTTTCCATTCCCAAGCGTGCTTCAAAAATTCTTCTCTCGAAAGATCTTTTTTGCTAATTCCTTGCTCTTCAAGCATATTTATGACTTTTGTCTCTGTTGCTATAGATGCATGATCTGTACCAGGAATCCAACACGCTTCCTTGCCTTGCATTCTAGCTTTTCTTATGAGAACATCTTGAATAGTATTATTCAAAACATGTCCAACCGTAAGTATTCCAGTCACGTTTGGTGGAGGGATAACTATTGTGTATGGCTCTTTGTCTGAACTTGAGTCCGCGTGGAAATATTTTTTTTCAAGCCAATGCTCGTACCACTTATCTTCAACAGATGAAGAATTATATTTGTTATTCAATGATGTATCAGACATTTTTAATTGCTAAATAGGTAATAAAATTAACTTTATTTAAATTATTCTGCTCATACTTAATCAGTTCTTTATTATAATAAAAAAATAAACAATGAAAAATTATAAAATTAAAATTTCTGGCATGACTTGTTCCAGCTGCGAAGAAACTGTTTCTAAATCGATTCGAAGTTTAGCAGATATAATCGAAGTCAATGTTTCATTCAAAAGCAATACCGCAGATATCCAAGCAAAAAAAAATATTTCTATTGAAGATATTCAAAACATATTACCCAATAAATTCACCGCTCATGATTATGAAGTTCATGAAGCATACCGTATTGAGTCTGAAGAATCTTATCTTAAAAAACTCTACCCATTAGGTCTTATTTTATTTTACATCAGCATTACTTCTACCTTATTAAATCTTGAATCTTCTTTTGAAAACTTTATGCTAGATTTTATGGGTTTATTTTTCATTGTTTTTAGTTTTTTTAAGTTTCTCGATTATAAGAGTTTTCCAATTTCTTTCGCTATGTACGATCCACTAGCAAAAGTGATTCCATTTTATGGCTGGCTATATCCATTTATTGAAACAATTTTAGGATTAATGTTTCTTTTTCGATTTCAGTTATTTAACGCTATTGTTATAACAATATTTTTACTATGCATAACTACGTATGGGGTAATAAAAACTCTAAGAAACAAGAAAGAAATTCAATGCGCTTGTTTAGGGACAGCTATCAAACTTCCTATGACAATTGCAACCCTGATTGAAAATGGAATTATGATTTTGATGGCTATAGTTTCGTTTATAAATATGTATGTTTAAAATAATTTTTTGCTTCAAAATTTTATTATTACTCAATTCATTTTTACCATCACAAAATATAAATTTTAAAGGGCAATTCAATACAATTTTTTTCACAAGTAATGATGTCCCAAATAATTGGCATACTCATGAATCTATATTGGGTTATTTGCCTACGCTATCTTTAAAAAAAGAAACCTCAACAAATAAGCTTTTTGATTTCGAATGGGCTTACAATCTAAAAAGGTACTATGTTGGTGATTCACTTTATAATAATAATGAAAATAACCATCGTTTATGGATTAGATACTCATATGATAAAATAGAAGCACGCTGTGGACTTCAAAAAATTGTTTTTGGTCCTACACAAATCCTCCGACCTCTATCATGGTTTGACACGTTTGACTTGAAAGACCCTACTGGACAAACTAACGGCGTTGAGGCACTTAGGCTTCGCTGGTTTCCATCTAATAACATTGGATTATCTTCATGGATAATAAATAATAAGATGGATACACTTACATTTGGAGGAAGAGGTGAATTTACTACTTCGCTTGGCGATTTTGGATTTACATATCATAAAGACCCTTCAAAATCAAGACAACTAATTGGGCAGATAGGTAGCCCCATTATAAATTCTCATCAAAG
The DNA here is from genome assembly GCA_905478065.1 of uncultured bacterium. Classification (GTDB taxonomy): domain Bacteria; phylum Fidelibacterota; class Marinisomatia; order Marinisomatales; family UBA1611; genus TMED80. Next base: position 31,952 of record CAJQGZ010000019.1, on the reverse strand, counting down.
AATAGCATTCGATTATAGGTTTGACGGCTTCATTGGATTTTGGAATGAAAGTGCAATAATTAAATCTAATACATCAAATATTAATCTGATTTCTATTGGCGCGGACTATACCCTGCCATTTTTTAATGGAATTTTAATTATGACAGAATCAATGTATATCCAAAGCAAAATAAAAAATTTAAAATCGAATCAAACTTTTTCAGCTTTCATGGCAAGCTTACCGATTGGTATGATTCACCAAATAATGCATATTTCTCAAATAGATTGGGAAAAAGATAAAACATATCAATACCTACGTTGGAGTAGCACATATGATGCTTATAGCTTAAATATTATTATTTCTATTAATCCGAAACGAAAGCAATATGATATCCCCTCAGAATCGCTGCCTAAATCTCTATCTAATTTTGGTACAGGAATACAATTTATGTTTATCTATAATCACTAAGGAGTTTTAATGGAAAACAAAAACGTAATTAACATAAAAAATTTAGTTAAACAATTTCCGGTTGGAGGAAATTATTTCACAGCACTGCAAAACATAGATTTAAAACTTTCTGAAGGCGAATTTATTGGCTTGGTTGGCCCATCGGGGTCAGGAAAAACAACTCTTTTGAATATTATTGGCGGTTTAGATTCAGCGACAGAAGGTAGCGTAATCGTTCTTGGAAATTCAATGGATAATACATCTCACAATGAAAGAGCGATAATTAGACGAAAACACATGGGATTTATTTTTCAAAGCTATAACCTGCTCCCAGTATACACAGTATATGAAAATGTAGAACTCCCTTTAATTTTAAATAATATGAAATCAACTGAAAGAGAAAAAAAAGTAACCCAAGCAGTTGAATGGGTAGGACTTAAAGATAAAATAAACTCAAAGCCAGCTGATATGAGTGGCGGAGAGTGCCAACGTACAGCGATAGCAAGAGCCATTGTTCATGAACCAGCATTATTGCTTGCAGATGAACCAACAGCGAATCTAGATGCCAAAAACTCACACAATATTATGAAAATATTATCAAAACTTAATTCAGAAATATCAACCTCTTTTGTGTTTGCAACACACGATGAAAAAATTATGGGCTACCTTAGAAGGATTGTCCATTTAGAAGATGGAAAAATTATTAATGATGAAAAAACATCTAACCCAAAATCTGCATAAATAATGCTTTTTAATATTGCAATAAAAAATCTTTTCGGAGCAAAACTTAGGACTAGCTTAAACGTATTTGTCACATCAATTTCTTTTTTCTTGGTTATCTTTGTATCTGGCATGTATGATGGCATGAGAGAATATGCAAAAAACATAACAATAGAAACCGAAGTTGCCGGCGGGACATACTGGCACCCAGAATATGATCCAATGGATCCTCGAACGTTTGAAAATTCTCATTCAATTATCCCTAATCAAATCAAAAAATTAATAGACCAAAAGTATGCTTTCGGGGTACTTATTAGTCAGGCATCTATCTATCCAAATGGCCGTATAATGCCTGTGGTCATGAAAGGCATTACCCCTGATCAAACTATAGTTAATATGCCTACTAATGTACTTGATCAACATAATGATATTACTATTCCTGTTCTTATAGGGAGCGGAATGGCAAAAAATGCAAACCTTAAAGTTGGAGATTCATTTACAATACGCTGGTTAGATGCAGATCGGACATACGATGCGGATGAGGGAACCATTGTTCATATTATGGAAACAGAAAATTTTAAACTTGATCTTGGACACATATGGATACCTCTTTCAAAAGCACAGTCAATGCTAGCTATGAAAAATCAGGCAACCTACGTTACATACGCTAAAGATCTTGAAACGATAAAAGATATTGAGGATTGGATTCACCATGATGTAGACTACATGATAAGAGACATGGAGGCAATTATCAAAGCAGATGAGCCTGGCGCTCAGGTTATGTATTCAATACTAATAGCACTAGCTGCCATGGGGATTTTTAATGCCCAGGTATTATCAATATTTCGGAGAGGGAAAGAGATAGGAACACTCATGGCCCTAGGAATGACTCGATCTAGGGTGGTTTGGCTTTTTACCTTTGAAGGAGGGTTAAATGCATTATTAGCAGGAATAATTACTCTAATTTTGTTTGGCCCAGTTTTATTTTACTTTGGGGAAAATGGTATCCCTTTGCCTATGGATTACTCAGAAATGGGTATGCTAGTTGCAAAAAGATTGATTCCTATTTATTCATTTAGCTTAATCATTTCAACAACAATTTTAATATCAATTATCGTACTCGTAGTTAGCTATATACCATCCAGGAAAATTACAAAAATGAAACCAACAGATGCTCTAAGAGGGAGAGCCGCTGTATGATAAAATTTTTAGCAAAGGGATTAATCAGAGATCGTTCTCGTAGTCTTTTCCCATTATTAGCAATTATTATTACTGTTACACTTGTCATATTTGGAATAGGGTTTATGGAAGGAGCGATGAATAATTTTCTACAAAGTACTGCTGTTATTTCAAGTGGTCATGTAAAGGTGGTTACAAAAGCATATGAAAAGGAAAGCAACCAGCTACCTAATGATCTTGCACTATTTGAAACTGATAAAATAATTCGAACTCTTTATAATATGTACCCAAATTATTTTTGGAGTCCTCGAATCACATTTGGCGGATTACTAGATGTCCCTAATAAAAATGGCGAAACGAAAGAACAAGCACCAGTTTTTGGAATCGGAATTGATTTTTTTTCAGAAAAATCTCGCCAAGTAGAGATATGGGAACTTGAAAAATATCTGATAAGTGGACACCTTCTAAAAAATAGAGATGATGCATTAATAAGCTCAAAATTAGCTGAGCAACTAAATGTCAATATTGGGAGTGCAATAACACTAATTAGTTCTACGATGGACAATGCTTTTACTACATATAATTTTAATGTAGTAGGAATATTTAATTTGAATAAAGGTCAAGCAGATAGGCAAATGATACTGGTTGATATTTCTGGCGCAAGACAAGCTCTTGATATGGAAGATGCCGCTTCAGAAATATTTGGCTACCATAATTCTCTTTATTATGATGACGAAGACGCAGTAAGAATTCGAAGTGATTTTAATTTAACATATAGCGATAGTATCGCACAGATGCTTCGCAATGAAGAATCATATAATGCTCTATCTTATATGGCAGGGTGGAATAAAATCAGTAACGCTGAAAAAAGAAAGCTACCAAAACAAAGAACGGATGCATTATCTGACAATCAGATGTATGACAATATCGATGAGTGGGAGGATTTATCTGTAGAAGACCCAGCCATCTTTACCCCCAAAATGATTGCTCTAAGAGATAGTAGCCAACTAGCAAGTATGGTTGATTTTAGTAATGTAGCGATGAGCGTCATGGCAGCAATATTTTTGGTTATTGTTATGGTTGTTTTATGGAATATGGGATTGATGAATGGTTTACGACGCTACGGTGAATTTGGGCTTCGCCTTGCAATAGGAGAGTCTAAGGGGCAAGTATACCGATCAATGATAATTGAAGCAGTACTTATTGGATTTGTAGGAACATTATTAGGAACACTTTTAGGAGTATCTCTTACTTATTACGTACAAGAGTTTGGCATAGATTATTCAGAGGCTATAAATCAAATGTCAAGTGAAATGGTATTACCTAATGTTTTCTATGCTAAAGTAACATCAGAATTGTATTATATAGGGTTTATCCCTGGCGTTTTAGCAACAGTACTAGGAACAATGCTTGCTGGTCTTGCTATTTATAAGCGTGAAATGTCACAATTATTTAAGGAGCTTGAAGCATGAAAAATGGTTTGATTTTATTTTTTCTTTCCTATTCTTTTTTATTCACTCAATCTGATCAAATGAGTGCAGATGATATAATGAAAGCAATGGATCAAAACCTCAATGCAGAGTCTAGGATAATAACCAGTAAAATGGTTGTTAAAGGCAGGCGAAGTAATAGAACAATTGAATCAAAAAATTGGGTAGTTGGCACTGAACTCGCATTCACGGAATATCTATCCCCTCCAAGAGAAGCCGGAACAAAAATGTTGAAAATAGGAGAAAAGTTGTATACTTATTCTCCTCAAACTGACCGAATTATCCAGATTTCTGGTCATATGCTCAGACAATCAGTAATGGGATCTGATATGTCATATAATGATATGATGGAAGACCGCCCAATAGATGAACTTTATGGCGCAACTATAGAAGGATCAATTATGTTAGATGGTAGAGATCACTGGATTATGATATTAGATGCAAAAGTAAAAGGACTCTCTTATCCAAAAAGAAGGTCTTGGGTTGATAAAGAATATCTACTACCCAAAAAAGAAGAACTATATGCAAAGAGTGGTAAACTTCTTAAAACTGCATCATTAGAGGGCATTAAAAAAATAGAAGGGCGATGGTTCCCTTCAAAATTTGTATATAAAGATGAGTTAAAAAGAAATAGTAAAGGGACAGAATGGATAATAGATAATATCCAATTTAATAAAAAAATTCCTGATTCTAGATTTTCAAAAGCCTTACTTCGAAAGTAACATAACCATCTCAATATGTGGGGTATGTGGGAACATATCTACCATGACTGCGTTTTTAATGTTATATCCGTTATCGGAAAGTATTTGGACATCTCTAGCTTGAGTTGTTGGGTTGCAAGAAACATAAATGATTTTATCAGCTTTTAATTTATGTAAATAACCAGACATATCTGGATGCATCCCTGCGCGCGGCGGGTCAACGATAACAATATCTGGCTTAGGAACCTTCCTTGGTAGCTGCCTAGACTTAAAAAAAGTATCTAGATTCGCCTTTAAAAAGTGAGCGTTATCAATTTTATTGATAACAGAATTTTTTTCTGCATTCTCAAGAGAAGATCTAATTACTTCAAATCCATAAACTTCTTTCACATGGCGTGCTAGATATAATGCAATGCTGCCAGTTCCACAATAAAGATCATAAACAATCTCATCCCCTTTAAGATTGGCTGCTTTTTTAATTTCCTCATAAAGAACTTCACCTTGATACGAATTAGTCTGGAAAAATGAATTGGCAGATATTTCAAATTTTAATTCTCCAATTTTTTCTTCAATATATTGATTACCATAAATTAAATTTTCGAATTCACCGTATGCTACATCTGCTTTGCGAGTATTAACATTATTAACCATGGACGTTATTTCTGGGACATCTTTCAGCAATGTATCAATCAATGGGGATAATTTATTTATATCATCATATGCAGTAACTATATTAACCATTAACTGATCGGTTTTGACTCCAAACCTCAACATTAAATACCTAAGAAAACCCACATTTGTTTTTGGGTCATATGGTTTTAATTCTCGATTGTTAAGGCATACGTCTTTAGCAATAGAAAGTATTTTATTACCTATTTCTGGCTGAATATGACATTCATCAACATCTAAAATTTTATCATACCTACCCGGTATGTGCAGACCTAAAGCAAATGAACTATCTACACCCTCAGGTTCAGATTCAAGAATCCATCGATGAGGAGAAAACGTAAATTCCATTTTATTCCGGTAATTATAGATTTGCTTAGCCCCCCTGATATTATCTAATTTAAAATCTGAAAACCCACCCAAACGCTGAAAGGCATCCTCAACTTGTTTCTCTTTCTCTTTCAACTGTTGATCATAAGAAAGGCTCTGAAGCTTGCTACAAATCCAATAGTGGCCACACTTTGATTCAGCTACATATGGAGATTCGTCAATGATTTTTGTAACTCTTGCCTCAGCAAAACCCTTTTTCTTTTTATAAATAAAGGCATTAACGCGTTGACCTGGAATTCCATTTTTAACAAAGACAACAAAATCATCTATTTTAGCTAATCCCATACCACCAAATGCTAGAGATTCAACTTTCAGCTCTATCTCTGATCCTTTTTTAATTAATACTGAATCATTCATTTTTTAACCTTTAATTTATTTGCTATATACAATTAATACTAAAATTTGACTCTAAATCAAACTCTTAATTTGCAAGACAAGTTCTTCAGCTTCTTTTTTTATTGGCGCTTCAGCATATATCCTTATAATAGGCTCGGTATTTGAAGCCCTCAAGTGAACCCATTTTTCGTCCCAAGTAATTTTTAATCCATCAATTGTATTTTTTTTACCCTGTTTAAAATAATTATTTACCTTTGATAGAAAGTCATCACTTTTAATACCGCCGACACTTACTTTATCTTTCACTATTTCGAATTGGGGGAGTGAATTATATATTTTACTAAGCGGATAGGTAGACTGAGCCGCTCGGTTCAAAACCATTGTCACTGCTACTAACGAATCTCTACCTAAATGGCATTCCCTTAAGATGACACCACCATTACCTTCGCCACCTAAGTTTGAATCTAATTCATTCATTTTATTAACAACATTAATCTCACCAACTGCAGATCTTTCAACTTTACAATTATTATTTAAAGCAAGCTTATCTAATGCTATTGAAGTAGAAAGATTTGATACAAAAATGTCACTTTCAACTCCGAGGGTATTAATGTAGCCATCTACAGAAAGGACCAAAGTATACTCTTCTCCTAATGGGCGACCTTTTTCATCTACGACAGCTAACCTATCTGCATCTGGATCAACAGCAAAACCAATGTCAGCGTTATTCTCTAATACTTGTTTTGAAAGTTCACCTAAATTATCTGGCAGAGGCTCCGTTCCTCTTCTAAAAATACCACTCGGTTCGCAATCCAGCTTCACTACTTCACAACCTAATAAGTTTAACATTTCAGGAAGCGCATTAGCCCCGGCACCATTGACAGCATCAATTACAACTTTGAATTTTCTGTCTCTGATTTCATCTAGATTAATACAATCTAATTCAGAACATTTAATAGTATGCTTATAAATTGCGTTCTTTTCTTCCCATAGCATCCCTTTTTCCTCTGGATATTTTCTGGAAAAAGAAACTCTATCAGCTAAACGAAATAATTCTTCACAATCTTTTTGATGAAAAAAGGTACTATCACTTCTTAAAAACTTTATCCCATTCCACTCAATAGGGTTATGGCTAGCAGTAATAATAAACCCACCTACTGCCTCGCTGGTATGAACCATAAATTGAACCGTAGGAGTAGGGACAATGCCACAATAAATAACTGTCCGTCCGAGCTTAATTAATTCACCAACCATAATTTCAGTAATCTCTTCACCAGAGGGACGACTATCTCTACCTGCATAAATAACACCCGGGTCAATAAAATCGTGAAGAGCGTTTGCATATTTAGTGATTGCTTCTTTCTTTAGGTCTTCGTCTACTAGACCTCTTATTCCAGATATACTTCGAATTAACATAGTTGATTCCTATAAATAAAATTATAATTTTTAAAAGATAGAAAATTAATATTAACTATTTCCATAAAAAAAGGGCCCAAAAAAACGAGCCCTTAATAATCTAATAACTAATATGAGTTATTATATTTAGCGACTGCGACGTGTATCCGTTGTGCGCTTTTTTCTACGTCTAGCACCTCTTGGATTATTCCTCAACGCATCAATTCTAGCATTTCTAGCCATTCTGCGAGTAGCTTTTTTTCTAGCTTCTCTTTTTTCATCACTAGGTTTTATATAAAATGCTCTTCCACGAAGCTCCCTTAGGATTCCCGCTCTTTCCCATTTCTTTTTAAAACGCCTTAAGGCTCTTTCAAGAGATTCTTTATCTCTAACTTGTATTTCTACCACTTTATTCACCTCCTAAAGTGTAAGTGTGGCATATTAAATTTGCTGGCAAGCTTAATTGTGTATAATCATATAATCAAGCATTAAACTAACATTGCAAATTCTTCTATAGATAAAGTCTCGGGCCTCCTAGAAAAATTAATTTTCTCTTTTACAACCTCTGAGACATCCCAGCCCTTAAGCGAATTTTTCAACATTTTTCTTCTTTGGTTAAAAGCCATTCTAACAACATTATTAAATTTTACATATTTTTCATCTTCTACTAATGCAGTTTTTTTCTTTGTGAACCTAATAAATGCTGAATTTACTTTTGGCCTAGGTATAAAAACTGTTGGTGGAATAGAGAAGCAATATTCAACATCTAGATAAGCGCCAACGACTACTGTTAATCTACCGTACTCTTTTGAAGATGCTTTTGCTACCAGCCTTTGAGCTACTTCTTTTTGAACCATAATAAAGGCATCTTCCCAAAAATCTAATTGTTCAATTAACCAAAAAATAATTTGTGAAGTAATATTATAAGGAATATTGCCAACAACTCGCACAGGATTAATAATATCTAAATCATTAATATTAGTTTTCAAGATATCATCATGAATAATTTTTAATGAACTTAAGTTTTTATTATCATACAATTTATCGATAAGCAATGGATCTACTTCCACTGATATCATATCTTTTACATCTGGGAGAAGGACTTGGGTTAATGCGCCATCTCCTGGGCCAATTTCAATAATATTATCAATTTTAGCTGGTCTTATTGTTCGATGTATTTTTTTTATAATATTTGGATCAACTAGAAAGTTTTGGCCCCACTTCTTTCTAAATGAGTGTTTTGATTTTTCCATCAAAATAAAAAAAAGTTAGGAAAAATTAAAAACAGCTTTTGCATTCGTCGTTGTTATCTGAGCAACCTCATTTATACTCAAATTATGTAACCTTGCTAATAAATCGGCAACAAATCGAGTTCTCCCAGGTTCATTAGTCTTTCCTCTATAAGGGACGGGGCTGAGAAAAGGCGAATCTGTTTCAACTAGAAGACGCTCAATTGGAAGTCGTTTTGCAACATCAGGGAGATGGCTGTTTTTAAATGTCAAATTACCAGAGAATGAAATGTAAAACCCCATGTCTATTAATTTTTTTGCTACATCATATGTGCTGGAAAAACAATGTGCGACACCATAAACATTTGGAAAATCTGACAATATGTTAATAATGTCATCATCTGAGTCTCGATTATGAAAAACAATTGGTTTATTAATTTTTTGAGCGAGCTCCAACTGTTCAGCAAATATTTTTTTTTGAATGCTGATATCCGATAGCTTTTTGAAATAATCTAAACCTATCTCACCGACGGCTAATACTTTCTCATTCTTTAATAGCTTATAAAGCTCATCGATATAATTTTCTGCCACTTCCTCAGTATCATGTGGATGCACACCAGCAGTTGAAAAGATGTTTTCATAATTAAGAGCTAAATTATAACTTTCTTTAGAATCTTCAATATTGGTTCCAACACATATAAATTTTGTTACCCCTAAATCAGCCGCTCTTTTTAATACACTGCTTAAATCTTCTTTTAGTTCGTCAAAAAAAAGGTGACAATGTGTATCAATTAACATTGTTTGTGTCTGCCACTATTCTTGGGAATAACGGTCTTAGTTTTCCTAGTTTTTTCCCAGGTTTTAGCCCACCCCAAGACCTATCAGAGTTACCAGTATTTAAAACAGCAAGTAACTCTTTTGTCCTCTCAGGCATTATCGGAGATAATAAAACAGATACAATTCTTAGAGATTCCGCTCCAGTATAAAGGATTGTTCCTGCTAGGATTTTGTCTTCCTTAACTGCTTTCCAAGGAGTACTATGCTCAAAGTATTTATTTATTTTACGAACAAATTGAAGAGCCTCTTCTATCGCATCATTAATTGCCATTTTCGCCATCAAACTATCAAAGTTTTTTACAACACTAGATGAAAACTTAATGATTTTTAATTCTTCTGATGACAACTCTGCTGCTCCTGGCATGACACCTTCATAGTTTTTATTTATCAACGTTGATATACGACTTAACAAATTCCCAAAGTCATTTGCTAAGTCACTGTTATACCTATTTATAAATGATTCTGAGGTAAAACTTGCATCCTGGCCTAAAACCATTTCTCTCATCAAATAGTACCGAACAGGATCAACCCCATAACCTTTAATTAAATCCATTGGGTCTACAACATTTCCTGTCGACTTACTCATTTTTTCATCTCTCATTAACCACCATCCATGCGCAAAAATGGTTTTTGGAAGCTCAATACCAGCTGACATTAAAATTGTTGGCCAATACACTGCATGAGTAGTTAATATGTCTTTTCCTATCAAATGCATGTCAGCGGGCCAGCGTTTTTCAAAAATTTCATCATTTTGATTATATCCAGCTGCCGTAATATAATTTATTAAGGCATCAAACCAAACATAGGTGACGTAGTCTTTATCAAAAGGTAAATCGATCCCCCAATTAAGCCTTGACTTAGGTCTTGATATACAGAGGTCATTGAGAGGCTGTTGAAGGAAGCCCAGTATTTCGTTTTTTCTATGTTCAGGTTTTATAAATTCGGGATTAGTGTTTATATGGTTGATAAGTGCATTCTGATATTTACTCATTTTAAAAAAGTAATTTTTTTCTTTTAATTTTTTAATATCACGAAATTGTCCGCTCTCTGCTTCTTTTTCAGTAATGAACCTCTCCTCAGATATAGAATAGAGACCTTCATATTCATCTACATAAATATCACCTGCATCATTTACTATGTTTAATATTTCCCCTACTACTTTCTTATGCCTTTTTTCAGTCGTTCTGATAAAATCATTATTGGATATATGCAGCTTATCCCAAAGCGAGGTAAATCTTTTTGTCATTTCATTACAATGATCAATAGGGTCGATACCTCTTAGCTTGGCAGCATCCTGAACTTTTTGGCCATGCTCATCTAAGCCAGTTAGAAAAAAAGAATCATTCCCAACTTGTTTTTGATATCTGTTTAAAACATCAGCAAGGATGGTTGTATAAGCGTGACCAATATGCGGAATATCATTTACATAGTATATTGGAGTTGTTATATAAAATTGTTCATTCATAGACAAATTTTTGAATATCCAACATCATGTTTAATAAAATTAGTGGCATATATAAATTTTGACGTGCATGTTTTTTTACATCTTCGATACATAAAATAACCTCGAAAATATTTGCTTTAGGAAATTTTTTATTAAATGAAATCATTCTTGAGTGCAGACCGGTATTTTCAAAACCACTACTTAATCCTTGTTTTAATTTATTCGCTCCACGCATCCATATTATAATGAGATTTAAATGATGATTAAAATCTAGAGGATTTGTGACAAAAAGACGAGAATAATGAGATGTAAAGTTTCGCCATTTTTCAGAGTCTTTACTAACTACGGTTGTTGTTAATTTTTCAATTTGATTAATTAATTTGTCTACTGGCTGTTTGGAAAGTGTGCGCGCACGATGAATATTACCGCGGCAAATTGTCACGAAAAACTCAGCGTCTGGCTTACTTTTATCATTTGCAATTAGCCAGTCATAAATATATTTATCTGATAAGGTAGGGATATCGATAGTTTGGCATCTTGAAATAATTGTCTCAAATAGCATTTTTTTATGATCAGTCACTAAAATAATTGTAGTACTATCTGGAGGTTCTTCTAATAACTTTAATAAAGCATTCCCTGATTCACCTTGCCCAGAGCATAATAATTCACAATCAAAAATAACTACAACATTTCTGCCACTATCTTTTTCATATTTAAAATAAAGTTTTTTCTTCAAATCTCTAATTGATTGAATCAAAATTCTATTCGCCTTAGGAATTGCTATCTTATAAAAGGGATCCTCCGATTTTACGATTATAGATTCAAAATACTCCTTTGGAAGTATTCCTTCACTACTGACACTTTTCGGAGTTGGCAATGGAACAATAATATTTAATCGTTCATGCTGTAATGTTCTAAATTTTATACAAGAGCTACATTTATTACATATTTCTTTTATAGAATTTTCACAATTGATTAATTGTGAAAACTTTAGAGCGAGATTCTCTTTTCCTGAGCCAATTGGCCCAGTGAATAAATATGCACTCCCAACTTTATTTGAAACTGATATATTTAATAATTTATTCCAAATTGCTGACTGAGCTCTTGAAACATCGTTTGTCATCATTTTATTTTTTTGTTAGCCATTTCTCCGGGTCGAGCTTTTGTCCCTTTCCCCAAACTTCAAAATGTAATTTGGCCCCATTTACTGATCCAGAATCTCCCATATATGCAATTACATCGCCTGACCTAACTTCACTATCTACTTGCGTTTGGATATTCGTTACATGGCTATATACAGTATAAAATCCGCCACCGTGATCTATAATTATTGTCGTTCCATATCCTCTTATATAGGTAATTGTAGTAACCACTCCACTCATTGTAGATCGAATAGATGACCCGGGTTGTCCTTTTATATCAATGCCTGGATTATCTGTCGTCGTTTTTAATCGCGAATTCCATTGCTTACCAAATTTTGAAATAACTCTTCCCTCAGTTGGCCAAGGCAATTGACCTCTTAACAAATTAAACTCTTTAGTTTTAAGCGCTTGTTGTTGTTGTCTTATCCTCGCTTCTCGTTCATTCCGCGCCTTATCTTCTAATACTTTTTTAATAATAGATTCAAGTTGTTTTACGCCAGAAGATTTTTCCTGCATATAGTTAGCTAATGCCGATTTGTCCTGCCTGATTCTATTTAGCTCTTTTTCTCTCTTTATCCTCATTTTCCGAAGTGAGGCCATTTGTTTTTGCTTATCCCTTTTTAAAGCAATACTTTGCCTTAAAAGTGATTCAAGCTTTAATTTATCTTTATTTATTACTAATAAAATGCTCTCAATCTCTTTTGTCATTTTTTGCTCAATTGAAGAAACTATTTTAAGATATTGTGTTCTATACACCGCCTGCCGCCATGAAGTTGAAGACAAAACTTTTTCTAAATCTGAAACTCGACCTTTCAAATATGTATTAATAATTCTCTGCTCATACCTTAATCTGAGCAAGCTTAATTCATCTTCTTTAATTTTTATTCTGCTTTTTAAATTATTTACCTTGTCGCGATTAAAATTCTCTTCTTTTTTTAATGACTGAATTAATTTATTTACTAGTGCTAACTCCTCATCAAGATTTGTAATCCTCTTTGAAGTAGTAGTCTCATTAATATTTGCTTTCCTAAGTTTTGAGCTTAGTTTTTCAATTTCTTTTTTCATTTTATTTATGGCATCATTTTGATACCTAAGTTCTTCACTATAATCTCTTTGAGATGATTGTGGATAAAGAAAACGCATAAAAAAGCAGAGAAGTATTATTTTATTTAATATTTTCATCTAATGAAAGCTAGTCAGATTAATTCACTGATTACAACGCACTTTATTTTCTTTTAAGCAACTATTTTTCTTCAACTTTAAATAAAATAAAATCTTTAAAAGAAAGTTCTAGATTTTTATCTTTTAAAAAGTATACCCACAGTTGCTCTTTTTGATTTAAATCATCAGAAACAACTTTCTCATGCGGTTTGCCAAGGAGTTCTTCAATTAAAGGGAGAGTCATACCAATTGTTAAGCGTGGAGCACGTGCTATCGCTTGAACATATCTTGCTTTTGACATCTCATGATTGATAATCATTTTTGATTTGTATTCGCTATACTTGTTTAATTTAAGTTTTAAATCTTTAAGCAATTGTTCGTTTCTTTGCCCAATACTAGAAGTCAATTTTGCAGCTTCTTCTAATGACTGAACTGCTAAGACTATTTCATCAAAATCTTTTACTTTATCTGCTAACTCCACTAATTGAATTCCAGCTTGATATTGCAGTGCCCTAATATTTGATTCTAATTCGCTATTTAACTTGAGCGCCTCTGAATATTTTGTCATAGCCTTACCAAATATCAATATTGATTGTAGCTTTTGTCCCTGCTCAAGTATTACATATGAATTGAATTTATCTAATATTTTTTGATCAACTTCTGAAAACTGAGAAACCTTTTTTACAAGATTGAGCGCATCCTTATAAAAACCCCGATCAAGCAGTAATTCTGCAGAGTTCATCCATTTTCTAGCTATTTCATCTATGCGAAAATTTAAAGATCTAACAATAAGACTATCATTAGTTACAACTCTTGCTCTTGCTTTAATATATTTATCAAGAGCCTTTTCAGAATCACCGATGTCATCAAAATATAGACCTTCTTCCATAATTTGATATGGTATTCTTTTATTACACATATCAATAAATTTTAATGCCCTATATTTGTTAGAATGATTTGGATATGAGTTAATAAATTCTAAAAATTTTCTTTTTGCGATTATATAATCTTTTTTATAGTAAATACTCTTTGCTTCATCTCCGGTTGTTTTTTTGCCTCCATAAAAAGTTGATAGAGTTAAATAAAGTCCATAATTCGCAATGTCAAATCTATTTACAGGGGTTATATCCTGGGGGTCATCTATCTTATTTATTTTTGTGTAAGAATGTCTCAAATCAAATCCAATTGAAAAACGGTTTGATTTACCAGGATCAATTATATATCGAAAACCAAAGCCAATATTCATTGAAGTTCCACTACCCGCAGGAGATTCATTCATAGTTTCTAGTTCTTCGTTAAAATAAAAATTTGAAAAAGCCAATCCGTAACCATACCTTAAGTTTAAATACCATGAATTATAAGGCTGCCATTGTATGGAGTTTGTAATAAGGTATTCTTTGATATCAGGTTTAAACTGAATCGTTTCTTCACTTAAAGAGGTACCATCTTTCCAATCATCTGGTATATTTTTTGGAGAAAAAATAGAACTAGATCTATAATTAAAACCAGTCACTATATTCATCCAGCTAGTTTTCATAATTAAGTTTGGGATATTAATCATTCCGAAGTCAATATCTAAAGAAGTACCTGCTATATTTTGAATACCTTGGTCTAGAGAAGTCACTTCTTTATCAAACCAAATCCAATTGTCTAAATCTCCAGCAGAGGGCGTTGCAGCACTACCAGTTAGTTTCCCTGTTACTCCTAAACCATAACGCATTTCAATCGGCATATAAGTAATAGGGGATGCAAATTCCCTGCTTCTAAAAAGTCTATCATAAATAGGAACTTTTTCATAGTTATTATCGTAAGGAATATTTATCAGACCCCAAAAATAACTTTTTGGTTCTTTCTCAGTTCTAGTTTGAGAACTCAAGAAAGATGAAATAGTAATAATTAATATTATACAATTAAATATATTCTGTTTTATCATTGATACAATTTAAGTATTCATATATCTTTTACAATGAGAGACTCAGTATATTCTAAAGCTTAAACTTTAGCCATTAATACATTGACATGAAACACTGCATAATCTCATTTATATTGACCTGCTTTTTATATTCTCAGGAGTTTAACATTGCGAGAATTCAGTACAGCGGTGGCGGGGACTGGTATTCGGACCCAAGCAGTTTGCCTAATTTACTGGACTATCTCAAAACCCATACGCCTATGAAAAAAGCAGGTGCTGAAATAAAAATAAAACTAACAGATAATAATGCTAAACACTACCCTTATCTTTACATGACTGGACATGGCAATATCAAGTTTTCTGAAAATGAAATAATAGCTCTAAGATCAATCCTCACGAGCGGGGGATTCCTTCATGCTGATGATAATTACGGCATGGATAAATCCTTTAGGAGGGAAATAAAGAGAGTCTTTCCTAATAAAGATTTCGTTGAACTCCCTCATAATCACCCAATATTTTCATCTTATTTTACATTTAAAAATGGGCTTCCAAAAATCCATGAACATGACAATAAATCTCCTCAAGCATTCGGTATATTTGAAGACGAGGCCTTAATAATTCTATACACCTACGAAACAGATTTAGGAGATGGCTGGGAAGATGAGTCTGTTCACAATAACCCCTGGGAAGTGAGACAAGAGTCATTGAAAATGGGAGTAAATATTATATACTTCGCGCTCACACAATAGTATGAAAATATCGAGTTATTTAAAGTCGTTAAAACAAGAAAAACTCAAAACAGATTTGTTTAGTGCCCTGTTTTTATTTGTCATAATTATTATTTCAACTTCGCTATGTCTGATATTACTTGAATCAGTTTTTTACTTTTCCCCTGAAACAAAAAAAATAATTATCAGAATTATTTTTATTATGTCTACCATAACTGTTTTCTTCATTGGGGGTTTTTTATTTCTAGTAAAACATAATTATTTTAAAAGCTACACTTCGGTAACACTTGCAAAAATAATTGGTAAAAATATTTTTCCTAAAAATGCAGACACTGCTTTAAATGCATTCCAAATTGAAACTTCAAAAAACAAAAGTCAATCTAATGAGCTCGCAAATAATTTTACTAGAGAAGTTGCAAAAAAAATGCAAAATCACATTCCAAGCAATCTCATAGATAAAAAGCCTCTTTTAAACATAAAAATGATTACGTTTGTCATCATGTTTTTATCTATTATGGCTTTATCCATATTTTCTAAACAAAGTGGGAAGTCATTCTACAGATGGAAAAACTATAATGAAAAGTTTTATGCTCCAAAACCCTTCCAGTTATACAGCTTGACTAAAAATCAAAATATTCTTGGAGGTGAAAAAATCTCAGTTACAATTATTTCCGAGGGCTCAACTCCAGATTCTATTTTTTTAAGTCTAACACCAACACAAATATCTACAAGCAAACGCGATTCAGCTACCATTACGCTTAAAACTGAAAGAGATGAAAATGGTTTTTATCAATTTCAATTACCAGAGCTGTTCCAAGATTATGCATACAAGGCAATTGTAAATGCAGAATATTTTTATGAAGCTTGGAAATCTGTTACCTCAACACCTGATACAATTTTTGTTACAGATAGACCAAAATTTGAGGAATTTGAAATTCTTATAATTCCGCCCTCTTATTCAAAACTGCCATCTGAAACGCTTGATGGGAGCATCGCCTCAGTCCAAGCTCTAAGAGGGTCTGAGATGAAAATAAACTTATTAAGTAATAGAATGCTCAAATCCAGTTTTATAAAACATAACGATTCAATAAAATATTTAAGAACTTTTGAAAATACTGCACTCGGAGGATTTAATTTAAAAAGTGATGGCCACTTTTCAGTTTATATAGTTGACCCTAGAGGAATTACAAACAGAGACCCAATTGAATACAAAATAAACATTCTATCTGACTTTAAGCCAACCATAAAGATAAAAAACCCCGATCGATTAATAACACTAGGGAATAATCAAATAATACCATTTGATTTAGAAATAAAAGACGACTTTGGTTTTGATAAACTCCAATTAGCTTATGAAGTTATTAGACCAAAATATTTAAATGTAGAACCCTATATCGCAATGTTCATAATCCCAGATCTTGATCAAGACACTAATTACCAAAATATAAAAACGCCTTGGGATTTATCTGAAATAATGCTTATGCCAGACGATGAAGTTCATTACCATTTAGAACTTACAGATAATGACAATATATCAGGGCCAAAAAAAACGATATCAGAAAAACTAATCGCTAAGGTTCCTTCTCTTGCTGATTTATATAAAGAAATGGAAAGTGAAGAAGAAAATATTGAAGATCAACTCAATGATAGTGTAGATGAGCTAATTAACTTAAAAGAACAATTAGAAAAAATGGAGTTGAATGTTTTAAAAACCGAAGATGAATTAGAGTGGGAAGATCAACAGAAAATTAAAGAAATGGTCTCAAAAGCAAAAGATGAACTTGAGCGAATAAAAAGCATTTCAAACGCAATGGAAAGCTTGATGGAAGAAAGCGAGAAACATAACCTTCTCATGCCTGACTTATCAGAAAAATTCAAAGAACTTTCAAACTTAATTAATGAAATCGTTCCAGAAAACATTCTGAGCGATCTAAATGAACTCCAAAATTCGCTCGAAGAAATGGACTTAGAAGATTTGCAAAAATCTTTAGAAAAAATGGCAAGTAATATTGCAGAAATAGAATCTGAGCTTGATAGATATATTGATATTTTTAAGAGGTTGAAAGCAGAACAAAAATTAGATGAATTAAAAAATAGGTTAGAAAAGTTAACTCAACAAAAAAGTAAACTTGATGGAGACATTAAAGATGCTGAATCTCTTCCAGATAAAAATAATATTCAAAGAATCGCGCAAGAAGAATCTAGACTACTTAATGAATTAAAGAAATTAAATGCTGAAATCAAAACTGCATCTGAGCTTATTGAACCATTTAGTAAAACGTCAGCTGATAAGCTTCAGGAATTGAGCACTAGCGCCAATTATAAAAATGCAAAAACCAATATAGAAAATACTATTTCAAACTTGCAAAAGAATAAAAGCGCAAAATCATCTAGCCAAAAATCATTAAATAACTTACATAATCTTCAAAATGAGCTTTCGATGCTTCAAAAAGAATTTCAAAATGAAACAGTCTCAGAAATGGCAACAAAATTAGCAAAAATAATGCGAGATGTTTTATACTTATCAAAAGTACAAGAAGACATAAAAGAGGAAACAGCTCTGCTATCTAGGAACTCTTCACAATTAAAAACAATGGCATATAGACAGCAACTTATACAAGATCAATTGAGGCAAACTACCAAGAATATGGTTGAGTTATCTAAAGAAACATTTTCAATAACCCCTGAAATTGGAAAAGCGATTGGTGGAGTCAACAACTCTATTGAAAAAACAAAATCAGAATTAACAAACAGGAACATACGAAATGCAATTAATAATCAAGAACTTGCAATGAAAGGACTCAATACTGCAGCATTAAGTCTTTTTAAAAGTATTCAACAAATGCAATCTTCAGGTTCTGCTAGCGGTTTTGAGCAATTTTTAAAAATGATGCAGCAAATGGCAGGTCAACAACAAAGCCTTAATCAGCAGGGAACAGGTATGGGCATGGGTCAGCTTTCAGAGTCTGCTAAGCAGCAGATATTACAATCGATGTTACAAGGGCAAAAAAATGTTCAAAAATCTTTGCAAAAATTGATAAAAGAGATGATGCAATCCGGAGAAAAAAATGGGCAAGGAGATTTAAAAGGAATTTCTAATGACGTTGACGATGTTATATCTGATTTATCAAAATTAAAATACAATAAAAAGACTAAAGATAAGCAACGTAGAATTTTATCTAGAATGCTTGATAGTCAAACATCATTAACACAAAGAGGGTACAAAGAAAAGCGAAAGTCCTACACCGCAAATAGCACGTATACACACTCATCATCAAAAAATCTATCCCTCAGCTTGGGACAGCGCGAAAATCTTGCATTAGAAGCTTTAAATCGATCTCTAAACTCAGGTTACAGTAGAGGATACCAAAAAATGATAAAGAGATATTTTAATTCTTTGAGCCAAATAAAACCAACCATTAAGCAAGATGCGATTATTAATCGTTAAAATATTAAGTCAAATCTTATTTTTATCCATGCTGATTGGTCAATATAGCGCGTCTATCAAAACAGCAAGAATGTATGAAATCCAACAAAACTGGGATTCAGCCATATTTGTTTACAACGACATCTTGAGTAAAAGTCCAAACAACTATCAAGTAATTCGCAGTTTGAAGAACCTTTATAAAAAAAGCCAAAGGTACAATGAGGGGATTAATTTTCTAATTTATCAATTATCCAAAAACTCAAAAGATATTCAATTAAAGATAGAACTAGGTGAGTTTTATTTTTTAAATGAAAATATTGTAAAAGCTAAAGCTACCTGGGCTGAAGGGTTAGTTCTTTTTAAAAATAACCGCTCTTTCCATAGGTTATTATTTTCTATTTATGATAAATATAGCTTAAGTACTGAAATTTTTCAACTGATAGAATCAGGAAGAAATAACTTTGATAAAAGTTTTTTATCAATAGAATTAGGGAATTATTATCAAAAAAGGAACGAATATGATAAGGCAATAGAAGAGTATCTTGCTTCATTATTATCTAATCCCGGTAGATCTTCAACAGTCGCACGAAAAATTCTAGTAATGAGCGATGATTTTAATTCAAAAAACACTATTGAAATGAAGTTACTAGAAACAAGTCTAAGACAACCTTCGATTGCTTTACCCATACTCTCTAACCACTATTTTAAACACCGTGAGTTCCAAAAATCTTTTAATGCTTTGATAGAACTAAGTAAAAGCGAACCATTTAATGCAAAAAAATGGCTATCATTTGGAAATAATTTGAGAAAAGAAAATGAATATTTGTTGTCAATCAAAGCATATCAGTTTACCTTGAAAAACAACCTAAAAGGATATCAATATGGTGAAGGATTATTAGGTTTAGCAAAAACGTTTGAGGATCAAATTTTTCCAACCAAGAGCAACGATTTAATACCCTATTTTTATAATGATAATATTTTCTTTGAAGACTTATTCCAACTGTCCACAAATATTTCTTCAGAAAACTTGACTTCGAGTCTCTCAATTTATGATTCAGTTTTAACATCAATACCAGAATCTTCTTTAGCTTCAGAAGCAGAGTTTCGTCTAGCCGAAATACAATATAGAGTAATTGAAGACTTTGATAAAGCTTACATTTTATATAAATCAGCTTTATCAAAGTCATTAACAAAAACACTCGAGCAACAGACTATACTGAGGATTGCAGATGTCCTACAAGCAAAAGGCGACTTTACTACGGCAATCTCGTTTTTAGATTCAATGTATAATACTCACCAAACATTAGAAATAAAAAATAAATTAGTAGAAACGCATCTATTTTCAGGAAGACCAGACACAGCATTGATTATGATTAATGAAATATTTTTAACAATAATGCCAACAAATAAATATTTCAATGATCTAATGGAGTTAAGAGATATTATAAATTTTTATTATGTCGAGGTTGATGAAAAAAGTAAGGAAGGTTTTATAAAATACTTGAAGTCAGAATCATTATTAAAGCAAAGAAAAATTTCTGAAGCAAATCAATTACTTAAATACATAATTAAACAAAATGAAGAACAAAAGCTCTTCCCGTTACTTTGCTTAAGAAGAACAATTATTTTAACAAAATTAGATAAATATAATGAGGCCTTAGACTTACTGACAAAATTAAAAAATACAATTTACTCAGATAGAGGTGAAGTGATGTCTGGACAAATATACGAACAGATATATCATGATAAACAAATAGCAATGAGACACTATATGAAAGTAATTAACGAATTCCCAAATTCAATTTTTTCTGAACCAATTAGATACCATATAAGAAAGCTTAAAAGCGATGAAAAAATTTAATAAAAGTTTAATAAAATGCTTATTTATAACGGGAACTATTTTTTGCCAAAAAATTCTTATCCCAATGGATCAAACTCAAAATGATCATCTAAAGTCTTATGGCATAGCATTCTATGCATTAAAAAGAAATATAAATGTAGAATGGTTATTAAATTTTCAAGGTGGAGCTTTTTTAATTGATGGCCAGGCCTCAATTAAAACTGAATGTAAAATTAGAGGAGTTTCTTATGTAGAAATAAATAATGAAATTGTAGATATCTACTCTACAATAGAAAAAAATAATATGGATATTGTGATCCTAGAAAAAGCGCCCAAGATTGCTATCTACACTCCCCCAAATAAGCAACCTTGGGATGATGCAGTTACCCTTGCTTTAACTTATGCTGAAGTAGATTATGAAACATTATGGGATGAAGAAGTCTTGAACAATGGTTTAGAAAATTATGACTGGCTTCACCTTCATCATGAAGATTTTACAGGCCAGTATGGAAAATTCTACCGTAATTATCATAATGCTCCATGGTATATTGAACAGAAAAATAGATTTGAATCATTAGCTGAAAAATATGGTATAGTTAGTGTCCACGAAGAAAAGAAGACAATCTCTAGAATAATCAAAAGCTATATATCAAATGGAGGGTTTTTATTTGCTATGTGTTCAGCAACTGATTCTTATGACATCGCACTATCATTAGAGGGTATTGATGGCGTTCACAGCGTATTTGATGGTACTCCTGTGGACAAAAATCTCCCCAAAAAAATAGATTTTTCTAAAACTTTGGCTTTCAAAGATTTTTCAATCTATTCAGACCCGATGGTTTACGAGTTTTCAAACATAGACTATCCTCCTAGCCACAATCCAATAACTAGAGGTGCTGAAGCCGACTATTTTTCTTTATTTGAGTTTTCAGCTAAATACGATCCTGTGCCAACAATGTTAACTCAAAATCATGTTCCTATTGTCAAGGGTTTTATGGGGCAAACTACGGGCTTTAATAAAAATATGATTAAAAATCATGTGATTATTTTAGGCGAAGATCCTTCTTCTGTGCAGGCCAAATATCTTCATGGCAATTTCGGGAAAGGTACCTATACTTTTTATGGTGGCCATGATCCAGAAGATTATCAACATTTTGTTGGCGACCCCCCTACAGATTTATCTCTTCATAGGAACTCGCCAGGGTACAGGTTAATATTAAATAATATTCTCTTCCCAGCAGCAAGAAAAAAAGAAAAAAAGACATAATTCATAAAATATGTGGGTACAAAAAGATATTACTATAAATAATAAAATTAGAGCGTTCCATTTAATAACTGATGATATAGTAAAGTCTCCTCCAGAAATAAAAAATTTTAACATTGGAGTATTACAACCTTTTATGAGACATGCCTCAGTATCTTTAACTATAAATGAGAATACAGAGGATAGAGTTAGAAATGATTTTGAATATCATTTTAATAAAATGGTAACTGAGGGGAATCAATATTACATAGATACAATCGAAGGAGAAGATGATATGTCCGCGCATTTAAAAACATCTATGCTTGGGAACTCTTTATCTATACCAATTAACAGCGGAAACCTGAAATTAGGTATGTGGCAAGGAGTTTACTTTTGTGAGCACCGAAATGACGTTAGTGAAAGAATTATTAAGGCTACAATAAACGGTGAATAATTCAGCTCTTTTTAACTTCATCCCAAATATCATTTAGTTCTCTTTTAGAATAATCTTCTATATTTTTGTTTGATTTATTTATTTTTTTTTCAAGCTTTTGAAAACGATTTATAAACTTTTTATTTGACTTCCTTAGAGCATTTTCTGCTGATATACCAAAAAAACGACTTAAATTAACCATTGTAAATAAAACATCACCTATTTCCGATTCAATATTATCAAAATTATCCAGACTTTGCGCCTCTTTCAGCTCAATCAATTCTTCATCTAATTTTTCCCATACTTCGCTAATCTTATCCCAATCAAAACCAGCAGAAGATGCTTTATCCTGAATTCTTTGAGATGATACAATAGATGGTAAAATAGCAGGAACGCCATCTAACCTTGAATTTCTTCCTTTTTGTTTTTGTTTCTGTTTTTCCCAAGAATTCATCTTTGAAGAAGATATTTTACCATCAAAATTTTTGAATATATGAGGATGTCTATTAATAAGTTTAATATTCAGGTCCTCGATAACATTATTGATATTAAAGTTCATTTCTTCCGATGCAATCTGAGATTGAAAAACTATGTGCAGCAGAACATCACCAAGCTCTTCTCGAATATTTTTATTATCTTTTTTATCTATCCCTTCAATTAATTCATATACCTCCTCAATAAAAAAAGGAACCAACGAACTGCTTGTCTGAACATTATCCCACTCACAACCTTTTGGACTTCTTAGAGTTTTTACTATTTTGACAAGTTCCTCTAATTTTGTATCAGTCTCATTATCATTTTTGTTCTTCAAATAATCTTCTCCAAAGTATATTTTTCAAAAAAAAGTCCTCTTTTTTAACCATCTCTTTTTTTTTTGCTATTGTATCATCTTCGTGACCTAGTAAATGCAATGCTCCATGTACAATTAACCTTGCGAGTTCTTTATTATAATGTTGATTGAATAAATCTGCATTTTCTTTTGCTGTTGGAATGCTAATATATATTTCGCCTTCAATAGTGTTTTCATTTTCTGAGTTTAAGGGGAATGCTATTACATCTGTCCACTGATCTGTTGAAAAAAACTGTTTTTTTAAATCACTTAAATGAACATCTGAAGTGAAAATTATATTAATATCATAATTATACTTGCTATGATGTGCTAAAATATTTTCAACTATTGAAATACATAATTTTTTGCTTGGCTCATTATAATTAGGATCAGTGAAGACATTAATATTTTTCATTACATAAATAATAATGATTAAAGGTTTTTATCATCTGGATATTCTATTCGAATGTGATAAATACCCCTTAAAACATGAAGCATTCCTGTATTGCCATCAACAGTACCTTTAATTTTATCTAACTCATTTAGTGTTAATGGACAATCACTTAACTGACCATCATCAACTCTTTGCTTTATTATTTTATCAATCATATTTTCGATTTTCATAATATCTGGGTTTTTAATTGAACGTACTGCCGCCTCAATAGCTTCACATATCATTAAAATTCCCGTTTCTTTAGTATTTGGTTTTGGACCAGGATACCTGAATTGGCTTTCATCAATTTTTGATTCGTCTCCATCAACAGCTTCTATTGCTTGCCTATAAAAGTATTCTACTCTAGTCGTGCCGTGGTGCATTGGAATGAAATCAGAAACGATTTTAGGCAAACCATACTCTTTGGCAAGTTGCAACCCGTTATTAACATGACTTCTAATAATTTTTGCACTCATTGTTGGTTTTAATACATCATGTTTATTATCAGCAGCATATTGGTTTTCAATAAAGTAATCTGGTTTTATCATCTTACCTATGTCATGATAATAGGCTCCAACCCTGCATAATAATGAATGTGCTCCAATCGCGGTAGCACAAGCTTCCGCTAAATTTCCAACGACAATGCTATGATTAAAGGTTCCATTAGTTTCTCTTTGGGCTCTTTTTAATAATGGCCTATCGTAATCGAGTAATTCAATTAAAGTTAAATCGGTGGTGACTTCAAATACCATTTCAGTTAAACCTATTAAACCATAAGTAACAATTGGAGCTAAAAAACTATTTAATGTTAATATTTGCAAATCAAAAATAATTTTTGCCCAGGAGTGTTCTTTAAATAATCCAATAGCAATTATCACAATAATGCTGGCCCCAATCAATGCAAACATCGTTGTAAAAAGCTGGCTTCTTTTACGCAATTCACGGATGTTATAAACCCCAACCGTTGAAATAAACAAAGATGAAATAACAAAATCAATATTTTGGCCCATCATTAGACCTACTAAAATTGATACAGCAACTGTCGACATAAACCCAATTCTAGCATCAAATAAAATAGTCAATGTTAGTGCCCCTACAGAAACAGGAACTAAATGTTCTGAGAATTGAAAATAATTAATAATTAAATACGCTAGAAGCATTTGAATTAACATTATAATAGACATCAGTAAAATCATTTTCCAATCAGAAAAGACATCTATTCTATACATATACAAAAATGTAAAGAACAGAGAGATTACTATAGATATAAGAATAATTCTACCTAAGTAGTTCCAGATATTATCTAGAGGCTTATCCTGATTCAATTGCCCGATTGAAAAAGATAGTGAATTTAATTTTTGGAGGACACCTTCTGTTATTCTAATGTTTGCATCAACAATTAACTCGTTTTCTAAAACAACTCCTTTACTTCTAGGAACTTGCTTTATATTAAGCCTTTGATTTGATACTGTTAATTTTCTATTAAATAATAAATTCGGTTTCATATGCTCAACAATTATATCATATCCAATATCAAAAAAAACGTCTTCACCGGAGATCTTATTTATATACTCTTCTTTTGCTTTTATCCACGCTACTTCTAAACTGTTAAAATCAAGTTTTTCTGCTAAAATAGGGACATCACCTTGATTAATCTTAACTTTATTACTTATTATGCTATCTATTGATATATCATAAATACCTTCAGACCATCTATTTTTACAAATTTGACTAACAATATTTTTATGTAAAACCCAATCTTTTAGTTTTCTTGGATTTTCATTTGTTGTTAAATATTTATTCCATGATGAATCTTTTAAAGCCGTAAATGGGTATTTACTTTGAAAATCATTTGAAAGCATCTCTAGACTTGCACTATCTGCTATGAATTCATTTTTTGCTTTCTCAGCGGTAGCATGGTACTTCCTTTCATAGTATAGTTGCTTTGATTGATTAAATCTCCACTTTGACGATCTTAAATCATTTAATGAACCAAAAAAATCATTTAATTCAGTTAATTGGCTGTTTACAACTTCTTGTTTTCTGTTAAAAATATAAGCAACAGATTTTTTTTCTTCTTTTTTATCCTTTTCATAATTTTCGAATGTTTTCAAAATAGGAAAAGTAAAGGGCGCTATTATTGGCTCCCTAGTAATATCATTTATCTTGTAAGAATATTGTAGAGTTTCTCCACCAGGGAATAAAAATGAAATAAACAACACTAGCAGGAAAATAATTCCAACTTGTTTGAAGTTTTGTTGAAAAAATTGAATTTCTTTGTTTAAAAAAGAAAATGGTAAGTTGTTTTTCTCCATAAATGCTCTCTCATTAAATTAAATTTTGAGTTAGTCTATAAGCCGAGTCCTGTCCACCCAAAAAGGGATAGATGATCATTTGTCTGCGCTTAATGTTGCCATTAAGCTGAAGCGATTTACCCGTTCATCAAGTGATGCGAACAACATCTTTGAAACTATTCAACCTTGCACCTAAAGGGGTTTACAAGCTCAATCTATTTAAAGAAAGACTGGTGGTCTCTTACACCACCTTTTCACCCTTGCCTTTTGACAGGCGGTTTATTTTCTGCTGCACTTTCCATATCCTTACGGATTCCTTTTGTTAAAAGGCTTTATGTTCTGCGGTGCCCGGACTTTCCTCTCCATTAAAATTTATTTTTGATGGAGCAATCATCCAACTAACTCAATTAATTTTTTTACTATAGACAAACCGCCCACAGCTATCACAGTTGTGTAAATCTCCAGCTCTAATTTCTGATGATCTTTGCGGGGGCAATGCGGCACCACAACCACCACAAGCACCTCCAGAAAGAGGGACAACAGCAACACCAGACCTGGCTGAAATTACTTTGTTATAAGTAAACATAATCTTTTCATCAATTTCTACAATTTGTTTTTGGCGAGAGTTCTCCAGAGATTTTTTTTCTTCAGATGTTTCTGATAGCGCTTTATCTAATTTATTTCGTCTTGACTCTAAATCAGTTTTTAATTCTTCTAAAGAAGACTCGTTATTTTTTACATTTTCTTCTAATGTTTCTTTGTCTTCTAAATACGTAATTAATAGCGTTTCATGTTCTTCTTTTTGTGCTTTTAGGTGCTCAATTTCGTTCGTTAATGCATCATATTGTTTATTGTTCGTAACCAAAAATAGCTGGTCAGTGAGTTTATCTATTTTGCTTTGTATCTCTACATTTGCAGTTTCAGACTTACTCGTATTCAGGTTGATGTCTTTTAAGTTTATTTTATCTACTTCAATTTTATTTTTTATACTATTTTCTTTTTCGTTCAATTCCTCAACCATCTTAGGTAAATCTCCTAATAAGCTATTCAAGTCTTCTAATTGAGAATCGATATCTTGTAATTCAACAAGTCTAGTTATTGGCATTCTTTCCCCTTGTTTAAAATTTTATTTTTCATTGACACTTTCATTAAGATACAATAAGAGAGTTTATTCTATATAATTCTTCTTCATAAGTTATCTAATTAAAAACTATATTTTTAATTATAATTTCAAGATTATATGTTTCGAAATTAAAACATATATTGATATAAATTTGCCCTTTGAAATACTAATCATTAAACAAAAAAACTTATGGATAATAATAAATTTACTTTTTTAAATAGACATATCGGTCCAAGCAATTCCGATATTAAAGACATGCTTAAGTCAATGAAACTCAAAAGCATTGATGACCTAATTGAGAAAACAGTGCCAAAAGATATTTATTCGCCACTTAATGAGGAGTTGATTAATACTAACTATTCAGAAAACGAAGTTTTAAAAAAACTAAAAAAGTATGCTCAAGAAAATACCGTTTTAAAATCTTTTATAGGCCAAGGCTATTATGGTACAATTATTCCTAACGTTATTAAAAGAAATATTTTTGAAAATCCTGGTTGGTATACTCAGTATACTCCATATCAAGCAGAAATAAGCCAAGGCCGTTTAGAAGCATTGCTAAATTTTCAAACCCTAGTTTCTAGTTCAACTGGTTTGCCAATTTCTAATGCATCTCTCCTTGATGAAGGGACCGCAGCTGCCGAGGCAATGGCAATGTTCTATAATGCCACAAATGCACAAGAAAAAAATAAGTTTTTAATTTCAACTGGGTGCCATCCTCAAACAATAGAAGTCCTTAAAACTAGAGCTGAACCTTTGGGCATAAAATTAATTATTGATAATGAAACTGAATTTATTTTTGATAACTCTATTTTTGGCATGCTACTTCAGTATCCTTCCACTGATGGGAATATTACTGATTACTCAAACTTAATCGCCGATGCAAAAAACCATAAAATTTTTACATGTCTTGCTAGCGACCTACTCGCACTGAGCATATTAAAAACGCCAGGAGAACTTGGCGCTGATGCCTGTGTTGGAAACGCACAAAGATTTGGTGTCCCTTTTGGTTTTGGTGGTCCTCATGCGGCTTTCTTTTCAACAACAGAAAAATTTAAAAGAAAAATCCCAGGAAGAATAATAGGTGTTTCAACCGATAAATATGGCAACAGAGCTTTGCGAATGGCATTACAGACTAGAGAGCAACATATTAGGAGAGAAAAAGCAACTTCAAATATTTGCACATCCCAAGTCTTGTTGGCAATTATGTCATCAATGTATGCTGTATATCACGGACCTAATAATATTAGGGCTATAGCAAATAATGTCAAAAATTTATGTCAGCAGCTATCATCATCGCTAAAAGATGGAGGAATTAAAGTCTTCTATAATAACTTTTTTGATACTATCCGATTTAAGCCCAGTAATGATTGGGAAAAATTAGCTCATAATGAAAATTATAATTTTAGAACGTATCAAGATCGAAGCGTCGGTATTTCTATTGATGAAACTACAAATCAGAAAGACATCGATAAAATTTGTAAAATATTTGGTGTTTTAAAAACTAATGAGACCTCTTATTATGATTTTCCTAAACAACTAAAAAGAGGTTCTAGTTATTTAGAACATGAAGTTTTTAACAAATACCATTCAGAAACAGAAATGTTAAGATATATTCATAAATTAGAAACTAAGGATTTATCGCTTAATACGAGTATGATTCCTCTTGGCTCTTGCACTATGAAATTAAATGCGACAACGGAAATGGTCCCCGTAACATGGCCTGAGTTTAGTGATATCCATCCTTTTGCACCATTGGAACAAGTTAAAGGATATCTAACATTATTTAAAGATTTGAAAAGTTGGTTATCAAAATTGACTGGTTTTGATGACTGTTCTCTACAACCAAATTCTGGAGCACAAGGAGAATACACAGGACTTCTTGTGATAAGAGCTTACCACAATAGTTGTGGTAATAAACATCGAAACATCTGCTTAGTCCCAGATTCAGCCCACGGTACAAACCCCGCTAGTGCAATAATGGCAGGTATGTCAGTAGAGATAATATCATGTGATGAAAATGGAAATATTGATTTACAAAATCTCAAAGAAAAAGCAGAATTGCACTCAAAAAATTTATCCTGCATTATGTTAACCTATCCATCTACGCATGGTATCTTTGAAAGTGAAATTAGAGAAGCATGTGAAATAGTTCATCTTCATGGTGGGCAAGTTTATATAGATGGTGCAAACTTAAATGCGATGGTAGGTATTTGTAAACCTGGCGAGTTCGGAGGAGATGTAATGCATATTAATCTCCACAAAACCTTTTGCATACCTCATGGTGGTGGCGGTCCTGGTATGGGACCAATTGTCTGCAAAGAACACCTTTCTAAATTTTTACCAACCCATCCTTATCTAAAAAGCAAAGATAACAATGCTATTAGCCCTGTCTCTTCCGCTCCTTTTGGGAGTAGCAGTATTTTGCTCATCTCTTGGACTTATATTGCCCTACTAAATACCAAGGGCCTAATAAAGGCAACAAAAGTTGCAATATTGAATGCTAATTACATGGCTGAAAAACTTAGCCCTCATTATGAAATATTATTTAGAGAAAAAGATGGATACAATGCTCATGAGTTTATTATTGATATTAGACCTATAAAAAAAGAATTTGGAATAAGCGAGGAAGATGTTGCGAAGCGATTAATGGATTATGGTTACCATGCACCGACGATGTCATGGCCGGTTCCTGGAACGATGATGATTGAACCAACAGAAAGTGAATCTAAAAATGAGCTTGATCAATTTTGCGATGCGTTAATATCAATAAAAAAAGAGATCATTGAAAATGCTAACTTGTCTGATAATCCATTAAAAAATGCTCCTCATACAGCTCTTTATATTTCTTCAGATTCTTGGGCCCATAAATATTCAAGAAGTGTTGCAGCATACCCAACAGAATATCAAAAAGACCATAAATATTGGCCGCCTGTTGGGCGAATAGATAATGCATATGGAGATAGAAACCTTGTTTGTACGTGCCCTTCAATCGATGAATATAAAAAATAATGTTCAGACTACTGAAAAACAATCTGTTAAACATTCTTGATGAAACCCAACAAGAAAGAACTGCACTAAAAACGCACCCTTTATATAGTGCTATAAAAACAGAAAAACACTTACACATTTTTATGCAAAATCATGTTTACGCTGTGTGGGACTTTATGTCAGTGCTTAAATCACTTCAAAGAGAATTTACCTGCATAGAAATACCTTGGAGACCGAAAAGTAATGGCAACTTATCAAGGCTATTAAATGAAATAGTCCTTGCAGAAGAATCAGATATTGATCGTTATGGACAACACCTAAGTCATTTTGAAATATATTATCATGCTATGAAAGAAGCCGGTGCAAATACAACAAGCATAGAAAAATTTTTAAAAGGACTTGATTCTAAGGGTTTACACTCTTCTTTGATAACTTCCAATGCACCTAAACCAGCTGAAAATTTTGTTCTAGATACTTTTAAATATATAGAATCGGGTTTACCCCACTTAACAGCAACAATTTTTACTTTGGGTAGGGAGGAAATAATTCCTGATATGTTTCGAGAATTAGTCTCTGATTTAAATAATAATTCTAGTGCAAACCTTAAGTCATTTATCTACTACTTGGATAGGCACATTGGTTTAGACGAAGATGAGCATACACCATTAGCATTAAAGATGATTAAAGAGATTTGCGGGGATGATGAAATAAAATGGAAGGAATGCATTAAATGTGGTAAAGATGTAATGAAATCCAGAATTAAGTTTTGGAATGAAATTTTATCTGAAATTGAAAAAAATTAACCTGCCGCTATAATTTCACCTAACATGTATTCTCCTCTAAAATCTAAAATATTTACCATTTGAATAGTGTTTTCAATAGAACTTGCTGCATTAATCTTTATTTTTACATAGTTATCAGTATATCCAAATAAGATACCATTTTTATTATTTTCAACAAGTAAAGGCCTAATACCCCCAATCGATTTTTTATAAAATTGAGCTTTTTTTTGATCTGAAAGCTCACGTAATAATTTAGACCTGTTAAATCTTTCTTTAAAAGGTACTGCAGGTTTAAAATCTATGGCTTTAGTATTTTCTCTTTCAGAATAAGTGAAAACATGTAAATAAGAAACATCTTGATTTTTTAAAAACTCATATGTTTCGATAAAATCTTCTTCAGTTTCTGATGGGTAACCAACAATTACATCTACGCCTATGCAGGCATCACTATCTAAATTTTTAATTGTATTAATACGACTTTTAAAGTCTTCAACTTTATATCTTCTCTTCATTGATTTAAGAATTTTATCTGACCCTGATTGCAGTGGAATATGAAAATGTGGCATAAATTTTTCTGAATTAAAACAAAATTCAATTATTTCATTTGACAGTAGGTTTGGCTCAATAGATGAAATTCGAACTCTATCGATGTCTACTTGTAAATCTATTTCTTTTATTAGTTCAAAAAATGATTCATTATTATATACACCAAAATCTCCTATGTTTACTCCAGTAAGAACTATTTCTTTTGTTTTAGATTTTGTTATTGTCTTTGCAAGATTAACTGTTTGGCTGATTGAAGC
>CAJQGZ010000018.1 GCA_905478065.1 uncultured bacterium | reverse complement strand
TAAATAAAGTCATCGTTGCAGGTATGGGAGGGTCCGCCATAGGAGGTGATGTTGTAAACTCATTAATTAATGAAGATATTAAAATCCCTTTTTTTGTTAATAGAGGATATAATCTTCCTTCATGGGTAGACAGTTCAACCTTAATTATATGTTCCTCATATTCAGGAAATACAGAAGAAACTCTATCTATTTTAGAAAAAGCAAACTCCATAAATGCCAAGGTAATAGGCATCACAACTGGAGGGAAGCTAGAAATGCTTTGTGGAAAATATGATTATGATAAAGTTTTGATACCATCTGGTTTACAACCTCGAGCAGCGCTGGCATTTTCTTTCATACCTTTATTATTTATCATGAAAAAAGTTGGTGTTATTAATACTGATATTGAACCTTGGCTTCATTCTGCTGCAAGATTAATAAAATCAAAAAGAATTGAATACTCTGAGGATTTAGATAAAAATCCTATTTGGGCACTAGCTAATAAGATATATAAAAAGTTACCTATTATATATGCGGACTCTGATGGACTCGATACTGTGGCCATAAGGTTAAAAGGCCAGATTTGTGAAAATAGTAAAATCTTAGCATACCATAATATTTATCCAGAAATGAACCATAATGAAATTGTAGGATGGCATAATAATGCTGAATTTTTTTCTAATTATTTTGTTTTATGGTTGATGGATAAAGATATGAATGAAAGAAACAAGTCAAGGCAATCTATTATATCGAATATTCTTTCTGAGCTAAGAGTTAAGCAAGAAACAATTGAAGTAGAGGGAGACAATTTTAAAGAACGATTCTTATTATTGATACATTATGGGGATTGGTTAAGTTATTGGTGTGCAATTATACATAATACGGACCCTAGTCCTGTTAAAAACATACAAGTCTTGAAAGACAAGTTATCAAAAATATAATGATACCAGTAAAAGTAGAAAAAATATCATACCATCCTTCAAGTAGGAGCTACGCAGTACTTCTTAAGGATGAACATAGTCAACTATTCTTACCAATATTGGTAGGTTCCTTTGAAGCTCAATCTATAGCTTTGGCGATAGAAGTAGTAGACACACCAAGGCCATTAACTCATGATTTGATTTGTGATTTAATTACAAAAGTTGATGGGAAATTATTGGCGGTGAATATTTCAAAGTTGAATGATGGTGTTTTTTATGCTAGTTTAAAAATAAGTGGTGATAATTTTGGTACAAAAACAATAGATGCTAGACCAAGCGATGCTATTTCTATTGCGCTAAGGCTAAATGCGCAAATTTATGTTACTGCAGAAGTTATTAAAGAGGCGGGTGTTGGCGAGGATGAAGTAGTTTCAGACAAACAAAATATACTTCCAAAATATTCAGTTGAAGATTTAGAAATTAAATTAAAAAAAGCGGTTGACGAAGAAGAGTACGAAAAAGCCGCAAGAATTAGAGATAAAATAAAAGGTTTAGAATCATCTTAAAAAGGAGCATCAAGTTGCTCTAATGCAACTTTTGCAGCTACTTGCTCTGCAGATTTTTTATCAAGTCCCATGCCCGTGGGAAAGCCTTGGTCACCAATTTTCACCTCAATTTCAAATGTTTTTGAGTGATCTGGTCCTGAAATGTCCTTAACATTAAAAGATGGGCTACCAATGTCTTTCATGTGGCAATATTCTATTAGTTTCCCCTTGTAATTGGTAGACTTCCATGCCTCGGTTCTATGAGCCCAAATAGTTTCTAAAATTAAATTCCTGCAGGGCGATATTCCGCCATCTAAATATATTGCACCAACTATAGCTTCAAAAAGGTTTGCTTGTTGTTTTTCTGCTATTTTTTCAATTTTCATATCAACACTCGATTCAATAACGATGTGGTCAATGAGATCAAGCATTTTACTTATTTGTGCTAAAAAAGATTTTCGCACCAGTGAAGCTCTTTTTTGGGTAAGAAGTCCTTCATCACCCTCAGGAAATTCTCTCATTAATTCTCGGCTAATTATAATGTCAATTACTGTATCACCTAAAAATTCTAATCTTTCATAGTTCTTTCTTGGAGAAGAAGTAATGCTTTTATGCGTAAATGCTTGAACTAAGTATTCACGATTGTGGAAGAGGTAATTTATTTTTTTTTCAACAGGAGATAGGTGGTCATCTGATTTTAGTATGTTTTTTAATCTATATAATAAACTCAATTATATTTCCTGAAACAAAGCACAGCATTATGACCGCCAAATCCAAATGTATTTGATAAAGCTGCATTGATTTTATGTGCAACTGATTTATTTGGGGTATAATCTAAAGTACATTCAGGGTCTGGGTTGTTATAATTTATGGTCGGAGCTATTCTTTCATTCATTATTGATTTAACTGTGGCAACCGCCTCGAGTCCACCGGCTGCTCCTAGTAGGTGGCCAGTCATAGATTTTGTAGAACTAACTTTTAATTTTGAAAGACTATCTTTAAATAAGTTTCCAATGGCTTTTGATTCATTTTTATCATTAAACGGAGTTGATGTTCCATGCGCATTTATATAATCAATATCAGTAGATGATATATTTGAGTCTTCTAGTGCTCTATCCATTGCTTTAAAAGCGCCAAGACCCTCTGGAGCTGGTTGTGTAATATGGAATGCATCATCTGAAGATCCATAACCCGCTATTTCAGCTAATATAGGAGCACCTCTATTTAGAGCATGTTCTTCCGATTCAATCACTAACATACCTGCGCCTTCGCTTAATACAAATCCGTCTCTATTTGCATCAAAAGGTCTACTGGCTGCGGTAGGGACTTCACAGTTTTGCGAAAGCGCCCTCATATTAGCAAATCCTGCAATGGTAAGCGGCGTAATACTCGCTTCTGTTCCACCTGTGAGCATAATGTCTGCATCACCATATCTAATTAACCTTAATGCAATGCCTATTGCATCATTTGATGAAGCGCATGCTGAAATGACGGTTTGACTAGGACCACGGAAACCAAACCTCATTGAAACATGGCCACCCGCAATATTTGGAATCATTTTCGCAACAAATTGCGGAGAAACTCTCCTCGCTCCCTTGCTTTTAATGATATCATGTTCACGCTCTAATGTTTGTATTCCTCCGATGCCACTACCAATTATTACACCGGCACGGTCAAGATCTATTGTTTCAAGATTTATACTTGAAGATTTAATTGCTTCATCAGATGCTACTAATGCAAAGGTAGAAAATGGATCTAATTTGCGTATTTCTTTGGCATCTAAAGTTTGCTCAGGATTAAACTCCTTTAATTCACCTGCTATTGATACCCTATGATTTGATGCATCAAAATAGGTGATAGGAGCGATACCGCTAGTACCAGATTCAATTGCAGACCAAAAATGGTCTACAGAGTTTCCATTGGGAGCTAAAGCACCTAAACCTGTAACAACTACTTTCTTTTGCATTTTTACCCTATAATGTTATTTGTTCTCGTCAATGTACTTAACAGCGCTATTAACTGTAGTAATGTTTTCTGCATCTTCATCTGGGATTTCAATTCCAAACTCTTCTTCAAATTCCATGATTAATTCTACAGTATCAAGTGAATCAGCTCCAAGGTCATTCACAAAATGTGCTTTTTCAGTTATTGCTGCTTCATCAACGCCAAGTTTATCAATTACAACTTCTTTTACTTTATCAAATGTTGACATTAGGTTTCTCCTTTTGTTAGTTAATTATTCTTCCGCCATCTACAGTAATGGTTTGGCCAGTGATATAACTGGCTTCATCAGAAGCTAAAAAAATTACTGTATTTGCTATATCTTTAGATTGCCCAATTTTACCAGTTGGAATCTGTGATAAAAACTTATTCTTTACTTCAGTGCTTAACTGATCTGTCATGGAGGTCTCAATCCATCCTGGCGCTACACAATTAGCTGTTATTCCTCTAGATGCAACTTCTTTTGCTATTGATTTAGTCAGGCCAATTAAACCAGATTTTGATGCTGCATAATTTGCCTGTCCAGCATTCCCAGTTATACCAACAATTGAAGTTATATTAATAATCCTTCCAAATTTTTTCTTCATCATATGTTTGATAACTGATCGAGTGCATGTAAAGGATCCTTTTAAATTAATGTTTAAAACATCATCCCATTGATCGTCTGACATGCGCATTAGAAGGTTGTCTTTGGTAATACCTGCATTATTAACGAGGATATCTATTGAACCATATTCTTTTACAATATTTAGAATAATAGTTTTAAAGTCATCATTGTTAGATATATCACATGAGAATGCAGCGGCTTTACCACCATTTTCTGTTATTTTTTTGATTGTGGCATCAAGCGCCTCTTTATTCCGAGCTAAGCAAAATACAATTGCTCCAGATTTTGCCATTTCAATTGCAATAGTTTTTCCAATGCCTTGAGATGCTCCAGTTACTATTGCTGTTTTATGGCTTAGATCAAACCTCATATGATATAAACTCCTCATACGTCTCAATATTCTTAGTCTCTAAATTTTTATTTATTTTTTTATTTAATCCTTTGAGAACTTTTCCAGGACCGATTTCAGTAAAAATAGAAAACCCGCTATTATCCATATTATTTATTGATTCAAACCAAAGCACTGGGTTTTCGAGTTGACTGATTAATGATTGTTTTATATTTGATCCGTTCATAGTTGGCTTTGCACTAAAATTTGAAAAAAGTGGAATATTAATATCTGAAATTTGAATAGAATCTAGCTTATCGGCAAGTTCTTCTCTAGCTGGTTGCATGAGCGGTGAATGAAAAGCTCCACTAACATTTAAGGGAATCGCCATTCTAGCACCATGTTCTTTTGCGATATCTGTAAAACTTTGAACTGCTTTTATATTACCAGAAATAACTATCTGATTTTCCGTATTATGATTTGCTGCAACAACAATCTGATTTGTGCTTATTTCATTGGCTAATTTAGTAACACTCTCTAAATCCATGCCTATTATGGCTGCCATAGTACCGGGGTTATCCTCACCAGCCTTAGCCATGCTTTCTGAACGTATTTTGACTAGTTCGAGCCCTGTTTTGAAATCAATTCCTTGTGCAGCTACAAGTGCGCTATATTCTCCTAGGCTGTGACCAGCGACACCATCTGGTTTAAAACCTTTTTTTATGAGTAGTTCACTAATAATTGTGCTGACTATAAAAATTGCCGGTTGGGTATGTTTTGTTATTCTTAATTTTTCATCAGGACCATTGAAAATAATATTTTGAATATCTATATCTAAAGTATCATTGGCTATATCAAAATATTTCTTTCCAAGCTCGGTTTCTTCATAAAAATCTTTTCCCATCCCAACTTTTTGAGATGCTTGGCCAGGGAAGAGCCAACCTTTTTTCATTTTTTAGAATTCCATTTTATTAAAATGCTACCCCAAGTAAAACCAGAACCAAATGCAGACAATAAAACATAGTCTCCATCTGAAATTAGATTTTTTTCTACTGCTTCATTTAGAGCAATTGGTATTGTCCCGGCAGTTGTATTACCATACTTATCTATATTAATCATTACTTTATCTTTGGGAATACCACAACGTTCTCCAGTTGCTTCTATAATTCGCTTATTTGCTTGGTGGGGTATAAATAAATCAACATCTGTGCCACTTAAGCCATTTTCTTTAAGCAACTTAGTAGAAACATCTGACATCCTTCTTATAGCAAATTTAAAAACTTTTTTACCATCTTGTTTTATATAGTGTTGTCTTTGATTAATGGTTTCGATTGATGCTGGAAATCTACTTCCACCTGCTAAGACATTAAGGCTCTCAGCGCCTGAGCCATCAGTTTTAAGAATAGATCCTAAAATACCTGCATCTGATTTAGAAGCTTCAAGAATGACGCCACCAGCACCATCACCGAAAATTATACAAGTCTCTCTATCTTTAAAGTCTAATATTGATGTCATAGTATCCACACCTATAACCATAATATATTTATATTTGCCTGATTCAATAAATCGAGCGCCCGTTTCCAACGAAAATAAAAACCCGCTACATGCAGCGCTTAAATCAAATGCCCATGCATTTTCAGCTTTAATATTATTTTGAACAATCGCGGCAGTAGATGGAGTAGGATGATCAGGTGTAACTGTTCCAATAATTATAACATCGATTTCATTTGGGCTAATGCCTCTTTTTTGCAAAAGTAACTTGGCAACTTCTGTCGACATATCAGAAGAGGCTTCTCCTTTGCTGACTACGTGTCTTTGTTTAATGCCTACACGGCTTTGTATCCACTCATCAGAAGTTTCAACAAATTTTTCAAGTTCAGAATTTGTTAAAACTTTTTCTGGTACATAGTGAGCCGTAGATGTGATGGTCGCCTTCAAAATAATATGACTATATTAGAAAATTTAGGTTCGTGATATTATTAAAATTCAATAGGGAACTTATTGATACTTAAGAAGAAGAAATTACAGGTCTACCTCTGTAATATCCGCAACTTGGGCATGCTCTGTGCTGCATTTTTGTAGCATTGCATTGAGGACAGGTAGTAGTAGAAACTAGACCTGATTTATAATGAGTTCTTCTTTTTTTACTTCTTGACTTTGATTGTCTTCGCTTAGGCAATGCCATGATTTCTCTCCTAGAGTAATTTTACTTAATTAGTTTTTGCATGAACAAGGTTCGTTGTTTAGGTTTATACCGCAATCTAGGCAAATACCTTTACAATTATTAGAGCATAATTTTTTGAATGGAACTTCCACAAATAATATTTCTAGTAATGTGTTTTTTAAATTAACTCTATCTGATTTATTAGACCAATAAAGGACGTCATAATTACCAATATTATTATCATTTTTTTGATTTGATATCAGAAAAGATATTTTAATCTTATCATTAAGAACATATTCTTTGAGGCATCTATCACAACAATTAACAATGTTATTGAAAATGAATCCTGAAATTTTAAACCCATACTTTGAGGTTGTAGAACTTAGTTCACATGCTAACTTATTATTCTCAAAAACTAAATTATTATCTGTCGTTTTTAACTCTATTTCAAAAAGCTTGTTTTTAAATCCGGTTAACAAATCCGAACGTAAAACTATCATACAGCTCTAAAATTACCTATCTTGAATAAGTATTACAAGTTGCAATCAAATAGAAGGATGCTACTCTTCTTCGCTAATTGAGTCAAGAATTTCTGCGCTTGAATGTTCAATGCTGTCTGAGTTCTTATTAATAATATGAGGATTATCTAAGACTAAGTTTTCATCATCATTTAACTTTTTAAAAATTATAAAAATGATTGTTTGACCTACGGAAACAATGGAAAAACCATAGGAGAGGACTGATAGGTATAAAAATATAAAAGAAATAGAAAGAATGAGACCAGCGATTGTCTCAACTGAAGATATATAACCTCCATCTGTACTATATTCTAACAAAGGTAGACAAGATAAAATTATATTAAAAATTTCTGCAAATAAGCTGGTTAAAATATTAACAAAAACTGATACTAAGCTTTGAAGGCTCAATGAATCAGTCAAAAATGTTATTTCATAAAGTGGAGCATTAGCTAAGATAAAATCTAAATTTAATACTGATAACGCATAGCTCATAATATTAGAATAGCTTGATCCCATAACCTGTTCAGAAAATAGATTCATAACATTAAAACCAAGTTGACAGAACCAGGATAATAATTTCATTGATAAAATGACCAGTGGTAATAATAGGATGTTGTAGGTTAATATTCTCCATGGTTGGTTAAAAGTAGTTTGATATGCATGAAAAACAGAACCAATCGTATCTTCATCGTAAGCGCCAACTGCTGATGGATACAACGAAAATGAAGAGATGAAAACTAGGTATGAGAAAACCAAAAATATTGAACCCAAAAATAACAACGGATAAGTGATAGCAACTAACAACGGCCCAATAAATGATATTCTACCAAGAATTGCAAAAAAACCACCTATTACAATCAGTGCTAATAAAATCAATATCAATGTTATGGGTGTAAATAAGATTGTTTTCCATTTTTTTAATATTTGGTCAAAAGCATCATTTGCTGAATAAAAATTATCTCCTCTAAGTTGTCTAATTGTTATAGATGAGACAGCAGTGCTTGAGGCTAAAAGAGAGAGAGCCCAAAATATTATTCCAGCGTAATAAATCGACCAAGATATTGGCGAAAAGTCAGTACCTGATAAATAGGGGTATAATCCATAATCGTACAGAGCTTCGTTAATTTCTACTCCTGATAGTATCATTGCTATAAACGTTAGAACCCAGTAAGCTATATAACCATATAAGTTACCTAATATAAAAACCCAAATTTTCTTTGGGCTTAATGCTAACCTTGGAGAAAGAAATATATCCTTGTAATTAAAATGTAATTTTTTTTCAAACAAAATATTTTACAATTTCAATAATAAAATTAATTATCAATTCTTACAAAATCTACCCAAACAGAAAGCTTAATATCTTTACTCACTACATTGGCAACAGCTTGAGCTGAGTTGTAATTGTCATAACTTCCTATTCTAACTCTATACCAGACCTCTTCAGTCTCTTTAAAATATGCTTTTTGAATGTAAGCATCATAACCAGATTTTATGAGTTTATCAGCAAACTGTTGAGCATCTACTAATCGTTTTTTTGAAATAACTTGGATTGTAAAACGGTCACGTTTTGCGGCTATATTTGCACCTTTAATTACT
>CAJQGZ010000017.1 GCA_905478065.1 uncultured bacterium | reverse complement strand
AGGTAGTTTCTTTCTTAATTTAGACTTTAGAGATTTTAACTATGCTCCAGTAAGTTCTGGAATGCTCTTTGTTGAAATTGAATCAAATAATCAGAAAGTAATTCGAAAATGCATCATATTAAAAAATTAGTCTTTTTTATTTTCTTTATAAGCCTTTCATTTTCCGGCGATAGGCACTTTAGAGGTATGAATAAAAATGAAGTCCTACGATCAAAAATCCCAATTAGTTTTAGACATCAAGTAATGCAAGGATATGATGTCTTACCTCAACAACTTTCTGTAAACAGAGGATCATATTTGATAATTGCTAGAGAAGGGTTAGTTCAACAGGGATACGTTGAAGTTTTCGCAGAGTTTAAAAAAACACAAGGTTTTGATGTTTATATTGTTTCCCTCTCAGATTCTGAATTAGATGTAAATAGTGTCCAAAATCATATTACGGAGCACTTTACAGCAGACCCAATGCTTGAATATGTTCTGCTTATTGGAGATGTTGATGGTTTCGCAGAAATACCGTCATATTACTACGGACCAGAAAATGATGTAACAGATCAAAAATACACCCATATTTTAGGAGACGATTACATCCCAGACTTGTTTATTGGAAGAATTTCTATAGACTCGGCTTATGAATTAGCTGTGATAATGTTAAAAACAATTGCCTATGCTAGAGAGCCTCTTGCTTATGACCAAAATTGGCTTGATCGAGCACTTGTAGTAGCTGGCAACTATGCTAATTCTCCTCCAATTCCGATAACTCCCAAGTGGACATCTTCTTGGCTTCGAGATGAGTTATTGAACTTAGGATATAA
Organism: uncultured bacterium; assembly: GCA_905478065.1. Taxonomy (GTDB): domain Bacteria; phylum Fidelibacterota; class Marinisomatia; order Marinisomatales; family UBA1611; genus TMED80. The sequence goes on along the minus strand of CAJQGZ010000017.1, from coordinate 2,432 downwards.
CTCAGTGGATACAGTTTTCTATCCTCCTATTCAGCAAGGTGCTCCTTATATTACAGAAATAATCAATAATGGTGTAGGTTTAGTTAATTATAGGGGCTGGGGAGATGCAAATGGCTGGCATTATCCAGAATTTCATGCTGATGATGTAAATGGCTTAAATAATGGTTGGTTAACACCTGTTTTTATGAGTTACGTTTGCAACTCAAATGATTTTGCTAATAGTGTAGACCCGTGTTTTGCTGAAGCTATATTAAGGGGAGGTACTACAAGTAATCCAAAAGGTGGTGTCGCTTTTATAGGTCCATCCGATTTACACACTAGTACTAAATATAATAATGTAATAAATGCTTCAATGTATGATGCGATGATTAATTATGATGTTCTCGAGTTGGGCCCTGCTTTGATGGCTGGGCAGTTTGGGCTTGTTAAAGAATTTCCAAACCAGGACGAACCGGGAGAAGCTCAAGAATTTTATTTTCACGTTTATAATATTTTAGGTGATCCTTCGCTCCAAGTTTACTTAGATACTCCTGATACTTTTCTTATCGAGGCAGATGAAGTTTCGTTCAAAGACGGTTACTTAAACGTTAAGGTTACATCATCAGACGGTACACCAGTTAAAGAAACTGTTATAGCTGTTATAAAAGATGGCCAGATTTTATCTAAAGGGATTACTTCAGATAGTGGATATTATATTGATAATATAAATATAGATAACCAAAGTAATATTGATATTTATGCAAATAAAGCTGGCTTCATTCAGGGGCATATCTCTAAATCAATAAATAATGAAAATAGTTCAGGTTTAAGAATAAAAAAAATATACTCATCTAATGAACTTGAATCTGGTATTAATTCTTTTGGAAGTGTAATTGATTTAAATATTCAATTTTTAAATTCTTCTTTTAACACTTTTGAAAGTAGTGATGCTGTAATTAATTTTTCTCAAGGGTTAACACCGTCGAGTTCTTCTTTTTCATTACCTAGAATATCAAGTGGTGATTCGGCTATTGTCTCCGTAAGTAGTTTGCAGATTCATGGTAGCGGCAGCGAGTATTACATAGATGGCACTATCCTAAATCAAAATGGGGATGAATTATTTAATATTGGATTGAAAATCGAACCTGTAAATATTTTAGCTTCTATTGTTAATCAAGATGTATCTGTTTTATCTGAATTTAGTCCTCAAATTGAAATAAATAATTACTCTGCATCAAAGTATGAAGATGTAAAAATAATACTTCAAACTTTATCGGAAGGTTCTGAAATTATAAATAATGGCAACGTGAGTTTGAGTCATAATGTTGAGCCCTTTTCTAGCGAAGTGTTTCAAACAGATTACAGTGTTAATGTTGGAAACATATCTTCTGGAAGTACAGTGACAATTTTGCTTCAATTAAAAAAATTAGATTCAACTTTTTTTAGTCAAAAGTTAGAGTTTGAAATTGCTTCTGAATTTCAAAATTTCCCTGTTTCTCCTAACGATTACGGTTATTGGGCATATGACAATACAGATACTGAATATGAACAAAAGCCCTCTTTTGATTGGATCGAACTAGACCCTTCCTTTGGTGGCGATGGCGCAACTGAATATTTATTGGATGATGATGATCACGTTGATGTTCAACTTCCTTTTCAAGTTAAATATCATGGTGAATACTATAATGAATTGACGATTAATTCAAATGGTTGGGCATCTTTGGTTCCATGTGATATTGATTATTTTTGGAACATGTCTATCCCCTCATTTATGAGCCCTAAAGCGATGCTAGCTCCATTTTGGGATGATCTTGAGGTTGTAGGTGAAGATTGGATTAGAGTGTACACAAAGCATGATGCTCTTCAAGGGAAGTTTATCATTGAATGGTCAAGGGCTTTAAATGGTTATGATGAATTAACAAAAGAAACTTTTGAAATCATTATTTATGATACAAATTCAATGTCAACAGCATCGGGTGACAATGTGATTGAGTTTCAATATTTAGAAATAGATGATGTAGATGTTACCAAAAATTATTCTACGGTCGGTATACAATCCCCTCAAAACAATGATGGTTTGTCTATGGTTTTTAACAATAATTATACTCCAGGCGCAACGAGCTTAGTTGATAGTACTGTTATCAGGTTCACAACTGACGCACCAGATTCATACATATCACCATTAGGTGTAGATGAAAAGATTTTGATTCCTGAAAACTTTATTATCGGTAAGTTATATCCGAATCCATTCAATCCTAGAGTAAATATTGATTTAAAAGTAGTGGAAAACGGTAAAGTTACTATATCTGTTTTTGATATGAGGGGAAGAGTTGTTGATGAGATTCATTCAGGGATATTAGTTTCTGGAAATCATCATTTTTCATGGGATGGAAAAACATACAACAATCAACTGGCTAGTTCAGGTGCCTATTTTTTGGTTGTCTCAAATGGAA
>CAJQGZ010000016.1 GCA_905478065.1 uncultured bacterium | reverse complement strand
TATACCTAAAAAAACCAGTTAAAAAACTTTAACTCAACCGTATTATAATTTTGCCATCTGAAATTATACTAATTGCAGCAGTGACAGTAGATGGCTTTATTGCTAGACATAGTAACGAAATAACAACCTGGACAAAAGACCTATCGCTTTTTAAAAAGCAGACGATGGGATATCCAATTATTATGGGATCCAATACTAAAAAAACGATAACCAATGAATTAAAAGGTCGAGATATAATAGTAGTAAAAAGAAATGATAGACCAAGAGATGTTTTAAAGAATATTTCATCAAAGAAATGTTTTATTGTTGGTGGTGGTAAAACGTATTCTAGGTTTTACCCTTTTTTAACTGACATTTACATTACACCGCACCCACAAATATTTGGTGAAGGTGTTTCTCTTTTTTCTGATAAAGTAAAAAGCTCAAAACTTAGATTTGTTAATCTAGTTGAGGTCTCTAAGCAGGTTGGGATTTATCAATATCAATATAAAATAATTAAACCATGAGAAGATTGTTATTGATATTGAGTTTCTTATCATTAGGGTTTTCTATAGATATAACTTCCGGTGGAAAATTAAGTAAGAATCAATTAGGAGTAGATGTTAGGCATTATGACATAAGGCTAAAAATTGACCCAAAAAGAAAAATGATATCAGGGTATGTTGACATTAAAATTAAGGTAATTGATGAAGTAAGATTTATAGAGTTAGATTTATTAAATCAATATTTTATATCAAAAGTAATGATAGATGGTGTTACAACTCCTTTTAAACATCGTGATAATACTATTTTTATAAAGGCTCAAGACATCGAAACTAATTCTACAATTTTAGTTACTGTAGAATACAAGGGAAAACCTCCAATAGCGGAAAACCCTCCATGGAGTGGCGGGTTTACGTGGAGTAAAAGCAAGGATGGTTACCCTTGGATTGGTGTTTCTTGTCAGGCTAACGGCTCTCATCTTTGGTATCCATCTAAAGAGCACCCAAGTGATGAACCGGAAAGCGCTGAAATCCGTATTACTGTTCCAAAACCACTATCTGTAGCATCTAATGGAAGCCTTCAAAGTGTAAAAGAACATAAAAATAAATGGACAACATGGCATTGGAGTACAAAATATAGTATTAATCCATATAATATAAATTTTACAGTTGGGCACTTTGAGTTAATCGAAAGAATTGTTCCTTCTTTAGGAAAACCTTTAAGGGTTCAGTTTTATGTGCTGAAAGAAAATTTAGAAGGCGCTGAAAAACTATTAGATCAGGTCGAAATATTTGTTGAGTTTTTTACTAGAAACTTCGGACAGTTCCCATGGATTGAAGAAAAATTGGGACTTGTTAATACACCATATTTTGGCATGGAACATCAAACTATGATTGCATATGGAAACGCTTATAAAAAAAACGAAAAAGGATATGACTTTTTATTGTTTCATGAAATGGCTCACGAGTGGTGGGGAAATTATTTAAGCGTTAGTGATTGGTCGGATTTTTGGATACATGAAGGTTTTGCCGTTTATTGCGAAGCCTTATATATTGAAGAAAAATATGGTTATGAAGAATACAATTCTTTTTTTACTAAAAATATTTCAAAAAAAATACCACTAAGCAAACCTATCGTTTTAGAAAGAAACTCTACGATGAGTCAAATTTTCGGTTTGGATCCATATTATAAAGGGGCTTTTGTTTTGCATATGCTTCGATATTTAGTTGGAGATGAAAAATTTTTTAAAATCTTAAAAGAATTATTACATTCAAAAAAAGACCTGCCTAATAACCAGATAACAACTAGTGATTTTATTGATATTGTTCATAGCGTAATAGAAACAAATATTGATTGGTTTTTTAAAGTATATCTATATGAAAACCAATACCCTATAATTAATCAAAAAATTAGTCACGGATCAAATCATACGTTTGTTGAGCTTCATTGGGAAAACAGTGATTTTTCAATGCCAGTTGAAGTTTTTTATAAATCAAATATCGGATTTACTAAAAAAAAACTAGTTTTAACAAATGAACCAATAATGATAGCAATTCCTCAATACAACAAAATAAGAATTGATCCCGATAAAAGAGTTCTATTAACAATTCACAAAAAAGAGTAAAGTCCTATTGTAAATCAAATGATCTGCAAATGAAAAACAAACTTATCACTATAACGATAATATTTATTATTTCGATAATATATTGGTATTTTATTCATCCAACACCAAAATATGAAGGTCATCACTCAATAGCTGGTCTTAATAATTCTGTAGATATTTATACGGATAATTTTGGTGTACCTCATCTTTTTGCTCAAAACGAAGAAGATTTATTTTATGCCGCCGGTTATTACGCTGCTAGAGACAGACTGTTTCAAATGTCGATAGTTAATTTTTCTGTTAGGGGAGAATTATCATATGCCCTGGGAGATGAATTACTTGAAAGTGATATTTACCTTAGAACCTGGAGAATACACGACACAGCTAAAAAACTAGTTAAAGAACTAGATCCTGAAACAGTCTCTTTGATAAACGCATTTTGTGCAGGTATAAATTACCGAATTGACGAGGTGTACGACGACTTGCCAATTGAATTTAAAATACTTCAATTAAAGCCACCTATTTGGAACCCCTCTATTGTTACGGGATATGCAAGAATGATGGCTCGAGAAATGTCATCCTCATGGAAGCCAGAAATTGTGTTTGGAGCAATTGAGAATTATTTTGGAAAAGAAAAACTAAAAGAAGTATATCCATATTATGCCGATAATCATCCAACTATAACTAAAAAAACACAAACAGTTAATAATATTTCTTTTTCAAAAATCATGGATCAAGAATTATTACTTGAAAAACTACTTGGTTATAATTCTTCCGTTTCCGGTTCTAATAACTGGGTTGTATCGGGTACTCGAACTGAATCCGGTAAACCTCTTTTAGCGAATGATCCACATTTAAAATTCACACAGCCTCCAAGGTGGTATGAAATGCATTTAAAAGGCGGCCGATTCAATGTAAGCGGTCTTTGTCTAGCTGGCATCCCTATGCCAATTATTGGTCAAAACGAACATATGGCTTGGGGTTTAACAAATTCAATGGTTGACGATATGGATTTTTTTATTGAATCAATAAACCCAAAAAACAAAAATCAATATTTATACAATGATAGCTATCAAGATATGGTGGTGATTAAAGAAAAAATACCTTTAAAAAATGATAAGGACACAACAATTACAATTAGGTTAACACACCATGGACCAATTATCACGGATGTACACAGTCTAATAAATGAGGATACCGTTGCGCTCTCCATGGCTTGGACGGGTAATTGGTTAACAAAAGAAATTGACGGGTTATTTGGTTTGGCGACTTCAAAAAACTGGGATGATTTTTCTAAAGCCGTAAAAAATTATGGTGTTCCCGGTCAAAATATTGTCTACGCAGATGTATTTGGTAATATAGGTTGGAGACCCGCTGTTTACGTTCCGATTAGAAAAGAAGGCTCAAGTCTTATACCTAGGCCGGGTCATGATCCCGATTTTGACTGGGAGGGGAGAGTTCCATATAAAGAAATGCCTTATTTGTTTAATCCTGAGTCGGGGTATATAGCGACTGCCAACAATAAAACAATCGATGACAAATTCCCATACTATATAAGTGGCTTGTGGGCTGACCCCAGTAGAGCACAACAGATTGTATCTCGACTTGACACCTTAAGCAGGGCAAGTGTTGATGATATGAAATCAGTTCAACTTGACTACACCTCTTTATTTGCTAAAGAAATCACACCATACTTTCTATCAGTAAACATTACACAGGAAAACGAAAAAATTAATAAGTCTATGGAAATACTTAAGGATTGGGATTTTATTGAAAGCCCTGATTCAAAAGGTGCGCTTATATTTCACTCTGTTCTTCGTCAATTAGTGATTGAATTATTTGGCGATGAGCTATCTTTACTGGGCGATAAATATTTAGAAGCTTTTACATCTATGAAGTATTTACACAGTAGAAGTTTAAGGAAAATTTTGGCAGACGGTTCTTCTTCATGGGTAGACGACATAAGAACAAAAGAAAAAATAGAAACGCTTGAAGAGGTATTAAAAAAATCATTCATTAATGGTATAGAAGACATTGAAAATATCGTAGGGCACAACATGAAAAACTGGGAATGGGGGAGAGCACACTACTTAAAACACGAGCACAAAATGGGTAGTAAGAAAGTTTTAGATTGGATATTTGATTTTAATGTTGGTCCATATCTCTCCGGCGGTTCAGATAAATCACCAAACGCCGGGTCTTATTCTTTTAGCAAACCTTATGCTCAAACAGCAGGTGCTTCAATGAGGCGTGTAGTAGATTTTAGTAATTTGAATGAGACACAACAAATTATTCCCACGGGTCAATCAGGTCTATACAACAGCAAACATTATGATGACCAAGCTGATTTATATCATAGTGGTAAATATAGGACCACTTGGTTTGACGAAACATATATAAGGGAAAGCAAAGAATTTAGAAGGTTAACACTCCTGCCTTTAAAATGATTTTAATTTGTTTTATTCTTTTATTAATAATTGTTAGTTATTTAAGATATTGGAGTGGTCGAGGAATGAAAGACTTTTATTCCTCAGAACCGATGTTGTTTTCTCATAGAGGTGTTACCAATGATTATCCAGAAAACACGTTAGAGGCATATAAAGAATCTGAAGAAAGAGGTTTTAGTGGTATAGAACTCGATATAATTTCTTCAAAAGATGGTGTGTTATATTGTTCTCATAATCATCAACTTGAGCAGGAAACAGATTCGTCAGGATACATACACCAAATGATTTCAACAAAATTAGATAAAATAAAAACAGGAGTATTTTCTCACCCCAGCAATCAAAAAAACATCCCAAAGATAGAAGACGTTTTCAATAATATATCAGACAATATTAGGCTAAATATAGAAATTAAGTTTTCAGGTCTTTTTGACTTCTCTACAATTTCGGCGCTTAAAACATTTTTAAAAAAAAATAGAATAAGACAAAACATTTTAATATCCTCTTTTAATCCTCTTATAGTTTTTTACTCAAGATGGTTAATACCGTATGTTAAAACGGGGTTTTTAATTGAAAATATAAATATGTTAAAATGGATGAACTTTTGTCATCCTGATTGTATACACCCAAGAGCAGATTTTTTAAATAAAGACCTAATAAGTATATGTAAGAAGAGAAATATTTTTATTAATACTTGGACTGTAAATTCAAAATCTTCTATTGCTTTCTGTAAAAACTTAGGGATTAGCGGAATAATTACAGATATAAGTAAAACGACAAACGTATGATATTATACTAATAAAAATAGTGATATGATTTTTATCAAAACAATACTCGTTAAACCTTGTAATAGTGTTGACGCAGTATGACAATGTAATGCTGTCTTAGTATTCATGTTTGAAAACTGAGATACTATCCAAAAATAACTATCGTTTAGATGACTAACAGTCATTGCGCCAGCACCAATTGAAAGCACTGTAAGCACTTTACCCATTTCACTTGATAAGCCTAGCGAATCTAGTAATGGTAAAACCATCGCTGACGTGGTAATAATTGATACAGTTGATGACCCCTGTGCTGTTTTTAAAAAAGCAGCAATAATGAACGGTAAGAGGAGTCCTACTTCAAAACTCAAAAGACTTTGACTTATAGTATCTCCAAGTGATGTTGCTCTTAAAATATTACCAAAAGCACCACCAGCACCAGTAATAAGTATTATACCACCTGCTGATTTGAGAGCATTAGAAACCCAATCAAAATGTTGCTCCAATGAAAAATTAGTAGCAGAAAACATCGCGATAAAAACCCCAAAGAGAATTGCTATAATTGGGTGTCCACAAAAAGAGATAACATTATTGATAAATAGGTTTTCTAATTCCACAGCTGGGTGATTAATTATTGATTTAAGCGTAATGAGCACAATGGGAACAATGATAGGTAGAATTGACATTGTTAGCTTTATATTGTTTTTAGTTTCAATATTGAGATCGTCATTATCAATTTTTTGATTTATCGAAAACCTAGAACAGTAATATGATGCCCAAACCCAACCAACTATTGATACTGGAATTGCAATTAACAAACCAAAAATTAAAACAAGCCCTACATCTGCACCAATTATAGATGCTGCTGCTAAAGGCCCAGGGGTTGGAGGTACAAACACATGAGTTGCGTATAATCCAGCAGCAAGAGATGTGCCCAGCACGGAAAGTGATATACCGGTTTTTTTGTTTATTGCATTATTTAATGTGGAAAGTATGACAAAACCTGAATCGCAAAACACGGGAATAGATACGATGCTTCCAGTTAAATTCATTGCTAAAGCAGAGTTTTTATTTCCAATAACTTGTAAAAGTTTGTTAGCTATAGATTTTGCAGCACCTGTTTTTTCTAAAAAAGTACCAATAATTGAACCACACGCAATTATAATTCCTATACTTTTTAAGGTGTTTCCAAAACCTTCTGAAACAGTCTTAATAACAAAATCAACATCTAAACCACTCAATACGCCCATTCCTAAAGAAGCAATAAGTAGAGTTAAGAAAGGGTGAATCTTGTATTTAGCTGTAGAAAGGACAATAAATACAATTGTTATTAAAAGATATATTAAGGTTAGCATAGTTTAACTTAGCTTATTTAATCATTTATATTTACTTACTCTATTTTCAATTTCATGCATTGTGTTTTTAAGAGGAGTATCTGATTCCATTTTTAAACTAGTTGCAGCAGCAGCCCATTTAATTGAATTTTTTGGGTTTAATGTTAAGCGTTTATAAACATAGCTCGCGCCACAAGTATCACCCCTTCCACTACGACCAATAATTTTATCAAGAATGAATGGCTCTTGGTAAATGTTTTCACCATCATAAACAAGAACGCCGTCTTTGTGTGTAATTATAACTTCTTTAGGTCCATAAGATTTTAAAATTTTAGCTGCTGATATTAAATCTGATTCTCCCGTTAAAAACTCTGCTTCAACACCATCCGCTTTTAAATAATGCGTTAACCCTAAAGCTTCTTCTTTTTCTTTCCAATTACTGTTTATTAAAATATTATTCTTGTCTATAGTTCTAATGAAACCTTGCAAATCTATTCCAATTAGAGATCCTTTTTTTTTCAGATCAACTAATGTTTCAACTTTGAACTCATCTCTAATTGAAGCATTTACTAAAAAAACTTTAGACTTAATATTTTTAAATTGATCTGATGTGAACGATCCAGCTGACTTAGGCATAACTAAAACTCTATCGTCAAAATCATCTGTTGGATATATAAGCTCCATATGAGTTGAATTTTTTGTATAGGTAGGAAATGCATCAACACCAGCACTTACTAAATTATCAACCACGTGTTTGTCATTTTCTTTTAAGCGAGTAATTGCGGCAGTTTTTGCACCTAAGGCAATGGCAGCGTGTGCGCCATAGTTAAAACCACCACCATCAACATATTTTGTTTCCGTTGGTGTTACAATTTTATCTTTAGTGTAATTACCTATTAGTGTTATGTCATATTCCATTTTATTCAATCCTTATTTGTTTTTATAAATTTTATTTCATTATTGCTTCTGGTAACCAAGTAACGATTTTGGGGAACAGTACAATAATAATTAACGTAACGACGTTTGCGATTAAAAAAGGTGCAGCACCTTTAAAAATCTTTCCAATACTAAGCCCCGTTATAATTGCACAGACATTCAAGCAGTTACCAACAGGAGGTGTGCAGGCGCCAACTGCAAGACCAATGACTAAAACAACTCCGAACAAAACCGGGGACACGCCTAATTGAATTATGCTTGGCAAAAAAACAGGAGTAAACAATAAAATGGCTGGACTAACGTCAATAAATGTTCCTGAAATCAATATTATAACAACGAACAATAAAAGCATGCTTGTAGAATTTAAACCTAAGGAAGATATTGTTTCAGACAGCTCATCTGGTACCCTTTCGAAAGCGAGGACCCATATAAAAATTTTGGAAAAAGCAATAATAATCATAATCTTTGCGCTTGTTAAGACAGCACTTTTTAATGCTTTTACAATTCGTTTTAAATTCAGACTTTTAATTAAAAACAAACCAATTATTAAAGCATAAAAGACACCTAGAGCCGCGGATTCTGTTGGGGTGGCTATTCCAAGAATCACAGATCCAACAACAAAAAAAGGCATAAATAATATATAAGAGTTTTTTGCTGTCATTTTTAATATGGTGTCAAAAGAAACAATTTTATTTTCTCTTGGGAAAGAATTTTTATTTGAAATCACAATTGTTATTAAGAGTTGGAAAACACCTACCATAATTCCTGGAAACACTCCTCCGAGAAATAATCTTCCCACAGATTCCTGTGCTGTCACGGCATAAAGGACCATTGGTATACTGGGAGGTATTATCATACCCATTGTAGAAGAAGCAACTGTAAGTCCAGCAGCGTATTCTTCTGGGTAACCGCGTTTTTTCATTTCTGGAATTAAAATTGATCCGATAGAAGCTGTGTCAGAAACAGAAGAACCAGATATTCCACCAAAGAGCATACTAGAAATAACATTTACTATTCCAAGTCCTCCTCTTATGTTACCAATAAAGATTAAGCAATAATCAATTAGTCTGGACGTTATTTTACTTTCATTCATTAATTGTCCCATTAAAATAAAAAGTGGTAGAGCAATTAATGTATAAGAGTCCATCCCGGCAAATAACATTTGAGGGACAACTTGTAATAAGTCTTTATTAAATATTATAAAATATAATGTTGTTGAAAGTCCAAGTGAAAATGCAATTGGAACACCAATTGCTAAAAAAGCAAATAGACTAAATAATAAAACTATCATATTTTAGTTTTTATCACTCACACTGAGTTTGGTAAAGAGTCTTCCAGCAGCATTAATACAATATAAAATAGATAATAAACAGCAAATAGGAATACTTGCGATAGTAATTATTCTTGGAAGACCAGTAGCTGGCATTAGATATCCACCCGCTGTTTTAATCCAGTCTAAACAGTATACAAATATTGTTATATGTAGAAAAACCAGCAAAAGCAGTTGTACTGTTTTGATTATTTTTTGATTCCTTAAACTTAAATAATTAACAAGTATATCAATTGAAATATGTTCGTTTTTATCAATAGATATTGCTGAACCAATAGCCGTAGTATAAATAAATAAAATTGTTACAATTTCATTTGCCCCCGTTATAGACTGATTAAGAACATACCTTAAAAAGACAAGAATAAATGTTATTGAAAACACAAAAAACAGCAAACCAATTAAAGTTTTTTCTAAGTACCTACTTATAATTAAGAAATTGTTTTTTGTGGAGTTTAGAATATGGTTTTTGTTCTTTTTAATGTGTTAGTTTTTTTGCTTAGCAATTTTTTGTGCCTCTTTAATCTCAGCCATTGTAAACATTCCTTTATTTATAAAATAATTATAAACTGGCTTAACTGCATCCTGAAACGGAATCAGATCTTTTCCGGATATGTAATTTATTTTTAAGTGTTTTGATAACATATTTAGATATTCAGATTCTTTTTCTCTATTCATTTGATCGCTTTTAGCAATAGCCTCTTTCGCTACTCTATCAAAAATAATTTTCAATTCAGGTGGAAGCGTATTATACCATTTCAGGTTAACTATGAAAGGATCTGGTCCTGTTGCGTAGTTTGTAACTGTAAGGTATTTTGAAACTTCATACATTTTAAAATCCCATATATTAGATGGTGGATTATCTTGACCATCAATAACACCGGTTTGTAGTGCTTGATAAATATCAATAGCTGCTAATTCCTGCGGGTTTGCACCGAAAGCCCGAGCTGTCTGAATGAAAACTTCTTGCATTGGAACTCTCATTTTTAAACCTTTAAAGTCACGTGGAGTTAAAATTGGTTTTTTATTATTTGTGTGAGCTCGAAATCCTTGTGATATCCCTGTTGCCGGAACATGAAAGCCATTGGTTCTAGACCCAGCGTTTATAGTTTTCATCAAAGAACTGTTCACTAAATTTGATGCTTCATCCCAATTAGAAACAAGAAAAGGAAGCGTGAGTAAATTAAACTTTGGATTAACGTCATTAAAAAACCCTCCCCTAGTGCCTTGGAGAGCACCAGTTGAAACAAGGTCCATAAGTTCTCTTTCGTTACCAAGTACTCCACTAAAAAACAGGTCTACTTTAATTTTACCATCCGATTCCTTTTCAAGTCTCTCTTTAAAAAAAAGCATTGATTGACTACGTATCGCTGTCTCGGGTTGTTCATTAGAATATTTAAAAACATACCCCTTATCGCTTGTTGTACACGAATTAAAAAACTGTAGTACTAAACAAAATAGAGTTAAACGTGCAATTTGAAGACATATATTATTTTTTATAATCATTCTAAAGTAACCCTTCCTTTTTACGAATACAGATTTTTGAATTTTGTTATGGAGGCATTAAAGCCATCTTCAAAATTTCCTTCGGTTGGTCTGTAAACACTCTCTAAAGACATGGAACCATCATAACCTATTTGGTCCAATCGTTCTGATATTGTCTGTAGGTGAGGTGCCATTTGCCCTTCACCAAGCGCTACACATTTAATTTTCGCCTGATGAATAGAAACTTCAACATCTTTCATGTGCACATGACCAAGGTACCCGCCTTCCATGGAATCTAATGCATTCTTACTTGGATTTTCTCCACAATAAAGAGCGTTTGCAGGATCCCATAGTACTTTTAAATGTTTTGTATCTAAATCATCAATCAATTTTCTACCTAGAAAACAGGATGTTATCATTGCGTTGTTTCCTGTTTCAACTACAAGCATAATATTTGATTCTTTTGCTAACTTAACGACAGGAGTTAAAAGTTCTACTAATTTATTCCAGGCACCATCACTAACATTCCATTTTTCTGCACCGTGCTCACCAAACAAAACCATTTCTTTTCTAAAACTCATTATTCTCACTAAGGGAGAATTGAATCTCTTGGCCATATCAATACACTCTTTTAATTTTTCCATATGATGGTTGTATGTATCATCGCCAATACTGACTTCATGTACGCCAACACCTGCAAAATTATGACGAGAGATACAAGACACATCCATGTTATATTTTTTTAAAAGTTCTTCAATTTTATCAATTTCAGATTTATCAAAATCACCAACTTCTTTATCCCACAGATATTGTAGCTCTGCTTGATCTAAATTGTTTTGACTCATTATTTTTAAAGCGTGTTCAAAATCTGTACTTATTCCATCTGTAATTACACCTAGTTTTGCCATTTTCTCTTCCTTTATTTTTTTTAAAAATTAATTAATTACCATTCAACTTTTGTATCAGACATTTTTTCTAACAATTTAACAATAGACCAATTATCACCTTCCGGATACATTGAAATTCCAGCTTGAAATAATTCATACGCTGCGGCAGCCGTAAACATAGGAACGCCATTTTGTTTAGCCATACTCATGCTTATGCCAAGGTCTTTATGCATTGTTGATATGTGGCTTCCAGTATTTTCAAATTTCCTATCCATTATTAAGCTGGCACAATTTTTAAATAATGGACTACTTACACCACTAGAGCTAAAAACATCATAAAGAATTTTACCATCGATTCCCGCTTTGGAACCCAGAACTAATGATTCAAAAATTGCTGTGAAGGTCGCGCCAATAAAAACCTGTAAAGATGCCTTTACTGTTTGGCCATCTCCAATGTTAACACCCACATGAAACATATTTTTTGATATTGATTCTAGAATAGGTTTGTATTTATCAAACACTTCGTTTTCTGCTGCTGTCATAAGTGTTAATGTCCCTTCGTGTGCTCCCTGCAGGCCTCCACTAACAGGACTATCAATCATTTTTATATTGTTTTCTTGCGCAATTTTATGAGCAACTCTTACTTCTTCTGGTGTAATAGTTGCTGTTATAATTATTGTACCTCTGTTCTTTAACCCTGGTGATAGTTTTGTAACAACATCCTTAACTTGATCTCCATTCATTACCATTACAAAAACCACATCACAAGATTCTCCTACTTTTTCTACACTTTCTGCAGCGTCACCACCATTTTTTTTTAATTCTGTTAAACATGAATCACGTAGGTCATACCCCATTGTTTTATAGCCGTTATTGATTACATTTTTTGCAATACCCATACCCATATTTCCAAGGCCAATTACTCCTATTTTTTCCATTTTTACTTTGTCCCTTTCATTGTATTAAATAAATTATTTTCCTAAAATTTTTCTCAAATCATTAACAGATGTTTGATTTTTTTCAAACTGGTCTATCATGTCCCCATTTTTAATAATAAAAAATTTATCACTGAGCATATATGCCTGCTCAATGTTGTGAGAAATGAGAATCACATTAATATTTTGATTTTTAAGTGAAATAATTTGATTTACTACTTTATTAGATTCTTTAACCCCTAGAGCAGAAGTAGGTTCATCAAGAATGAGAATTTTCGCCCCAAAATATAGTGCTCGCGCAATTGCGAGTATTTGTCTTTCACCGCCTGAAAGTGTACCAGCTGCTCTTTTAGGGTTTTCTATTTTAATATCAAATTTTTCTAACTGTTCAATGGTTGTTCGTGTTGCAAACTCTTTATCAAAGGTTTTAAAAAAACCTTTTTTTGTTGGTTCCTGGCCTAAAAAAAAATTTCTATAAATATTCATAATAGGTATGATAGCTAAATTTTGATATACTGTTGATATACCAGCATTCATTGCTTCCATAGGGCTAGAGAAAGAAACGATTTCATCGTTAATTTTATAGTCTCCTTCATCTTGCTGAAAGACTCCAGAAATAATATTTACTAAGGTTGATTTCCCCGCTCCGTTATCGCCAAGGATGCAATTAATTTGTCCAGAGTTAGTACTCATAGAAACATTTTTTAATGCTTTTACGTTCCCAAAGTTTTTATAAATATTATGAAGATCTAGTCTGTTAGAATTCATGAATGTACTTTTTTTTAAAACTGCCATTAACTAAAACGGCAGAAACCAACATCACACCCATAAACACTTGGAACCAATCAGCGTCAATACCTGCAAAAATTATTCCCTGCTTTACAATACCAAAAATTAAAGCTCCTATCATAACACCAATGATTGAACCATATCCACCTGTGAGTAAGGTCCCTCCAATCACAGCTGCGATTATTGAAATAAATTCTTTTTGCTCACCTCTTAAAACATCAGCGCCATTAAAAGTAGTTACTTGAATCACCGCAATAAACCAGGCACAAAATGCGGTTAACATGAAAAGTGAAACCTTTATTTTTCTAATAGGTATGCCCATTAGTTTTGAACTCTCTTTTGACGCACCGGTAGCAAAGATCCAATTTCCTATTTGTGTTTGGTTTAACATAAAGTATCCTAAAAAGACAAATAAGATCCACCAGAAGATTGATACAGGAAAATTAACATCAGCTATTTTTACGCTGCTGCTGAATATTGAATGCATAAAATCATAACCACTTGATTCATCAATTCCGCTAATTTGAGTTCTACCAGTAATTAGTTTTGTTACAGCAATGGTTAAACCCCTTACAATAAACAAAGATCCAAGTGTGATAATAAAAGAGGGTAAGCCACTTTTTACGACCGTAAGACCATTACAATATCCAATAAAAATTGTCATTATTAAAGTCAAAACAGATGCTAGAGGCATTGGCATATTTGCTTCGATTGTTAGTAATGTTATTGACATACTTGAGAAACCAATTAGTGACCCGATAGATAAATCAAATTCTCCAGCTATCATTAATAGTGCAACACCTACTGCAAGAATTCCAATTTCAGATGAAACTTGGAGGTAAGACTTCACACCATAAATAGATAGGAACCCGTTATGAGCAAAAATCGCAAAAAATAACCATACGAACACGAGACCGAGTAAAGCACCTGTTTCTGGTCTTGAAAATATTTTTTTAGATAAAATTATCTTTTCCCTTTTTTGCTCAAAGCCAATACATCTTGTGCATTTTTAATATTAATTATACTAGGCCCCGTTTCTAGTTTTTCAAATGCGGGGGTGTTTTTATTGGTTATATATAGATTCATTAATATAACCGGTAAGTATCCTTGAAGATATTGTTGCTGATCTAAAGCGAAAACGATTTGATCATTCATAATACCATCAATTATTTCAGGAGTAAAATCAAAGGTCGCTAACTTGATTTTTTTTTCTTTATCAACGGTTTTTAATAAACTCATAATGGGTATTGCTCCAAGCGGACCGAGCGTTAGTATTCCATCTATAGTGTTGTTTATAGAGAGGTATGCTCTAATTGTTTCTCTAGCCACTGATGGATCTGAGGCATCAATAGGTATTGTTTTCACATCAATATTATTTTCTTTTAAAACTTTTCTAAAACCCTGTTCTCTCTTATCTAGGCTAATGTTTCCAATTTCATGATTTACACATAGAGCAGTTGTAATATTGTATTTTATTAATTCTTTTGCTGCTTTCATTCCTGCTTCATATTCACTTTGTCCTACATAAGTGAGGATATCAACCTCTTCCATAATTTCGCTACCAGCATTAATTACGATGATAGGTATATTTTTTTTTGATGCAGCTAAAATACTCTTCTTTAAAGCTGCTACGTCTGGGACAGAAACAATGATACCATCAGGGTTAGTTGAAACAACAGCATCAATTATTTGTGACATGGTTATCATATCAAAATTTTGTGGTGATTGATAATAAAAATCTATTCCAAGTTCTTTAGCTGCGTCTTTAGCGCCATTACTAACTACGCTCCAAAAGGGATCAGTTGCTTGGCCATGAGTTACCATATTAATTGAAACTTTTTTTAATGGTTTATCTTTTTGTTTTTCTATACCAGAGCAAGATAAGAAAATGAAAATAATAACAAGGCTAAAAACATTTTCTTTTTTTGTTCTTAGCATATCATTTAAACCAAGAAAGGAGTGTTGTTTAATAATGAATTATTTGCGGCTAATCCTGCCTTAAGAGCATGTAGACCATCATCTGCATCTGCATAATCAACAATGTCGCCTTTTATTGATTGTACAAAATTCAATAATTCTTTTTTATATGATTGTTCGTATCTATCAATAAAAAAGTTTTGAGGGTTTGATGATATAAATCCTTCTTTTGTCCCTTTTACAACTTTATTTAAAAGCTTATTTTCAACTTTTAAAACTCCCTTTGAACCTAGAACTTCGATTCGTTGGTCGTAACCATAAACTGCCTGCCTTGAATTATTGATTGTTGCTAAAACACCGTTTTTTAAACTCATATTAATAATAGCTGTATCAACATCGTTCGCTTTTTCTATTTCTGGATCAACAAAGCAGCCACCTTTAACATACAATTCAGCTATTTCTGATCCAGATAAATATTTAACCATATCAAAATCATGAATAGTCATGTCTAAGAATATTCCCCCAGACTTTTTGATATAACTAATTGGTGGTGGCGCGGGATCTCGAGAGGTTATTTTGATCATATGCAAGTCACCAATCTCATTATTTAAAATATGTCTTTTCAATTCAGAAAAATCCGGATCATATCTTCTGTTAAAGCCTATATGCAGATTGAGACTTTTTTTTGTTACTAGTGACTTAACATCAAGGATTTCTTCGATAGATAAGCCTAAAGGTTTTTCACAAAAAATATTCTTTGTCAAGTCTGAGAGACTTTTAATTTGGCTAACGTGGTATTTAGATGGTGAACATATTATAACACCATCAATATCATTTTCATTTAAAAGATCATCAAAATGTTTTGATTGTTTTATACCTAGGTCAGTGAAATTGTTATCAAAATCTGATACAGGGTCAATTATAATTTTTAGATTACACTCATTTAAAGAAATAATATTTTCTGCATGCACTTTCCCTATTCTACCTAACCCTAGAATGGCCAAATTAATTTTATTCATCTTTCCACCATGATAGGTCTGTTTAGCTCTAGCGATTTGGTTCCTGCGGTCGCAATATGTATCGCATCTAAAATATTTTCTGGACCCACGATTGGACTTTTATCGCTTATTACACATTTATAAAAATGTTCAAGTTCATTGATATATGAAGATTCATATCTTTCAACAAAAGACTTTTTAATTTTTGATTTAATTGTTCTTGATTCGTCACTTAATAAAAATAGCTGGTTTGGTTTGTTGTCAATAGAGATCATTCCTTTTGAGCCAAAAACTTCAATTCTTTGATCATATCCAAAATGAGTTTGTCTTGAGCTATCAATAGTGCATAAAACTCCATTTGTAAGCTCTAGGGTAATTATTGCATTATCGATATCATTTATGTCTTTTAACCTTGGCTCTATGAAAACAGAACCATTAACATATATTTCTTTTATTTTTTTACCTGTTATAAATGTTAACATATCAAAATCATGGATGCAAAGGTCAAACAGCATGCCACCAGATGTTTTTAAAAACTTGAATCTTGGGATAGTACTATCATGGTTTGTAATGTGTATTATTTGTGTTTTACCAATTAGGCCTTCTTTTATTTTTTCTTTTAATAAAATAAATTCTTCATCAAACCTTCTATTTAATCCAACTTGGACAAATGATTTCTGAATAACCATTAGGTCAATGATCTCATTTATTTCGTTTTTTGAAAAAGAAATAGGCTTTTCGCAGAAAACATGTTTATTGTTTCTGAGGCATTTTTTAATCAGATTAAAATGTGTTGGCGTTGGAGAAGAAATAATAACAGCATCAATATTTTTATCAGAAATAATTTCTTGGGCATTTTTATGTACTGTTATTTCTCCAAGGTTTTGAATGAAATCTAGATCTGGTTTTGGGTCAGCTATACCTTTTAAATCTAATAAAGGCAGTTTTTCGCAGATATTTTTAGCATGCATTTTCCCGATACGCCCCAAGCCAATAAGTCCTACATTAATTATTCGGTGACGCATTAAATACTCTTTACTGAATTTCTTTTTATTAGGTTTGATTTCAGTATAATATTTTTAGTTTTAATTGACCTGTTATTTATTCTGGCTACAATTAGTTTTATACTTTCTTGACCCATTTCATAAATAGGTTGATGCATAGTCGTTAAGGAAACTGTTGTCAAAGGCATATTATCGTAACCGACTAGTGAGAAATCTTCTGGAACGTTGAGTCCTAAATTTTTGGCAGCAGCATAAAACAATAAAGCGATTCTATCATGTCCAGCATACACAGCAGTAAATTTTTTCCTGTTTTTTAAAATTTTATGAGCATGGTTTAGATATCTGTTAACATTAAATGCGCTTTTATCGATTATTGTTATTGATGGGTCTTGAGCAATTTTTAATTCTTGCAATTTTGATATAAAACCATCATATCTCAATCTTTCCGTACTGTAAACCTTATTACTTAAAAAAGCGATTTTTTCATGACCTCTATTAATAAGGTGTTGAGTAATTTCCCGAGACCCTTCAAAATTATTGGTTGTAACAAAATCAAAATCTGAATCTTCAATGCCCCTATCCGCCAATACAACAGGTATGTCTTTCCTTTTCAGTTTGTTTATAATCTGTAGATTTTTTTTATCGCTTGCTGCAACTGGTATGTAAATAACACCAGTAGCTGACATCTTAATCAACCGCTCAATATGATAGTTCGCTTGGCTTAGGGTGTCATCTGTATTACAGAGGATTAAGTTCACATCGTTTTTAATTGCTTCATCTTCTGCGCCTCTTGCTAGAATAGGTGCGTAACCAGATCTAATATCAGGAATAAGCAACCCAATAGTTGTAATCCCATCGGTTTGCTTTCTTGTTTTTTGCACAAAAGAGCCGACTCTTTTTTTTCTTATAATATAGCCATCGTTCTCTAAATTTTTTAATGCTTGCCGTACAGTTGCTCTAGACAAACCGCTTAACTTAACTAATTCATTTTCAGTTGGAATTTTTTCATTGGTAGCATAGTAGCCTTGTTCAATCCTGTCTTGTAGCCATGTTTGCAGTTGAAAGTATTTTGGAACTGAGCTTTTATTATTAATTATCATAACTGATTTAAATGTTTAATTGTATGTACAATTATAGGTATTGTTACTCCCAAGTATCAAGAAATAACGT
>CAJQGZ010000015.1 GCA_905478065.1 uncultured bacterium | reverse complement strand
ATAGTCCAAAGATAGACAGAATCAATCCAAAGTAAAGTGCAGTTGAAGCCATTATTAATCCAGACGGGATTGGTCTAGATTTAGTTCTATCCATTAATTTATCAAGGTCTCTTTCTACATAATGGTTAATTGCACCAGCTCCGCCAGACAAAAGTGCAGTTCCAAACATTGTTAGAAAGAAATTGTAAATATTTGTGTTTCCCGTGTTTCCTAAGTAGTAGCCTAGGGCTGTAGAAACAAGTATGAGCATGGTTATTCTAGGTTTTGTCAGCTCGAAAAATGCACTAAATTGATTTTGTGCTTGTAGTGGTTTTCTTTTCATGCATTTTTACTAAAGTTTTTTAAAAAAGAATTTATATGATTTCTAAGTATTGATATGCTACCTTTATCTGTTCCATTATAATACTGTCTAATATTGCCTTCTTCATCAATCAATACAAATTTTACTGAATGGCCTGCTGGCAAGCTCTCGGACATAAACATAAATCCTTCTTTGTTCAGTTTTTTAACACTCTCCATATCTGTTCTTAGAAATTTCCAGCGTTCATCGTCCACGCCGTTGGCATCAGCATATAATTTTAAAACATCTTGAGTATCGTATTCTGGGTCTACTGATATGGATATAAATTGCAAATTTGGATGGAGCTTATATTGTTTATAGAGTGTGCGCATGTTACTTGACATAATAGGGCAAGGGCCAGGGCAACTAGTAAAAATAAAATCAAGAACAGAAATTTTATTTTTTAAACTATCTTGATTAAACGGTGTTCCAGTATGGCTGGTCATTGAGAAGTCAGGTACTTTTTTTATAATTGATGGAAGTTCTTCTATTGAATCATTCGCCTTTGATATAACCCAAGTCGCACTAATGCCAAGAAAGCTGATGATAGTGACAACGAAAATGATATAGCTTTTCTTGATCATGGTTCCAGTGAAATTTTCCAAAAAGTAAATACAGATACAGTTAACCCAATTAAAAGGGATGAAAACCACATGTGAAATAATTGCATGAGCGGTTTCACATCAAAAAAGACTAATGATTCTCCAAGTAGTATTTGAGTTACAATCAATATCATTATAGAGTTAACTGAATTTATCATAAATGGTGATGACCTAAATTTAATATCGTAAACAATTTTTCTTAAGTAAAGTGTAAGGCCCAATAGTGAAAATCCTAAAATAGTATGGATGTATTTAAATGGTCCTAACATTTTTAGTAAAATAATACTTTCAATAAGTGGATTGTCTTTTCTGCTCATATCAAGACCACCTCTAATTTCTGTTCCAATGATTATTTCAATAAAAAGACAAACTAATATTCCTACTATTACACTTTTTAAGTGAGGGTGATAATTACTGGATTTTTCAAAATTACCAACAATAAGATAATATGATTGTATAGAGCTGTAAATGATAAGTCCGATAATTATGAGTGCAAGTAGTAAATGAATAGTTATTGTTATTGGGTCAAGTACTGTATCGACCAATTTAGCTCCAACCCAGCCTTCAAGAAGGGTCAAGAAAAAAGCAACAGATATAGATAACAAAACATGTTTAGATTTTTTAAAATGTAGATACCCCAGTACAAATGTTATCAAAATAATGAAACCTACTAAAGCGCCAAAAAGTCTATTGAGGTATTCGACCCATGCAAGCACTAAATTGAATTTTTCCGGGTCAATGTAATCCGGTAATTGACTTAAGCTTGTTGGTGGAATCCATCTTCCGAAACATCTCGGCCAATCAGGACAACCCATTCCTGCGCCAGACACTCGTACGAGTCCACCTATGAAAATAAGTAGATATGTAAATACCATTGATAAAATTGAAAATTGAAAATATCTTTGCATATTAAGGTTATAAATTATGTACCAAACGCCCAATAAATCTTAGTACTTTTATTATCGTTTTATAATTGACCTTTATGGTAATATTATGACTAATATTTTGTGTCAATAAAATAAATTAATTAAATAATGTCGAAACCTTTAAACCAAATTGAACTTGGGACTTCTTGTTTTGTGAAAGAGTCAGGACAACCAGGCACTTTGCAAAGGATTTTCTATTATCCTACTAAATATTTAGTCAAAACTGATGATGGTGAATTCCAATATTATTCAACCCATGAAATTACATTTGAGGGCTATGATCGACCAAAAACCAGTTTAAGTATACCAGATGTTCCCTATGATGGGGTTGGTTCCAATTATGCTGTGTGGGTACCTTTTCAAGCGGAAAGTCAGGTCGAGCATCACTTCTTGAGCAGTAAGCAGATTGTATGGGAAATGATTACTTCACTAGAATTATATAATGTTTGGTTTGATGGCATTCAGAGAGCTATCCCAGACGTTACCTCTCAACGATATGTCCATAAATTTTCTTTTGATAAGTTACCTTTAAAACCAGGGGCTTATTTTAAAATAAGACCAGCTACTTTAGCTCCTTGGTTTAGATGTAGAATTATTACAATAGAGAAAGAAAAAGAATTTGGTTTTGATTTTCAGATGAATCCTTTTTATAGTGAATACGTTTCTTTTAAGATTGAAGAGTCTAAAAATGGTGTTTTTGTTATTTGTAATAGATTTAGTAAAGGGCCATTGTCATTTCTAGCACTGTTTAATTGGAACAAGGGAAAATCAAAAATTTTACAGAAACTTGCCGAAATTACGCCCACTGTTGAATTAAAAGAGGATGATAGTTCTAACGTTTTAGATAGTTCAGCAAAAGAACCTCAACTTAATAGAGAACAAACTATTGCTTTTGTTGTGAACAAATCCTTAGATGGTGATAATGATCCTTTAAATGCTTTATCCGATAAAGTAACCAGAGGAAAAGCAAAAGCATTTTTAGTTAAAATTAAAAGAGGCTCAGCTGAAAGGCCGGCTATGCCGGACCTAAGCCAAGCTGCACCTGCTTCGGTGCAAAGTAATACCGAATTATCGCAAGAACAGACGATTGCTCTAGTAGTCAATAATTCTTTAGACGGTAATAATGACCCTCTAAATGCAATTGAGGATAAAGTAACCAGAGGTAAAGCTAAGGCTTTATTAGTTAAAATTAAGCGTGGTACTGTTGAGAGGCCTCCAATGCCAGATCTCTCTTCATCGGTCGAACCTAGCAATGCTCCAGAAGGAGCTGAGCTTTCGCCAGATCAGGTCTTTGCTATTGCTGTAAACAAAGGTGCAGATGGTGATATGGAAGCAGTCAATGCAATTGAGGATAGAGTAACCAGAGGTAAAGCTAAAGCCTTGTTAGTTAAAATTAAAAGAGGTTCTGCCGAAGTTCCTCCGATGCCAAATATTTTATCGTCTGAAAAAGCCCCAGTTAATGAAAAAAAATCAGAAAGTGAAGACGAAATGATAGATAGGCTAGTAGCTGCTGGTGTGGGAGGAGATATGGAAGAAATTAACAGTTTAGAAAGCAGGGTCTTGAGAGGCAAAATAAAAGCTGCTATTGTAAAGGCAAAGAGAAAGAAATAATCGTTATGGATGACGAAAAGTATTATCGCATGTCTTTCTCTCAACTTTTTTCCCTTGTAATTTGTACGTTACTACTTATCATTTATGTCTCTCTAGTCACATGGGTATTATAACAATTGAATTTTGATTGGTTTACAATGTCTTGGTTGCAGCAAAATCTTGAATGGGCAGTAGGGCTTTTATTAGTAAGTATTATTATTTTGTTTTTTTTCCCACTTTTGTTAGGTCATCAGCTTAAAGAAGAAGAAGATAAAAAATGATTAGTACGAATGGCTCTCTACCAATAATATCGATTCTAATTTTAATTTTTTCTATGCTCCTTATATCAGAAGTTTTTAAGTTGAAAAAGATTCAGAGAAGGTTGGTTAAAAAATTTGATATCCTTCGTAAAGATCTCGACGTTTTGAAAGATAAAAAAGAAGATTAGACTATTGAGTTTTTTTAGTATTTCTCAGTAAAATAATGAATGGATGATATAAAAACAGATCAACAAAAGAAGAGCGAAAATAGCAGGATATATGTCCTATTTTACTCTTTCTTTTTAATACCTTTTATGATAGCTGTTTTTGGAGCGGTATTTTTCTTGCTATTCAAATTTGTTACTTACGAAACAAACGATGTTGAAAAATTATTAAACCAAGTAAAAATTGGATCTGCATCTAAGAGGTGGCAGTCCGCATTTGAGCTTGCTAAGGTTTTAAATAATCCTGATAAAGATCCACTCTCTGCTTCTTTTAAGGATCAGCTTTCTTCGGCTTACACAAGATCTATTCACGACGATCCGCTAGTTAGGTCTTATTTAGCAATGGCCATGGGAGCGACGCAAGATACGATATTTGGACAGGATTTGATATTGGGATTAAAGGATGAAAGCATTGAAACGAGAATCGCGGCGGTTCAAGCGCTGGGTATGATTCAGTATGCTCCTGCCGTTGATCCTATTAATAAATTAATTCAATCTACAGATACTGAAACTGAAAGGTTGTCAGCTACAATATCGTTAGGTATGATTGGAGATAGTAAGGCGATTCCCTTCTTGGAAGTTTTGCTTGAGGATGAGGAGGCAAATATTCGATGGGATGCCGCAATCGCTCTAGCTAAAATGGGGAATAATAGCGGCGCTTATATAATTGAAGGTCTCTTAGACAGAGAGTATTTAAATAAATTTAGTCAGATTGATCCTATTGAGCAGAAAAAAGTTCTAATGGTTGCAATAAAAACAGCTTCTATTTTGTTTGATAAAAGGTTCGAAGATGATTTAATTTCATTATCTAAAAATGATGCAGATCTTAAAATTAGAGATGCTGCAATTAAAGCTTTGAAAAATAATTATAGTAATGGAACCAATTAATTATGAGTGAGCCTAAAAATAATATTGCACCTAGGGCAGCCGTAGGCGCTGTGAGTAAGGGTCGTAAGACAACAATGGAAAGGCGTAGCTTTTTTAGCTGGCTTGCTGTTGGCTGGATAGGTTTTGCGGGAGTTACTGGAGGGTTTTTTACAATTATTCTTCGCTATCTCTATCCAAATGTGCTTTTTGAGCCGCCTCAATCTTTTAAAATAGGATTTGCAGATAAGTTTGCTCCAAACTCCGTAGACATAAGTTACAAAAAAGAGTTTAACGCTTGGATTGTTAGAGATGATGAATCAATCTTTGCGCTCTCTACAGTATGTACTCATCTAGGTTGTACGCCAAATTGGTTGGCTACTGATAATAAATTTAAATGCCCCTGTCATGGAAGTGGCTTTAGAATGACTGGAATACATTTTGAAGGTCCAGCTCCACGTCCTCTTGAGAGGTTTAAAATAGGGGTTGCTGATGATGGGCAAATTCTTGTTGATAAAACTAAAAGTTATAAATGGGAAAAAGGTGAATGGGAGAATAAAGATTCTTTCTTAAAGGTTTAGAAATGAGCGATAAAAACGACAAATCATTATTAGAAAAAATGGAAGAGTCCCA
>CAJQGZ010000014.1 GCA_905478065.1 uncultured bacterium | reverse complement strand
GCTTCTTTTTCTTTTACCAATTTTTCTACATCTTCCCATATTTTTTCTTGATTAACTGCAGATATAAATTTTGTATCAGACCAACCGTTAATTTTCATGATTAAAAAGTTGCCGTCTTCAACTTCAAAGGGACCAATAGTTTGATTTTTTTTATTATCTATCACAAATAATTTTTCGTGAATGATATCGGGTTCCTTATCAAAAAAATTAATTTTTTTAGTTGGTATTGTATCTCCCCATATTGAAAAATAAATTTCTTCAATTGTAATGTTTTGGGAAATAAGCTGTTTAACTTTCTGTACCGTATTGATATCTGGCAAGTTGATATAACTAATATCTATTGTTCTGCCTGCTAATTTATATTTTTCGTTAACTATGCTATCAGGAACCTTGGCACCTTTATAAAAGTTTTCATAATAATATAATTTTCTCATCGCTTGTTCTTTTCTACCTTGCAAATAATAATGAAAATTTTGACTATTTAGTAAAACATCCTCTTTATCTTCCATTTCAATAGAAGTTATTTTTTCAGCAATAAGCGAATTAAGTATAATTTTTTTATGTATATAATTTGATTGTCTACAATAATCTGGTCTTATTGTGTACTCAGATCTTCTAATAAAATCTTGTTTCGTAATTATTTTATCACCAACCTGTGCAAGAATATCAAGGCTTGGCTTTGATATGTCTTTATTAGAACAATTAGTTAATAGGAGAAGGAAAAGGACTCCAAAAAAGATCCGGAGCATCATATGATACTAAAATGAAAATCCCAATGTATATACATTAACATTGCCTAATAAACCGATTGATTTATAAGCATAATCAACAGATACAAATTTATTTCCTACATAAAAAAGCTTAAAACCCAAGCCTGCGGTATAACCATATTCGGTCTTATCCATAAATAAAGCCTTTGTACCAGCTCTTAAGCTAAAAACACCTACGCCTGGTATTGTATTATCTAAAGCACATCCAACATTAATAGACTCAGAATTGTTATTAGGATGCAATGCATCTGCAGAAAGTGTAAGTTGTGAAATATTATTTTTTATTGGTTTTAGAGCAACTCCAATCCTAAAAATCAAAGGTAATTCCCAATCAGATGGTCTGAATTGTCCCGGGACATCTCCATAATTTCCCTCCTCATATTCAGAAATATCAATTGGTTGATAAATATCTATACCATCAAACCGCATACGACTTCCATAATTTGAAATACTCATCCCGATATTTAAACCATCTTCATCTTTTCCCGTAAAGGAAAAGAAATTTGTATTAACTAATACTCCAAGATCAATAGCAACCGCACTAGCAGAACTATGCCAAATATTAGACCTTACATATTTTATTGTTGAACCGAAAGAAAACCAGGAAACTAATTTCCGTGAAAATGTTAACGATGCCGCAATATCAGAAGCCGTAAAACTCTCACCTGTACCACCTTGATATTCTAATGTAGTAACATCCATTTCACCATAATTCATTTGCGTTAAGCCAAAACCAATATTACCTAAATTAGGAATGATGAATGCGCCAGCTGTAAAAGACATGTTAATTCCAGCAATCCAAGGCTGACTCATAAATGCTAATTTTGGCATATTTAAACTAGCTAATCCTGCCGGGTTCCAATATATAGAAGAAATATCATCAGAAACTGCTACAAAAGCATCACCCATAGCACTGCCTTCGCTATCAACTCCTATTTCTAAAAAATTTCCAGTTGTTGTTCCATATCGATGAATCATTTGAGCGTCAATGCTAGATAAAATTAAGAGCGAAAGAATGAGTAAATATTTAATCATTTTATTACCGCAAACTTGCCAATTTTAGTATCGCCCGTCTCTGTTGCCTCGACATGATATATATACATCCCTGCAGCTATTTCTAAACTTTCTCTGGTAAGCATATCCCATTGTATAAGGCCATTTTCTGGGGGATTATTTACATTTATTTCATCCACCAAAACACCACTTACTGTAAAAATTTTAATAGAACACTGAGATGGGATATTTGTAAAAACAATTCTTCTTCTTTGATTTAAAAAAGGATTAGTAACTGCTTCCTCCATCATGTTTGACATTACATATGGATTTGGTACTACCATTATATTGTCCATAGAGCTAGATAAGGCTTCAATGTCTAAATCTTCTGAATAATTAACAGTGAAATGAATAGAGTCCGTTATATAAAATGGCCGATTCCAATCTACTTGATACACATCCCCATCTTTGGGGATTGTTGTCTCAGTTGAAAGTTGAAAATCCAAGACAAAAGCAGTAGCTCGCCACCTTGTCCCTACTGTTGCTCCTATAAAAATCCTATCTTCGTACAAGTCAAAGATATCATTGTCATTAACATCATGTATTACCACATCCATTAAGTCATAACCACCCGACTCATTAATAAATGAAGTGTTTTGAACATAAAAATTAACTGCCTGATTTGATATTTTAGATGAACCTATTGAAGCACCATTTTCATCCCTAACCGTTCCAGATGTTGCCACGCCAACGTATGTATTATCATCATCAGTAAATACAACCTTGTAATTCCATGGCATTTTAATACCCTCCGATAATGAAGGAGTAACTCTCATTATACCATTACCATTTATCCATCCGGAATTTTGATAACTGTACTCAGGGATTTCAACATAATCACTCACTTCATACTGCAGACCATCAAATACGTCTGAAGATATATTTGCATTTGGATTAAGGGTCCAATAATTAACTGTATCTCTATATAATAGATTGTTCCCTATAAATTTTGTTGGGTTTTCACTGTAAACCAAAACACTATCAGTAAGGTCATAAACATTGATTTCACTAGTTGTATATTGAATTCCCTTATCATATCCACTAATAGTAGATACTGTATCAATACCAAAAGATATTGAATATTCATGTCCTTTTTTGAGGCTACCTTGCGCTCTAATTAAAGGAGAGACCATACCAGACCCTAGAAGGGAACGTTCTTCAACCTCAACCTCAGGGGATATATACCCTGCTGCTTTTTGATGAGGAGTAACAATGGCAATATTTTTACCTATAGACCTAATATTTTCATACTCATCCAATTCAATGACTGTGTTATTTTCTGATGGTGAAATCCCCGGTCCAATATTTGGCGCTCCAAAATCATAAGCAACAACAGCATAATAATACGTACGCCCATTTTGAACTGTATTATCTACAAAAATATGTGTGATTCCAGAGTTGTTTCCAAGATTATAACCTGTACCATTGACGAGACCAAAATCAGTAAAACCACTAAATTCATCAATTAAGTCACATTGATAAATTGGTTTCTTAAATGTTGGAGTACCATAACCATCTGTAATAATTTCTGGATCAGCCATGTATTTATCTGTTGCCCTATAAACCTTATAACCCTCAAAATCATTAATATTTCCAACGAAGGGGTCCCTAGTCCTTGTATCCGCAATATCATCCCAAGTTAGAATAACCTCACTATCGCCAGCCGTAGCTGAAATAGTGGGCATTCTTGGTGGCTGAGCAAATCGATAGTCTTTTTCATAAATCACCTGAACAATCCTCTTAAGCTCGTAAAGCGCTGGAGATTCATGTCCAGGACTGTTAAGCCCCGCTAGAGGATCATAGGAATGTAGTTCAGCCATTGAAATTCTTTCAACTCGTCCTTGATATAATGGAAAAGGACCCGATGCAAAAACCTCAACTAAGTTTGAAATATTTCCTTCAAACTCTTCTAATGTGTCTCCACCAATTAAATCCCACATAACTGCATCATTTTTAAACCACTGCGTTTCATTTGAAGCTGCGTGACTTGGAATTGGGAACATCCTAAAAGATGTAAGCCCAACCATATCAGATTCAGATACATCTGTTGTATTAAAATTAGGCTCACAGCCAACACCCTCAACAAAATCAGGCCTATGATTACACTCTGACCCATCAGCATCTGGCCCAGTATAATTTATTTCTCCAGGACCTACGCCATCTATCCCAATATCATCTCCATAAAACTCAGCAAGTTGATATATACCATCACCATTTAAATCTTCACCATCCTCCCAATCTTGGTCTTCGTCAGCATCCCAATGAGGTTTTAAATCATCAGCTGTTAATTTATAATAATCTAAAAAAGCATTCAGGTCTGTTATTCCATCTGTAGCACCAACAATGGCAGTTGCTTCAACATCTCTTTTTTCATCTACTAATCCATCACCATCGTTATCAATCATATCATAAGCTAAGCCTGGACTTTCTAGGTATGCAAAACCCATTACCCCAGTTGGAAGCCCACCGGAACCAACACCATTAATATCCCAAGAATAGGACATATCAATTTCGTAATCAAAAAAGCCAATATCATCTGAAGCATCATTACCAATCCCATTATCAACCCAGTATCCAAAAGCTACATCTCTTAGATCGTAGTCAGATACATTGGCGATTGAATACTCCCAAAAAATAGCATCTCTAGCTTGAGGATTATTCCATTGAAAACCACGAACAGCAACACGCAGCCCTAAACCACCCCAAGATTCGCCACGTTGCTTTGTGACATCCGGCTTAATATCTCCTATATTATATCCAGGCCTTGGGTAATATTTAACAAAGTCTTCAGGTCCGAGATATTCTAAATCTTGAGCATCATTAACAACATAATAACTTTCTTGATCAGCATATTTAACGCCTCGGCCAAATCTACCATTCCATTCCCCTTGCCATTTTTTTTCTAAACCAGCAGACGGCCAACCACTGGAAGGCCATGAATCTTCGATATTTGAGACAGCTGGATATTCTCCAGATTCATTAAAATATCCAAAAACAGGATAAAAACCCCATTCAACAGTGCCGGTAGGATCCCGATCCATTTCTTCACGGTAACTAGTTTGCAAATAATGTAATGTGTGTTTATCCTGAGTAAATATATCTATTGGGTCAGTAAGTGGGATTGTGTCCACGGTGGAAGCATCTCCATCATCTTTAATGTATACTTTAGCTCCAACCAAGAGCCCTATCCCGTCTACCATCTTTACACCATCATTATTATTTGGCCACCTCGAAGCATTTGTTGCTGGCCAATCAGAAAGCTCTGTTGTATTTTTAAAATAAAGTAATACCCTGTTACCTGTCATATACCCTTCACGCTCAGCTGAAGGATCTCCCGCTGGGTCTTCTGGGCCTGCATAAGGTCGACCCTGGGCGAAGATTAATGAAAAAAACAACTGGGAAAACAATAACAATAAAAATTTCATCAGAAATTAACTCCGATACCAATTTTTACCATTCTAGGTGAAGAATACATCGATGGGTTTTCTATACGATCATTAAAATCATTAAAGTCACTTCTATGCCCAGCAATATCTGTTTCTTTAATTATTGCGGTATAGGCGCGCCCAGTTTGGTCATTGACCCACTCTTCATTTAACCTATCAAATAAATTATAAATATTTAAATCCAAATTGGCATTATAACCACCAGGCAGTTTGAAGCGATAGTAAAATGAACAATCAACAGAATATTTCTCAGGCCTATAATCATTATTGGGGTACAAATTGATTCTAGATAAAACGCTTTCACTTTGTGGCGTGAAAGTATAAGGAGAACCCGAATTATAATATGCTGTCATAGAACCACCGTATTTCTCAGTTCCATATATTAAAGACCCGTTCAGTGTATGCCTTTGGTCCCAGCCCATTGGAATAAATCTATTTACCGGGTCTTGATTATTACCAGCCCTGTCAAATGTTTGCCCAGGGGAATCAGCATTCCCCCTAGTATATTGTAATGTATAATTTACCATACCTTTCAATTGACCTAGTGCAAGGTCTAGCTTTAACTCAAGCCCACGAACATTTCCATAGTCTTTATTAGAAAATAATCCATACTTTACCTGATTATAGGTTGAAATGGTTTTAGTAGTTAATAAATTATAAATATCTCTATAAAAAAGTGCTACATCTAGAGCCATCACTTGATTTAATTCTTGCCACAAACCTATTTCATAGGTAATTGTTTTTTCTGGTTCTAATAATGTGCTACCCATCCTTGTAACAAAATTATTTGGGTCAACCAAAAAACTATTATTTTCATACATAGCATACATAGGAGGCATCTGGAAAAAATGACCATAACTAAAATGCAGAACAGCTTGACCACCTAACTGATATGCAAAACCAACCCTTGGACTAATTTGAGAAATAACCGGAGCCTGAGGATACAAACTCATCATAGAGTCTGGTAAAATTAGCTGATTTGCTGGGTTTCTTCTATCTGAAGGGTATACACTTTCAGGGTCAAATTGATCATAACGCAGTCCAATATTAATAACCATGTCATCAAATTCCATTTTATCTTGAACATAAAATGCTACTTCTTTTGGGGAAATGTTATAAACATCTGCATAAGCAGATGAATCTCCAAAAATTTCAGGTACATAAGAAGAATCACTACCCGAATTATAAAATTTATTCCTTATTTCGTACCGCTCATTCTTTAAATCATGATTAAAATAGTGGAGGCCTGCTTTAATACTATGCGTGTGATTAGCTTGCCAGTTAACATCCAATTTAAAAGTCTGATCTGTCATTGATCTAGTCGTATGGTCCTTTGATTGACCACCTGTTAAAAACCCTGGACCATAACTATCATAATAACGATCATGTACATATCTACTATCTAATGGGTTTTCATATACGTAACTACCAAAGTCATTATCTACAACAGAATACTTCAATTCATAAAATAATTTTTGAGATAACATTTGGTTTAATTGAAAAGCAAAATAATTTGTGACTTTATGATCAGTTGACCTACCATCTGGGTTATATTTAAAAGAATGATCATAGCCCTGCCAACTATCGTCACTGTGTGAGTATAGTGTTGAAAAACGGATACCGTTAAAAAGATTAAAACTCAACTTAAATAGAGCAGATAAATTATTACTTGAATTCATAGACACATACGAACTGTCTCCCGATTTCTCTGAAAACCAGAGCAGTGAGTCATCCGTGTAAAAATTTGAAAAATTATCTACTTCAAACAACCTAAGACCATTTAAGTGTCCATTATTACTTTGCACTCTTACATTACTAAAAAAAGTTATCTTATTTCCTACGAGAGGACCACCTAAACTAAATTTAATGTCTTGGCTTTTATTGACAGATGGGTCAAGTCCAATAAAAATATCATTATTATCCGTAAAATATGAAGAACCACCCAATGATGCAGAACCTTCAAATTTAGACCCGCCATCTCTTGTCACAACATTCACCACTCCGCTCATAGCTCTACCATACTCAGCATTAAATGTCCCCGTGACAACCTCTAAGTCTTGCACAGCTTCAGGCTGAATATCTACTGTTGCGCTTGATCCACCAAATGTTTCATCTACCTGTATGCCATCAACCATATAGGTAACTTCAGTATTTCTACCGCCTCTAAAATGCCCGTTTACAACACCTGCTTGCATATTAACTACTGCCCCAACATTCTCTACTGGAAGTGCGTTTATTTCATCTCCTGAAATATTTTTAATTGTCCCTGTTTGATCTTTTTTTTGAGAAAACCTAGCAACTTCAACTGTAACAACCTCACCCTCAATCACAGTCTGTTCAAGATCCACTTCTAATGAAAAGGTTCTATTAACGGAAACAGAAATATTTTCCATTTTTATAGACTTGTAACCAATCATATCAATTTTGAGATTGTATTTCCCTGGCGGAATATTAATTAATGTGAATCTTCCATTTCCATCTGATGCATTTCCAAAAGAAGAATTTTCAAGATATACGTTTGCTCCTGGCAAGGGCGAAGAATCAGACTTGTCTTTTATTATGCCAGAAATTTTACCAGTGGTTTGAGCAAAGATTCCGCAAGTCATCGCAATATAAATAATATATCTAATCATAAAATTTTACTAAAAAGGTGTGTGTAAATATAAATTAGTTCCGCAGTTTGAAGTAAAAAGAAAGGCAGGAAAAATCCTGCCTTTCTTTTTAAAAAATAAATGAATTTATTTTAATAAAATCATTTTTTGAGTTTTTGAATTAGCCCCAGCATCTAATCGATAAAAATAAACGCCTGAAGCATGTCTTCCCGCATTCCACTGTACTGAATGGAAACCAGAGACCCTGTCTTCATTTAATAAGCTTTCAACTAATCTACCTGTAACACTGTAAATACCAAGATTTACCTTCTGGTTCTCAGGAAGTGAAAAGTTGATATTTGTAACAGGGTTAAATGGGTTAGGATAATTTGGGTAAAGCGCGAATACTTCAGGAGCAATCGGTGCTTCATTATCGTTTCCTAGTACTGTAGACCGATCACCAATCCATGTAAATGACCACTCACCTGGATTATTCCACTGTTGATCATTCGAAAGCGTTGAGTAACCAACATTACCTTCCCAAGTTCCATTATCATTATCATGAAAGTAAATATCAATTGGTACTTTCATTCCATTAGCTGGATGAAACCTTTGGTCTCCTGATAATGCAGCAAGAGTATCTAGAGAAATCTTACCCTCTACAACATAATCTGGATCGAACATTTCAAAGTGATAATGTTCTTCATCAGAGTTACCTATACTCACATTTCCAGGATTGTCTAATTGCAATGTGTTTTCATTCGCATAAATTACATAATCAGGCTCTTCACCTCTTTTTATTGCTGAATGTTTTGGACCCCTTGAATCATATAAACCTAGAAACAATTGAAGAGCGTCTTGATCCCACCAATTACCTTCACCAAAGTGATAATCATCATCAATGACATCTGCGGCAAAATATAAATAGTCATCGTCAATTGCTAAATAAACAGTTCCATTTAAGTCTGACTCATCATCAACATTTGACCAAACACCACCAGTTGTTGGATTAATTACAAAAGGCATAATTCCACTGTTTGTCCACTCTCCCAAGTCTCCATCAGCAATAAAATTGGAAGGGACATCGAGAGATATTGTAGGAATTCCTTTTGCCTGATTTGTAACTGGAGAGCTCGTTATTCCGGGAGCGCCAATATTACCAGCGGCATCAACACATAACACAGCATAGTAATAAGTAACGTCCATATCTTCTAAGGGAGACACCAAATAATGAGTTGCTGTTTGAGCGCCTTCGATAACATTTGTTGCAATAGATTCAACACCTTCAGCATTAAGTTCAGTAATTGGGTTTGTACTACCAAAAACATGATACATCTCACCTTCTTCTCCATCAATATCTGTCCACGTTACTAAGTTGAAATTAGCACCTGGTATCCCGCTTACATTTTCAGGAGCAACCGGAGCAACTACATCAATATCAGGATTCCCTGTCCACATATTATCAAAGTGAAACGTTCTCCCTGCTGCACCATTGCCTTCAGAAAGAATCTGAAAGACAGTAATAGCACTAGTATCAAAGTCTGCGGTGTTATCTACATAAGCAAAATCTTTTAGTGCAAGCTTATAATGATTCCAACCACCAACTGCTATTGGGGTGAAATTTCCTCCAACTTTACCAGTCCCGCCTTCAAACTGTAATCTTAACTGAGGCGCATCTGCTTCTGATTGCATCCAGAAAGAAATTGAATCACTATTCCACTCGCCACCACCACGAAGATCGACAGGAGGAGTCATGTTAAAACCACCACCTGTCCAAGCATCTTGCTGAACATACGTAAGCGCATTAGTCCCTGGAATATATCCACCACCTTCGGTTACGGATATCTGTGCACCTCCCCAAGTAAATGAGTTGCCCCATTCTGGAGGAGAAGCCATTCCATTAAAGATTACAAGATCAACACCTTTGTAACCAACTAACTTAAAATCATCAAGAAGAATAGTGCCATTGACAACATCACCTTCACCACCTCCACCTACAGAAAACTCAAGATGGAAACCACCTATTGCGTAGGTGTCTAGTTCAGAATTATCAGTGTCACCAGCCCAGCCCGTTAAATTAAAACCACCACCATTCCAGTCGTCATTTCTAACTAATGGTATGGTAACCGTATTCCAACCAGGCTCACTATCTAGAATATAATTGAAAGAGTAATAATATTCACCTAAACCAGTGTAGACACTGTCTACCCCCGCGTAATCACTTAGATTCAACCTTAGGTGTATTCTATTTGCCTCTGATGCAGGAATAGTATTATTAAATTTAAAAGAAATACTATCATATCCAGACCAGTCCCAAAGCTCTCCATTTTCACGCTGCATAGAAAAAATAGTTGTTCCATCTTCTTGCCGTGTTGACTGCCAATCTTGCTGAGTTAAGTCACCAGCAATTTGATTATTTTGAATTAAAGAAGGTGCTGAATTCTCATGCACATGAACATGTGTAATTGTTACAGCAGCATCCAGAGTGTTCACATATAACAAAAATGAGCTGAATGTGTTTGCACCTTGCGATGGGACTTCAACCGTGTAAGCCTGTGGATCTGTTCCAGATACAGTTACACTCGCAGTATTGTATGATGGATCTACATTTGGATGAGGTTGATATTCAAAACGAAAATTAACATCAACATCTGTTCCAGCGGTAGAACCCATGAACTGAACATGTCCTCCATTTGGAAATGAAAATGGAAATACTGAAGCATCTTCATTAGCAAAACCAGCCCAGCTTTCTGAACCAGTAGGATTGGTGTAGGTCATCGTTGTAGTATCTACCTGACTTCCACCAAAAGTGCCAGAAAAAATAATGTCTGTCATTGGGGGAGGATTCTCATGCACATGAACATGTGTAATTGTTACAGCAGCATCCAGAGTGTTCACATATAACAAAAATGAGCTGAATGTGTTTGCACCTTGCGATGGGACTTCAACCGTGTAAGCCTGTGGATCTGTT
>CAJQGZ010000013.1 GCA_905478065.1 uncultured bacterium | reverse complement strand
ATAGTGAAAATACCGTCTCCAGCTAATATTGCTGATGAAACATCATATTTTTTATGCAAAGTTGGAACATTTCTTCTTGTATCATCAAAGTCCATAATATCATCATGAATTAGTGTAAAATTGTGTAGTAATTCAATACCTAAAGAAATCTTCATTAATTCATCAGGATCACTTTTAAAACTTCTTCCAGCTAAATGAATTATTATAGGGCGATACCTTTTCCCTTTACTTTTAAGAGAATATTTTATGGGGTTGTAAAGGTATTTAGGCGATTCTGGTAAAGGAAAAGATTTAAGTGAATGATTAAATTCTTTGCGAATAAAATCAATAATTTGTGATAAATCACTCATTTAATGTGAACTAGCTATAAGATTTCCAAATTCTTTTAACTTATCTAATATAGTTTTTTGAATATGGTCCATATTCTCCGGAGTATCGCCTTCGAATCTGCAAACGATAACGGGTTGAGTATTCGAAGCTCGAACTAAACCCCATCCTCCATCAAACTTTACTCTTACACCATCTACCGTAATACATTCGTAATTTTCAATAAAATACTCTTCTGCTCTTTTAGCAATTTCAAATTTTTTCTCATCTGATTCTGCTTCTAAACGTATTTCAGGCGTTGAGAAATATTTCGGAATAGCAGCTTTTAATTCTGATAATTTTTTACCAGAATTAGATAATAATTGTATCAATCGTCCTGCGACATAAATTGCATCATCATAGCCAAAGTAATCATCTGCAAAGAAAATATGGCCACTCATCTCACCACCTATCTTGCAATTACTTTCTGCCATTTTATTCTTTATAAGCGAGTGTCCGGTATTCCACATTATTGGCTTCCCACCATACTTAAGAATCATGTCTTCTAGAGCTTTTGAACACTTCACATCAAAAATAACTTCATCTCCAGGTTCAATAATTTCTGATATCAGTATTGCGAGTAATTGATCAGCCCAAATAATATCACCAGTCTCGTCTACAACACCAAGCCTATCAGCATCTCCATCAAAAGCAATTCCAACATCATATTTTCCAGATTTCATTTCCATTACTAAATCTTTTAAATTTTCTTCAACAGTCGGATCAGGATGATGATTAGGAAATGTACCATCTGGTTCACAAAAAAGTTCTTTAAGCTCTATTCCAAGATCTTTAAATATTGCTGGAGCATTTATAGCTGCTGCTGCATTACCACAATCCATAACAACTTTCATTTTCTTATCAATTTTTATCTTATTTTTAATCATCTTATTATATTCAGGAAGAAGTTTGTATCTGGTCTCAGAACCTTCCCCACTTTCAAAGTCTAAATTGATGATAAAGTTTTTTATTAATTGAATTTGATCACCATAAACTGGTTTTTTGTGTAACGAAAGCTTAAAACCATTGAATTCAGGTGGATTATGACTGCCTGTTATTTGAACAGAGGCAGCTACATCTAGTTTAAAAAGACTGTAATAATTTACTGGTGTCGGAACAATGCCAATATTTATCACATCTACCCCTGTTGAAAGAGTACCTTCTTTAAAATAATTGATTAAATCTGGAGTTGTTAATCTTATGTCACCACTTATTGCTATCTCTCTACCTCCTGAACGCTTAACAAGTGTCCCAAAAGCTTTACCTAATGCCAAAACCACTTCAGGTGGAAAATCTTCAATAACTTTTCCTCTAATATCATATTCTCTAAATATATATGGATTTACATTCATGACTTTTTGTTCCTTAAAATTATTTTATTACTTTTTAAAACAGGTTTGGCTATTTATGAATAATCTAGAAAAATGTTTAAAGATTAAAATCTAGGAAGTTTTTTTAATAATCTCTTCCAATCAATATCATCTAATTTTTCTTTCATTTTTTTATACCCTATCCCATAATCAGGATCTGTGCTCTCATTCATCATTTTTAACCTATATTTACTTAGCTTAGATCCATAATGTTCATAAATCAAATCGGAGCCTAAATTACAAAAACCCTCCCTAATATCTGATCTTAAATCTAATTTATTCTGAAAAAGATATACGTGAAGTAGCTCATGGGCTAAAACAGCTTTAAAAATCTCTTCATGCAAATTTGATAAAATATAAATATGATATTTTTGATCAATAATCCTACCTGCCATTGAACTTTCTTCATAGTTAGTATATCCTTGAATATTACCTAATCTATTTCCTGACATACGTATAAGTTCTTCCCTGCTATCTATTAATATTATTGGTAAATCTGTTGGCAGATTAACTATTCCAACTGTTTTAAGGATATCCAAAACATTGTTTAAAATTTTTCTTAATTGAGACTTGTTTTTTATAACACTCGGTTTGCAAATGTTGCATACAAATCGATTACTATTTATTGAGTATCCTCCATTTGTTAATGGAGAACAAATGAGTCTACTGCAATTATCACAACTCGGCATTTTTTTATCATGATAGGCATGATAATAGTTGCCCCAGAAATCCTTAATATATTTATCTTCTACTGGCTGATGACAAACGTCACATTTTGGTATAATGTATTCAATATAGCAACTTTCGTGATATTCCTTGCCCTCATGAATAGTGTAGATACCACTAATTATATCACTGCACTCTTCACACCTTTTTTGAATGAACTGCTGGTAACAAGTTTTATGATAACTTTTACCTTTCGATGTATTGTAGGAACCATCTATTTTTTTTCCACATTGCTCACAATAAATCTGAATGTATTTATCATAACAAGTATGATGATAATAACTTCCTTTATGAATTAGATACTGAGCACTTAAATCTTTATTACATGCTTTACACGTTTTTTGATTACCAATTAATAGTGTACATGAAATAATAAATAAATAAATACTGTATCTAAAAAAAAACTTATTCATCTATGATCGGAATACTCAAACTTAAGATATTAAAAATTTCCTTTAAACTTATCCGTAGGGTATTTGATTCTATTTTTAATCATTTTTTTTGATACTGCTTCTGATATATCAATGTTGTTTTTATTTGCAAAGGCAATGGCATATATAATTATATCCGCTAACTCATCAATAGCATCTTCCCTTGATTCCTTGTTGGACATTTTTTGTTCACATGACTTAGATGTGTCCCACTTAAAAATGTCCATTAATTCACTTGCTTCAATAGCAAGCGCCATTGATAAATTTTTTGCATTATGAAACTGAGACCATTCTCTTTCATCAACAAATTTTTGAACAATATTTTTCAAACTGTTTATGGTATTATCTTTATCAATCATTAATATCTCCAATATTCAATAAACTATTATTTTTTCATCCAATAGTTTAATTTAATTACTAGAGCATTTGCTGAGCTATTTGTCCACTCTTTATCATTTTCTGAATAATACCTATTCTCATTTATACTGTAGACAACAAATATCGTACTCCCTGGGTTGTACTCCCATCTAAGAACAAATGTCCCAATTTTATTTTCTACTTTAAAATTTGGATTATCATACATTGATAAATAATCAAATGGTTCTAGTTCCATAGTTTTTGGAAATAATAAGTTGTTATAATTATTGTATTTTATGTCCGCATAAAAAGGTTGATAGTATCCTTCAAATGTTAAGTCAGGAGAGAATGTCCAGTTTAAACGGAGTTGAAGTTGTTCAGTGACTTGTTTTGAATTTGAATATATTCGAGAAATTTCTCCATCATTTTCAAATATGTCAACATATTGCATGTATTTTGGAGATATTTGTTTCTTATAAACTGCTTGAATATTTAAAGGGTCAATCGGTTTATAAAGGAGACTAAAATCTGTAAAATAGCCTTTACCTCTACGTTTTGCATCACCAACACCAGCATCAATAGAAAAAATTATTTTTTTTCTCCTATCTGATTTAATCCAAAATCCATAAAAGGCTAATTTTTCAGTAGCATAAACCCAAGCTCTATCATCTCTGAAAATATCTTCATCGTCATAAGCTGATTTTTCAAATTCGAACCAAGTTCCAAATCTCCAATAATTTTTTAATAACGTCCATGATTCTATCTCAATAATATCTTCAAGAGTTACATCATCTCCGTTCCATTCTTGTTTTAATTTTAGTTCTAATGATCCTCCTAAGATTGGGCCAAAAGGTTCTTGTTGTCTAATCTTAACCATCATCCCCATCCAAGCTAAATTATTTCTTTTCAAATAACCTATATCATTAATATCAAAGTTATCATCATATCGCCCATGCCAAAATCTAAGTTCCCACCATTTAGGGTTTTTATATCCAAGGTTAAATCTATATGCATTGCCTTCTTCACTTGTATTTGACTTTACTATTTGCCCGTTAGAAAACAATCTATTGTTCAGCAAACCAATTTTCCAATCAACCCCTGCCACATTAGATGAATTAATGTCTTTCCTAGTCACATCGGTAGCCATGAAACCAACTCTTGAAAATTTATTTATAATTGATTTTTCAATTCTACCCACTGAATAATTGGTTTGAGGCTCTACTAAAAAACTTTCTTTTTTATTATTTGAAGTAATTAAATCTGCACTTTCTTCAGATGTAATAGCATTTATCATTCCATAATTCCATCCAGACGTCGTGGACCCAAGCAATTTGAGCGCACCTATAATAGTAGT
Source organism: uncultured bacterium (assembly GCA_905478065.1). Classification (GTDB taxonomy): domain Bacteria; phylum Fidelibacterota; class Marinisomatia; order Marinisomatales; family UBA1611; genus TMED80. The sequence goes on along the minus strand of CAJQGZ010000013.1, from coordinate 18,272 downwards.
ATTATCTGATAAGTTTTCTAGGTCTCCACTATCTGGTTCAAAATAATTTGGAGCAGATCCAATTCTTCTAGAATGAAACAACTTAAGTTTATGTTGAAAAAAGCTGGCACCTTCCGAAAAAAACGGCCTTTTTTCATCATAAAAAGTCTCAAAAGCACTAAGGTTTAAAACAGAAGGATCTGCTTCGACTTGACCAAAATCAGGATTAATTGTTGCATTAATTATAGAACTTGAGCTCAAACCATAACGTAAATCTACCCCGTAGTTAAAATTGCTTTTTTGCTCCCTAAAACTTGACAAGCCGTAAGGTACGATTTCGAGCTTTTTTGGCTCAGGGATGTCTCTTAGCCCTTTCAAAACACCAAATGAAGAAACTATACCAACATGTGATTTTTGACGTCCAGGCCAAAGAACTTCTTCTTGAGTTTTATGAATATGCCTATTAAATGATATACCCCAAACGATATCTTTTTTATTTTCAAATTGAAAAACAAAAAATGGAATTCTTACCTCCGCAACCCAGCCACTATCGTTTTTTGAAACAGCAGCATCCCAAACAGCATTCCAACTTCGATCATAATCTTCTTGACCAGAAACGTTTACATCAATCTTTACTCCTGCTGCATTTATGCCAAACCATTTACCATTGTAGTCATCATTTCTTGAATCAATTGCAAATCCAACAAAATCAGATGCATTATTAAAACCATCCATGTATGCGTCTCTTCTTGTAAGAGGTGCTCTAATTTTATCAGGCCGTGAATCAAAATTTTCAAAAGCTATATAAATTGCATTATCATCATGTAAAATTCTAACTATTGTTTTTTCAGAAGGTACACCAAATTCAATTGGCTCAATTTGGTGGAAATCATCTAATGGTGTTGCATCAGCCCAAGATACATCATCAAGAATACCGTCAACAATCGGTGAATTCTCACATCTGGACGAATAGGCAATTTTATACCTTAATGAATCTGGGTTAATGTTTTTTCGACTATTGCTGTTTCCGTAAGTAACGATACTTAAAAATAGCAGACTAAAGAAAAATTTAAGATGAATCATAAAAAGTATTAATTAGTTTATTTGGTTGTGGATTTTTAGTATCTATAATTTTTTTTGAATTTTGTGAAAATTCTATAAAATTAATACTTATTAAAAGAATTAATAAACAGCGTATAATTTAATCAAATATGAAATTAAAAATATGATACAAATTAACCTATTGATTATCTACTATATAAAAAATAACAGGCTTTTTCCCTTTCCATTTTCCCCATAGATAGCGTCGAATTATATTAAAGCTTTAATACGGTCAATAGTTGGAGGATGGCTGTAAGACAAGAATACTTTGAATGGATGAGGAGTTAAATGAGATAAATTATTAGCGGCTAAACCTACTAACATACTGATCAAGGCTTCTTTGTTTTTAGTTGTTTGCAAAGAATAGTTATCTGCTTCAAACTCATTTTTTCTTGAAATAGCATTAGAGATAACTGAAGTAATCATCGTAACTGGGGCATACAACATTGAAAAAAATATAAGGCCAGCATGAACAGATAAATCATTTACACCGAAAACTCTAAATAGCGCATAATCATTCATTATGAAGTTGAAAACAAAAAGCATAATACCAGTTTCGATGATGCCAATAATGGTCCCATGTATTATATGTTTTAATTTGTAATGCCCAACTTCATGCGCCACTACTGAAACAATTTCATCGTTCGTGTGATTTTCAACTAAAGTATCAAAAATTGCTATTCGACGTGATTTACCAAAGCCACTAAAATATGCATTCGAATGCGCACTCCTCTTACTGCCATCCATAATATCTATACGAGCGAGAGGAAAATCTACTTGGGTAGTATATTTTTCTATTGCTGTTCTAAGCTCACCGTCTTCTAATGGTGTAAACTTATTAAACATTGGTGAAATGACGTGAACGAATAAGGGTTGAACAGCAATCATAAAAAGCGCAAGTAATGACCATGCTATCAACCATCCAAAATTTTCATATTCATGAAACAAATACAATATTGGAGTAATTATTATAGAACCCATTACAATGAAAATTGCATATCCCTTTATTTTGTCAGATATAAACAAGCCAACGGTGGTCTTATTAAAACCAAACTTTTCTTCAATGACAAATGTGCTGTAGAGAGAAAATGGTAGGCTAATGATATCTTGAAAAATATAAATTATTGAAATAAATAAAAGGCCCTGCAAAATGAAATGATTTGTCTGCAAATTAACAAACACATTAAGTACTCCAAAAATGCCTAGGTGTATCACTAGAAAAATAAGAACAATACTAAACGTGCTTGAAACTAAACTGAATTTAGTTTTAGTCTTTAAATACTCCTGCGATTTGGCATATTTTTTTTTGTCATATGCTTTTTTAAAATGATCTGGTATGTCTGGATTAATATTACCTAAATCTAAAAAAGAACTCACGCTAGAGATTACATACTCAAACACAATTGCTGATATAATGATATAATAATAGATATTCTCCAAACTAATAACCTTTTTATACGTTATTTATTAATAGCATTTCGCAGTGAGCCATTGGCCATTTTAATTAGATCGAGCGCTTTGACATAATCACATGAATTTGAAATCATTATAATTGCAACTTTTACAGATTTATTCGCTTCAAATAAAGCTTCTTTTGACTCATCATAATCAAGGCCTGTGACTTGTTGAATAATTCTAGTACCTCGATCTACTAGTTTATCATTCACCGCCATTAGATCTATCATAAGATTACCATAAACTTTCCCCATAGAAATCATCGTAGCTGTTGATATCATATTTAGAATCATCTTCGTTGCAGTTCCACCCTTCATTCTGGTTGATCCTGCTATTATTTCAGGCCCGGTATCAACAGCAATAACTGTGTCTACCTCTGCTGATATAAAAGGAGTAGGGTTAGTAATCAAATAAGCTGTTTTAGCCCCCTTTTCTTTTGCATGTTCTAGAGCAGATATAACATATCTTGCAGCACCACTACAACTTATGCCTATTAATGTATCCTTTGAATTTATGTCAAAATCTAATAAATCTGTTTTAGCTTGAGCTTTATCATCTTCAGCTCCTTCAATAGATTCTTGCAATGCTCTGTCACCACCTGCTATAACGCCTATGAACCAGTCTTTTGGAACAGAATAAGTTGGTGGACACTCTGAAGCATCTAGTACACCTAGCCGTCCACTAGTCCCAGATCCCACATAAAAAACTCTTCCTCCGCTACTAAGGCTAGATTTTGCGTACAAAACAACTTCCTCTACATCTGACAAAACTTTATTAACAGCAAAAGCAATATTTTGATCCTCTTTATTTATCGTCTCAAGTATCTTAGGAATTGTGAACTGGTCTATTTCTAATGAATTTTTATTTTGCTGTTCTGTTTTTAATGTTTCTCGCTTAATCATAATCATATAATTTACATCATATGCCCGCTTGGAAAAATATAACGCTTAACATACCTGAAGGTGACTTAAATCAAATTTCTGAAAAGATTTCAGAAATAAATAGAGTGCTTTCTATTACAATCTTAGACAGGACAGATGAGGTTGATTCTCGGTGGTTTGATGAAAATGAGACTATCCAAAACCTTGATGGACAAACCCATTTAATTAGATTACTGACATCTGCTTCTGTTGATTCCTATACGATTAATGAAGAGATCTGTAAAAAGCTTGATAGTGATGTAATTGAAGTATTGAATGAAGAGATTTTTGAAGATCGAGACTGGATTCAATATTCAAAAAGTCAATTTAGGGAAATTCAAATAACCAATAATTTGACAATATTACCTCCATGGGTTGTTGATAAAAATCAAAATGGAGTTTCAATTATTATAGAACCTGGTTCAGGGTTTGGAACAGGGTCACATCCAACGACACAACTTTGTTTAAAATGGATTGAAAAGAATATTAAACCGGATTATCAACTACTCGATTATGGATGTGGCTCAGGGATATTATCAATAGCCGCAGCAAAACTAGGGTGTTCAAAAATTGATGGCATTGACAATGATCACCAAGCACTAGCGAATGCAGAAAGAAACAAATCACTTAACGCATCCAACGTTAATTTTTTCCATTCTGATACTTATATTCAAAAAAAAGAATATGATTTTACTGTTGCAAATATCTTATTAAATGCGATTATACAATTAAAGGAAAAGCTAATATCAAGTTTAAAACCAGGGGGTACGTTAATTCTAAGTGGAATTCTCGAAGATCAAGCATCCTCAATCATTGATACCTTTAGAAACGAAATGATAATAAGTATAATTGATCAAAATGAAGGATGGCTGCTAATGAAAGGTCAAAAATAGATATAAATAGTTTCAGTTTCATATTTGCATCTTCTTTAAAAAAATAGCCTAGGTGATATAACTTTAGAGACCATGCTCTTGCCTATACTTATTATAAAAATCGTCTAAAGCTTTTGGATATAAGTTTCCTTTCCATACATACTTTAATGAGTCTCTAATATGAGATTGTCTTATTTTTAAATATGGTTTTTGGATTTGAATAAAAAACTGTTTGCCAATCCGTAACATTTGCTCATCATTTAACTTATGACCCATTACTTTTTGCATCAATCCAGAATGATTTTCTTGTAAATGTGAAACAAGCATGCTTTCAAGTCTTGATTCCAGGCCCGGAACCCAACTTGCTTTTAATGCTGTCTTAATGATAGATGAAAGTCTTGGATTGTTTTTTCCTTCCAAAGCTATTCGAGTCGAAATCATATTTTCAAAATCTATATCTGCTATAAATAAATCGGAGGAGATACCCATACCATTATAATTAAAAGAAGAAGCAATAGATTCTCTAATCATATCCCATATCTCATTTGCCGATAATGTACCTTCTCCAAATTGAATTAAAATTTTACTATTCATAGAAGCTGATAAAACTATTTCTTCTCTGCCTACTGGTGTCACACAATCTATTGTTACGATTGATGGCGTATATAGAATAGAATTATTTTTAATAGCATAATTCATTTGGGTTTTAAGAAATCTTCCAATTGAGCCGAGACTGGTGATAATTACTTCCTCATAATTATTTCGTCTGCTATTAACTCTTATAGTTAGTACAGAATTATTATTGTTTGTGGCAATCTGTGTAAAAGTAGGCTCACACTCTATTCTAAAATGATTTAATTCGTTATGTATCTTATTTATAAAATTTTGAGAAACAGATTTTAAACGATTATTATTTGCTTTTATTGAAGGGATAATAAATAAAAAACAAAAGATTATTAAATAAAACTTCTTCATGTTTGATGAAAATAATTAAAAAATCTACTATGAACGTCGTAAGAGTTAAATCTTTTTATAGTTATCTTATAAAAACCATTTCTTACGAAAATAAAATTCTTAAACTACTAAAAACATAGTAAAAGAACAAAAATCCGAGGAAAATAACGAGTTTTTGTGTAGTACGCCTGAGAGGACTCGAACCCCTAACCTTCTGGTCCGTAGCCAGACACTCTATCCAATTGAGCTACAGGCGCATATCTTTATAGAGTTATTAAGTAATTTAATAAACTAAATTTACAAATAATATTATCTGTATTGCGTTAAAAATAAATTGTGATCTGTTAATATTTTCAAAATTAATTTTAAACTAAAATTTTAATAATATTTATGATTAAAAAAGTTTACCTATTTTCCTTTGCGATGTTTTTTTCTTGCGATGTTGGTGATTACCAGGATTGTAATAGCGTAATAAATGGAGGAGCTTACTTTGATGAATGCGGTAATTGTGTTGGTGGAAGGACAGGATTGACAGAGTGTACTACCGATTGCAATGGAACTCTTGGGGGAACTTCTTTTTTAAACCCTTGTGATATCTGCGTTGAGGGTAACACGGGTATAAGTTTAGACTCTTGCACGAGCCTAAGCTATAATGGTGAAACATATAGAACAATTATTATTGGAAATCAAGTTTGGTTAGGTGAAGATCTTAGAACTAAAAATTTTAATGATAACTTACCTATTCCAGATTTTGATATATCAGAAGCTGATTCAATAGGCACAAAATTAGTGATTCCTAATTCAGCAATACAAACTGACCAAGTATTTTACAGTCCACTTGCTGCATTAAACAACATGATAGCTCCAGATGGATGGAGAGTCCCAACAAAATCAGATCTAGAAAACTTATTAGAGCAACTGGGTGGAGATTCTATAGCTAGCGGTAAATTAAAAGAAACTGGATATAAAAGTTGGAACTTTCCCAACCAATTTGCTACTAATGAATCAGGCTTTTCTGCAAAAGGAACTGGCTACAGTAGTTCACTAGGAACTTTGAAAAATGTTGGAGAACGGTATTCATTTTGGAGCATAAATACTTTTGATGAAGGTGATACAACAAATACACTATATTGGACTCTTAGGCTTAGCTTTAACAGCAATTATGCTATTCTTGCACCTGATAGTGCAAATATAGGTCACCCCATCAGGCTAATAAAAAATAATAAATGAGTCCTGCAAAATCTTCCATAATAGCATCTATGCTATCAATCTTTATTTCATGTAATAGTGGAATAAACAATGATGAAAACGAAATAATAAGTGAAAATTCTTATTTAAGTATATCGAATACTAATAATCAAAGCGAGGTTTCAGGGTTAGAGAACATTTATATAAATGTTAAAAACTTTACAAATATATGGAAAATCTATTTAGTAATAACGAATAATCAATCTATTGCATTTGAAGATAGAATTTTATTAGATACTACAAGCTCATCTGATAGTATCATTTATAAGACTATTTGGGATACTAATTTATTTCCGAATGGTAATTATGATCTTTTTGCAGAAATAATTGACAGCACTAATCAGAGAATAATCTCGACAAAAAGTTTTACCATAATAAACTATAATACCTTAAAAATTATTAATAATCATGAGGTTTCAATTAATTATCTAATTAACTCGAATAGTGGGATGCTTTTTTCAAATTCTATAACGCACCTTCAGATAGAAAAAATATTTGATGAGACCAATCTAAAATGTGATATTCAAGAACTTCCTTGTGGAACAACATTCTCATATAATTTCTTCGTTAAACCTGAAAGTATCGATCAACCAATAATAATTGAACCGGATAGCAACTCATTTTTCCTCAGAATACAAAATAAATTATTAGTAGAAAACTCTATAAATTCTGTTTTAATTCAGGCAAATGAAAATATAGAAGAGTGCAACAATTTATCTATTCAAAATGATAATCAAGTTTATTCATTAGGCTACTTTAATTTAGATAATGATTTGTACCAGCAAGGGAAAGTAGAAATATTAACTAGATATGGTAATAATACAGACACTACGAAGTTGACATTTTTTAATAAATCAATATTAATTGATACATTAATTATTAATTAGCGACGAAAAACTGTTTTTAAAGCTTATTGCTACTTCAGCAATAATGCTTTTTTGGTATCAATAATTGAAGGAGTCTCTATTTTTATAAAATACATTCCTGATGGAAATTTAGAAGCATTCCAGTTAATATTATGGAACCCAGCTGCAGTGTAAACATTATTAACCAGAATAGAAATCTGCTCACCCAACATATTATATACCACAACTGATAAGTTTGTTTCTGTTGGCAGAGAATAAGATATTGTTAATGTAGGATTAAATGGGTTTGGATAAAGACTTTTAATATTTGGAGTGTTTGGCAGAGATAATAATTCTCGTTCAGAAAATTCTTTTTCTACATTTGCTTTAATATGAAATCCTTTTTTTGATGCTATTACAACATCATGAACATTTAAAATATGCTGACTAGGAATATTTAAATCAATTTTTTTAACTAAACTAGTTCCAGATAAATCATAGGCATAAAAATTATAATTATTATTTTTAGAACTGTAAGTCATGGACCATCCATCTGGAAGAATTAATTGATCTAAATATCGATCAATCTTAGTAAAAGAGGATAAACTAAACTGGAATCCTCCAATTTCTGAAGTTGATTCAATGCTTATATAATTATTTTCGTTTTCTTGAGAAAAAAACAGGGTTCCTTCGTCTTCTTCATTGTTTAGAAAAGAAGGCATATTATCAAACAACACCATATTAACTAGATTAACAACATCAATAATATTAACATTATTATCACCATTTATGTTTCCAGCCTGCTCTCTACATTCTGAAATGGGTAATAACTCTGAATCATTTAGTTGAAAATGATCAAGTAATGCAACGACATCAAAAAAATTGATAATAGGCAAATTATTTTCGTCTAGGTCACCATTTACGTTTCCCGTGCTAAAGACATTAACATTATCGCAAATATCACAAGCATCCCCACTACCATCGTCATCTATGTCAGCTTGTAGGGGGTTAAAATTCTCGGGACAATTATCTTCATCAGTATCGATACCATCCTCATCAAGATCAGATGGCAAATCTTCTAACGCTTGATTAATTGTAGCTATTATTGCAGCTTGATTATATCCGGTATCTGAGTAGAGAACTTCACCATCGCCACCTATAACAACATTATGGGGTATGTATCCAACACCAAAAAGACCATAAATATTATTTACGTCATCAACAATAGGATGAGAAAGACCAAAAGTTGTTCCCCAACCGGTACAACTGTATGGCTGGTTCCAATCTTGACCAAACCCTACTAAGACTAATGAATCATTTGTATATTGTTGAAATACTGCTTCTGCCTGCGGAGCCTCCGTAGTACAAGATGGTCACCAGGAGGTAAAAAGATTAATCCATACAACCCTATCTCTACCATTTTCCTCGTAAGACCACGTACCGTCACCATTATGACAGATATCTCCGGAAAAATCGTTCACATAATCGCCTACTGTATATGTCTGACCAAAAGCACTGACGAAAAACAGTGAGTATATAATGAGAATAATTTTCATAAATAAATTTAGCCTTATTTAGTAATAAAAGTTAAATATTAAATAAGATAATATGTTTATAGCTCAATGCCATAAAAAATTAAAATTTTAATTTTTTGAATATGGTTTCAATTTAAAATATGGCACTGTAGGAAAGTTTTAGCCCATCGTTAAATGGTTGTAATATTCTACAAATTCCGTTACTACAAACCAAGCCACCTTGAATAGACCCATAAAGAAATGAAATCCGCTGAGTTGATGAAAGATTATATGAAAATTCTAAAGACACCCATTTATTCTTAGTAAATGGTGGTGGATTATTATCATTTCTCTGTCCTTTGAAATATTTTACGTCTCCATATATAAACGCTTCAAGAGGATTATACTTTGGGTCAATAGTAATAATTTCTTGAACATTTGTCCAATCATAGTTTAGAGTAAGTGCCCACTTTGAAGCTTTACCAATTGATAATGAAAACATCCTATTAATTTGAAAAGGTGTTTCGTTTGGGTAATTACTAGTAGTCTCATTGCTGGAGAGATTAGGATTAGTCTCATCATTTAATATCCATGTAGAATCGGCATAATTATAGAACCCACCAGCATTTCCTTTTTTTACATTATTTTTATATCTTTCTTGATATGCAAGACCAAGTCCTATTGAATAGCCATTATTTAATGAGAGTGTAAAATCAATGGGAATTGTAAATGATTTTGATTTTTGATAAAGCATAGTCTCTATCTGATTTGTTGTGGTGTCCATGCTAACTATTTGAGAGTCTAAATAGAACCAATCTTCTCCGTACCATATCGAATCAGTATACGTCCAATTTTCTGAAATAGTGTTAGAGAGACCTTTGAAAAACCTATTTACTTTAGTGACTTCCTCATTTGTTCCGATTGCTGTTTTGAACTGCAGTCTATTATTTAAAAGATAACCATTTAGTTCAGCATAAAACTCTAAGTAGGGTAATGCACTAAAATTAGTTGTCGGCAGGAGACCAGATATGTTTTTTCTATTCCATTCAATCGGACTTATAGATTCCCAAGTATCGTTTCTACTTAAATGAGAAAATTGTGTCACAACTTGAAAACCATTCGACAAACCACCAGATAGCTCGACTTGATAACCGCGCTCATCATTTGCGTTAGTTTGATGAGCAGCTCTACCCAAAAAACTATGATTTTGTTCGCGATATAGAATTGGCATAACCTGATAATCAATTCTATTACCATAATTATTTATAATATAATCAGTATCAACAGGGTTAAGTCTATCAAAACTATACCGTTTGTATTCAAAGAACAAAGACCAGTTCCCTACATAATAATTTGAATTAAAATAAGCAGCTGAACCTCTTTTTAATGGCGTAAGTGATTCTATCTCTTGCCCTGAAAAATTAGTTTGGAAGGTTCTACTTTTTGATTGTTTGTCCATATATTCTATAAAAATATCCATATTAGACCCAAACCAAGATATATATGCCCCATGCAATCTATGATTAATATCCACAGTATCCATCACGCCAAGAGGTTTCAATTGATGAAGTTCATTTGACTGTAAAAAAGACAACCCATAACTAAAAGGGTAAGCCTCAAAATTAATGTTCGTGGCATCAATATTGTGGGTAAACTCAAACTCTGGGTGCCTCAGGTCAGCACCGAGTTGAGCATTCACAGTCTCTCCGCTCATTTGAGTCACACTAATATTGTCAGATTGATAATTAATCAGATAGCCTCTAGAACTATTGTCAAAATCAATACCCTGATCATCTAATTGGGCAAGTACTAAACCCCTTCCCCATACCTCATAAATATCACCATATTTTATTGACCATGGACCAGAACTATATTCAATTCGGTACTTTCTTAAATCTTTAATCGAAAATCCTAATTCTGGAGGATCTGAATATTCATATTGCAACCATGCCGAGAAATTGTTTTTAAAAAAATTAAGATCCATACGGTTTTCCATATAGGTAAAGTCATCATAGCTATCACCGAAATTCATGACAATACCCGCATTATAATTCCAAAAATCTAAATCAAAAACTGAGAAGGCGTCTTGTTCAGATTGAATAAGAAAAGGGAAAACAGCTAATAAAAATTTTTTGTACATTGTTGTATAATGATAAAAATAAAAATTTTGTTAAAATAATTAATCCTTTTTTAAGGATAATAGAAGACTTTCAATCTGTTCTTTAATTTCTAATTCTTCTCCAGGCATATACCCTTGATGTCGCCACTTTACTGTTGCATCTTTATTAACAAGAATCAGATTTGGCATTATTTGGCCATTTAGCTTTTTTGAGATTTGCTGATTAGGGTCTATGCTTACTAAAAAATCGTAACCCTTACTATTTATATACGCTTTGACTTTACCTAAGCTCCTTGGTGTGTCTTGGTTTATCATTACTACTGTTAAACCCTGGTTTTTGTAATCATTATGATATTTGTTTAGATGCTTCATTACTTGCTTGCAAGGTTTACACCAAGTCGCCCAAAAATCAAGCAAAACAGGACCAGTCTTTAAAAGCTTATACAATGTAGTTTTTTTCCCATTTAATAATTTTAGATCAATGTTTGGGATTTTACCAAGCGATACATTATCTTGGCTATAAATAGATATCATATTGAAAGATAAAATAAGAATTATTAATTTTATTTTCTTCATATTCTAAAGCACAGGCTCCAAAAAATTTTTTAATTCATTTTCATTTATAAACTTCAAACTTACATTGCTTAGATTTTCAACATCGGACATCGGAAGAATAAATTCATATTTTGCATGAATATTTACTGTCTCCATAGCAACCTGTAAGGACCATCCCCCGACTGTAAATTGAATCATTGGTGTAAACTGGTTTTCTGGAAGGTATAATACTTTTTCGCTCTTTTTAGAGTGCCATTGCTCTTCAGGAGTATCAGCAACTATTACAATTGGAGTACCTTCTTTATTGAAAAATCTAATTACAGGAACGGTACGATGACTGCCTGAAATGATACGATTTGTTAGCTCATCAGAAAGGTTAAATGATTCTTTGCTAAAATAAAAAATTGTAAGACTTCCGTTCTGTTCAATTCCTGTATATGGAAGAGTGTTTAACATTTCCTTAATTATTTCATCTTTAAGAGAATATGTAACATGAAATTGAACAGTGATATAACTGTCATCATCTTTATGATAGATAAAGCTGGGTTTTTTCATTTCAACATCATAAGGGTTATCTATCAATTTATTTAAAACATCTTTAAGCAATTCAGTGTTTGGTTTTAAATCAGGATCTTCTTCTACTAACTGATTTGCAGAAAAATCCATTGTCCACTCACCACCGTTATCAAAAAGGGTTACATCATTCTTAGATGTTAAGTTTTGATTTTCTTTTAAACCTAAAAGAACATCCATAGACTCTTCAAGTTTTTTAAATTCCTGGCTCAAGTTTTTTGTTACCATTTCAGACTTAACTGTTACTGGATCACGAGTCATAGCAGGTTTAGGATCAATAAATTTTGGTAACACTACCCCTACACTATGTTTCTTATTTGGAAGATATGAAATTATCATCGAGCGTATATTATCACTAACCTCATTTTTCATTTTACTTATATCACTATATTCAGCAGAGATATCCTTTGACTCTATTTGATCCCAAGTTGCTAAGTCAATTAATTGGACGGATACATTAATTTTTTCTAACTGCCTTGAATATTTTCCTAGAAGTAGAAGGTTTCTTGAGGAAATAGGTTGTTTAAGCATAAGTGATCTATCGTTCATAATGACTTCAAGATCTTGCTTGTTTTGAATCAATAAACCTGGTTCATTTTTAAATTTATTACTAACCATATCAGATAACCCTGATGCAATCCATTCAATAGTCGGATCATCTTTTAGATTATCAAAAGGTATTACATAAAAATACACTATAGGCTGCCTAGCAGCAAGCGTAGCTAAAAAAAGTAATAATGTTAGAGTTTTCCGCATCCTCATTTATTTGTTTGTTCTCTCAATATAGTATTGTTTATACAAGAGTATCAATGTATATATTCATTTAACGATTTATCTTTGCCCAGGAATCACGAAGCGAAACGGCACGATTGAAAATTAAATTTTCTTTTTTTGAATCTTTACTGTCTAAAACAAAATACCCAGTTCTTTCAAACTGATAAATGCAATTACTATCAGCAGAAGCTAAGGAAATTTCAAGTTTTGCATTTTTAATAGTTTTTAGACTTTCAACATTTAAATTTTTTACAAAGTCGCCTCCGGCTTCTGGGTTTTCATCATTGAATAATCTATCATATAGTCGAATATCTGCCTCAATAAATTCACTTGCGCTAACCCAATGTAAGGTTCCTCTAACTTTTCTGCCATCCTCAGACATTCCACCTTTTGTTTCCGGGTCATACGTACAATGTAATTCTACAACATTTCCATCGCTATCTTTTACCACATCATTACAAGTAATATAGTATGCAAATTTCAACCTCACTTCCCTACCAAAACTGAGTCTAAAAAACTTTTTAGGAGGTTCTTCCATAAAATCATTTCTATCAATAAATATTTCTTTTGAAAATGCGATTTTTCGTTTACCTGCGCTTTCGTCTTCAGGATTATTTTTTGCATCTATATATTCAAGTTTATCATCAGGGTAATTCGTGATAATAATTTTTATAGGATCTAATACTCCCATTACTCGCGGTGCTTTCTTATTAAGGTCCTCCCGAAGAGCATTTTCTAATTTAGCAACGTCGACAATTGCATCTCTTTTTGTTACTCCAATTTTATCAGAAAAGTTTCTGATTGATTCTGGTGTATATCCTCTTCTTCTTAAACCCGAAACTGTAGGCATTCTAGGATCACTCCAGCCATCTACATGCCCCTCATCAACAAGCCTCTTTAATTTACGTTTACTCATTATTGTAAAATTTAAGTTCAACCTCGCAAATTCAATTTGTTGAGGATGATAAACACTTAAACGATCTAAATACCAATCATAAAGAGGACGATGATCTTCGAATTCTAAAGTGCAAACAGAATGCGTTATCTTCTCAATTGAATCCTCTAATCCATGTGCCCAGTCATACATAGGATATATACTCCAATTATTACCAGTCCTATGATGACTAGAATGCAGTATACGGTACATAATTGGGTCTCTCATATTCAAGTTTGAATGACGCATATCTATCTTCGCACGAAGTGTTTTTTCACCATCTGCGAATTCACCTGCTTTCATTTTTAGGAATAATTCTATATTTTCTTTAATAGATCTCTCCCGGAAAGGACTTTCTGAACCGGGCTTAGTTAAAGTGCCTCTCAGGTTTCTAACCTCTTCGAAGCTAAGGTCACATACAAATGCATTGCCCTGTTCAATTAGAATCAATGCATAATTATACATTTTTTCAAAATAGTCTGAAGCAAACAACGGTTCTTTTTCCCATTGAAAACCTAGCCATTTGACATCTTCGATGATTGAATTTACATATTCAGAATCTTCTTTTAATGGGTTTGTATCATCGAATCGAAGGTTGCATTTACCCTGATATTTTGTTGCAAGACCAAAGTTCAGACAAATTGATTTAGCATGCCCTATATGCAAATAGCCATTGGGTTCAGGAGGAAACCTGGTATGCACCCTATTTCCCCATTTACCAGAAGCATTGTCATCATCAATAATTTTTGTAATAAAATTCTCTTGAATAAGTTTATCTTGGGTCATAATTGTTTAAACTCCAAAATATTTTCTAATCTTTTGCTGCATACTTCTTTTCCTAAAATTTCCATAAAGTCTGGCATTGAAGGGCCAACCAGTTCACCTGCAAGTGCCAGCCTTAAAGGTTGCATCAGCCTCCCCATGCCAATCGATAACTCTTCAACGCATTGACGAATTAAGTCATCAATTGTTTTAACATTCCATTCATCAAGTTTTTTTAATTTTGAAAGAAATTGATCTAAGATACCACTGGTATCCTCCTTCCAACATTTTTTTAATGCATTTTCATCAAAACCTGTTGGGTCTTTAAAAAAATAAGAATGGTCTTTGACGTCTGATAATGTTTTTAATCTATCTTTTATTAATTCAATAACCTTAACTAAAAAGTCATTGTTGCGATTATAAGAAGACCAAGATGAATCAAAATCATTTATTAGCTCTAAAAGCTCTGAAGACTTTTTGGCCAGAATTTTCTGAGAACTTACCCAATCAAGTTTTGTCATATCAAATACTGCAGATTTTTTATTTACGTTTTGAATTGAAAAATTATTTATCAAATAGTTAATATCAAAAATTTCATCATTGTTACCAGGATTCCATCCTAATAGAGCTAGATAATTAATTAATGATTCAGGTAAATAGCCCATATTTTTAAATGTTTGAGTTCCTACTGCACCATGCCGTTTGCTTAAACGTTTACCATCAGAACCAAGAATCATTGGCAAATGTCCAAATAACGGTAAATCCCATCCTAGTGCATTATAAATTAATATTTGTTTGGGTGTGTTCGAGATATGATCCTCACCTCTAATTACATGACTAATATTCATATCATTGTCGTCTACGACTACCGTTAAATTATATGTTGGACTCCCATCTGACCTGGCTATAATAAAATCATCTAATTCAGATATCTTAGTTGTAATAGTTCCATATACCTCATCTTTGAAGCTAACTACACCGTCTTCTGGAACACGAAGTCTAATAGTAAATGGTACATTATCTTTGAGCTTCTTATCAATATCCTCCTTTTTTCTATCTCTCCAAATGCCAGGGTAAAGAAATATTTTATCATTATCTCTTAATGCTTGCAGCTCGTCATTAGTAGCAAAGCACCTATATACTTTACCACTTTTTAGGAGGGATTCGATAACCTCATTGTATCTTTTTCCTCTCGATGATTGAGCAATTGGCTCTTCATCATAGTCTAATCCAAGCCATTTTAATGATTCTAATATTTGTGCAGTATATTCTGCTTTGGATCTTTCCTTATCGGTGTCTTCAATTCGGACTAAAAATTTGCCGTCATGTCGTTTAGCAAATAAATAGTTAAAAAGAGCGGTGCGAACTCCACCAATGTGAAGCTTTCCGGTCGGACTTGGCGCAAACCTAACGACAGGGTTCATAGGATTTAAAAATTATAACTTAAAAAAAAATAGGACATAGCACACAATAAATAAAGATTGTGGAGGGGGAGGGATTCGAACCCCCGGAGGGTATAAACCCTCGCTGGTTTTCAAGACCAGTGCATTCAGCCAGGCTCTGCCACCCCTCCTAATCAAATATTTCAGTTTTATTATAGATAAACTTAATTATTTATTCTTATCAGTACTTATTAATTAATAAAATTTTTACCAGCTCAAATTTGATATAATATTAATTAAATCATTTTAAAAACTACCAAAATAGGATGAAGATTTATTTTTCTCCATAAAGCCCCTTAAAACCAGACTCCAAAAAAATATCAAACCAGCCAGTGTAATACATATAGATATACAGGCTAAGTCCGAATAAAAATAAACTACTTAATAAGATGATAATAAACTTTTTCCCACTCATTTTATAAACTCAGCATCAATAAAAGAAATAGTTAATAATTAAAAGCAATAGAAATTTAACGTATTGAAAAGGCGATGTTATTTAAGGCCATCTCTTTTCAAAAGAGGTTCAGTTAGTGGCTCTCTACCTCTAAATGCTTTAAATAAAATCATGGGATGATCTTGATTACCCTTAGATAATATATTTTCCCGAAAAGATTCTGCCGTTTCACGATTAAAAATCCCTTCTTCTTTAAACTTCTCAAATGCATCTGCTTCGAGCACTTCAGCCCATTTATATGAATAATATCCAGCAGAGTACCCTCCTGCAAAGATATGACCAAAACTACAAGATGTAGATGCTCCTTTAATTGGGCTGAGCAAAGAAGTTTTACTTATTGCTTTATTTTCAAAATCCTCAACATCATCAACATCATTATCCTGACCGTACCAAGCCATATCAAGGTATCCTAAAGACAATTGTCTTAAGTAAGCGGTTGCGGATAAGAAGTTTTTAGAACTTTTAATTTTCTCAATTAGATGGTCTGGAATTAATTCACCGGTCTCATAATGGTGCGCAAAAATCTGTAGTGTTTCTTTTTCGGCAACCCAGTTTTCCATTATTTGAGATGGGAGTTCAACAAAATCCCAAAAAACAGATGTGCCACTAATTGAAGAATAATCAGAATTTGAAAGAAGACCATGCAAACAATGGCC
The DNA here is from genome assembly GCA_905478065.1 of uncultured bacterium. GTDB lineage: Bacteria > Fidelibacterota > Marinisomatia > Marinisomatales > UBA1611 > TMED80. The sequence goes on along the minus strand of CAJQGZ010000013.1, from coordinate 1,115 downwards.
AAATTCATGAAATATAGTTTCGACTTCCCTGAATGTGAGTAATGACGGTTTTGATGCTGTTGGTTTTGTAAGATTACATGTAAATGTTACATGTGGCCTTTCTATTTTTCCATTATGCATCCCTTGAGACCTTAGTTCATTCATCCATGCTCCAGAACGCTTTGTTTCTCTAGGAAACAAGTCTTCATAAAGTATGCCAACATGCTCTTTTTTATCTGAAATTACTTCATAGACATTTACATCCTCATGGTATGTTTGAACATTATCCAGAAGTTTAAAATCTAAGCCATACAATTTTTTAGCCACTTCAAAAACACCATTTATCACATTTTCAGATTTAAAATACGGCCTTAGAACATCATCATCGAAATCGTATAGTTTCTGTTTTAATTTTTCACTGTAATAAGCAAAATCCCATTTTTGAAGATTTTTTATTCCATCAAGTTCAAAAGCAATTTTTTTGACTTCCTCAAGTTCTGTTTTGGCTAATTCAAAACAAGACTCATACAAATCATTTAAAAAGTTCATGATATTATCTTGGTTTTCAGCCATACGTTTTTCCAAGATATAATCAGCAAAATTATCAAAACCCAACAAACGAGCTCTTTTATGTTTTAACTTGACAATTTTTTTAATTATCAAAGTATTATCAAAATCATCCCCATTACACTTCCTGCTAAACGCGGACATAATTTCTTTTCTTAATTTTCTATTATCAGAAAAAGTTATAAAGGGTTGAAAGCTTGGCATCTGGAGGGTTATCAACCACTCATTTGGTTTTCCTTTATTAGTAGCTTCAGTCTTTGCAGCGTTTATAGCTATTTCAGGAAGCCCACCCAAATCCTCTTCTTTGAGCCATAACTCATATGAATTTGTCGCATTTAGATTATTATTTTGAAACTGAGGTGCTAAAGTAGATAATTCAGCATCTAGTTTTCGAAGTTTTTCCTTTTCATCTTTTCCTAGAGTTGCACCGTTTCTAATAAACTCTTTATACCATACTTCTGTAAGCTTTTTATCTTGCTTTTTTATACTTGGACTCATTTGATCGAAAACAGACTTCACCCTCTTAAAGAGTTCTCCATCGAGCATGATATCATTATTGTATTTTGCTA
>CAJQGZ010000012.1 GCA_905478065.1 uncultured bacterium | reverse complement strand
AAATTAGTTGTCGAATACATTATTGAACAATATGGCTTAAAAAATAATAAGTTGTTTAGATGGGCAATTGCTGGAAGAGACATTAAAAAATTAGAAAATCTTAAATCTAAATTATTAAAAGTCAATGGAGAGGTCAAAGATTTAGACTTGCTTGTTGCCGATAGTTTTGACGACAAAGCAATAGATAAAATTACAAAATCTGCTCGCTTAATTATTTCGACGGTTGGTCCATACATAAAATATGGAAAAGCATTAGTGTCTTCATGTGCTAATAATGGGACTCACTACTGCGATCTTACGGGTGAGGTTCCTTTCATTAGAGAGTCAATCGATTCAAATAATGAAATTGCAAAGGAAAATAATTGTAAGATTATTCATAGTTGCGGTTTTGATTCTATACCTTCTGATTTAGGAGTATTATTAATACAAAAAGAGGCTTTGGAAAAATATAAGATTCCATGTGAAGAAATTAAATATTATGTGAGGGCTACTAGGGGAGGTTTGAGTGGTGGTACCATTGCTAGTATGATTGCGATTTCAGCATATATTAAATCTAATCCATCCTTATCCAGTTTGTTGGGTAATCCTTATGCCCTCAATTCGACTAGCTTTAATGGTCCTAGAGTCTCAAGCTTAAGATCTATAAAATGGGACGATGAAGTAAAATTGTGGTTAGCGCCTTTTGTAATGTCAGGTATAAATACTAGAATAGTCAGAAGGTCAAATGAAATGCTAAATTTTGAGTATGGGAAAGAATTTTTATATAGTGAGGTATCCTCTTTTTCTAAGGGATTTAATGGTTATATAAAATCATTATATATGCTTTTTGGCTTAGGTCTAGCAAAAGTATTGATGAGCTATAGGCTAACATTTTTGTTTTTAAGAAAATTTATTTTACCTTCTCCAGGAGAAGGCCCTACAAGGTATGAACGGGAAAATGGGTTCTTTAAAATCCTGCTCATTGGAAAGGCGGGAGAGAATAAAATAAGTTGCAGTGTAATTGGTGATCGTGACCCAGGCTATTCTGGAACAGCAAAAATGCTTACAGAAGCTGCTCTAAGTATAATTTTAGATCAAAAAAAAATACCGCAAAATTTTGGAGTTTTAACCCCTGCCTCAGGAATAGGTATAACTTTAATTAATAGATTGGAAAGTAAAGGTGTCGTGTTTAAGATATGTTAATTGAAACTTTATGCATTTTTAAAATAATATTATGTTAAATGAGTAAATGAGTAAACAAATGAAACCATTCATAGTAAATAAAAATTTGTCTTTCACATTAATAATCCTCTTCTTAATTGGGTGTTCTAATATAATCGATGAGAAAGATTTGGTAGAAAGAGCATCTATTAAATATTTAAAAAATAATGATGTTCCTTTTACTGGTGAAGTGTTAGGTCAATTTGATAATGGACAAAATCAAATTGAAGGTCAGTATAATGAAGGTAAACGATTTGGCGTTTGGATAGAATACTATAATAATGGTAGTAAAAAAGAAGAGGGTAAGTATAAGGATGGCCTAAAGGTTGAAGAGTGGTTTACTTATTTTAAAGATGGCATCATAAAATCAAAAGGCGTCTATACAAGTGGGCTAAAAGATGGATTATGGAAGTATTGGTACAATAGTGGTAAGAAAGAAAAAGAACTACAGTTTTTAGAAAATAGAGAAAATGGCCAGGCCCTTACATGGTATGAAAATGAAAAAGAAAAAAGTGTAAGTACGTATTCGGTTGGCGTTCTGAATGGCGAGTTTTTAGAATGGGATCAAAATGGAAATATAATATCCAAAGGTATTTTTAAATCTGGGGAAAGATGGTCGGGGTATTTTGGAGATGATCATTACATAAACGGGAAGAGAGGATCTTTATTTGTAAAATATTTTAAAAATGGACAAAAAAAAATTGAGGGTATATTAATTGATGGTAAAAAAACTGGGTCATGGAGTGAGTGGTATGCTAGCGGTGATAGAAAGTTTTCGGGAGATTATAAGGCTAATATGAGAGATGGCCGCTGGATAGAGTGGGATGAAAAGGGTAAAGAAATTACTAATGGTGTTTATAAAAAAGACACACCGTGGAGAGGTCAGTTCGAAAACTTTTTCTATAGTAATGGAAAGGTAGCCCAAGAATATTTTGAATATCATAATGATGGTTCAAAAAAGATTGTTGGTACTTTTATTAATAATAAAAAGTCTGGTCAGTGGTCTGAATGGTATGAAGATGGGAAAGAAAAATATATCGGGAATTTTTTAAAAAATAAAAGACATGGAACATGGATAGAGTGGGATGAAAATGGTAATGAAATTATTAATGGAGAATACCGTCATAACCAAAAATGGCAAGGTAGATTTAATGAAAAAAATTATTTAAGCGGTTTACTCAGGGAAGAGGTTGTTGAAAATTATCCAAATGGTGGTATTAAAGCTTCAGGCGTTTTAGTCAATGAAGTAAAAATTGGTTCTTGGAGTTATTGGTACGAAAACAACATACTTAGAGAATCAGGGTTTTTCACAAATGATATTAAAGATTCTGAATGGATAGGTAATTATGAAAGTGGTAATAAGAAATATATTGGAAGTTATGTCAATGGGAAAAAAGAAGGCCTTTGGACTCAATGGTATGATGATACCTTAAAACAATATGAAGGATATTTTATAGGTGGAGTAAAAGATGGTGATTGGGTTGAGTGGGACAAGTATGGGAATATTAATGTCAACATAAAATATTTAGACGGTAAAAAATGGACGGGAAGGTATGATGATGTCTTTTATATCGAAGGTATTGAAAAGAAGGGTGTGAAAACAAACTACCCAAATGGTGTATTAAAAGATGAAGGTATTATTTTTAATGATAAAAAAATAGGTCGTTGGACTGAGTATTTTGATAATGGTAAAAGGAAAAATACAGGCCTATATCTTGATGGCCTTGAGCATGGGAAATGGTATTATTGGTATAAAAGCGGTAAAAAAGAAAAGGTAGGTGCTTATCAAGAGGGTAAAAAAGATGGTCCATGGAAAGGTTGGTATTTTAATGGGAATAACTTTTTTGAGCGGAATTATAGTCTTGGTGAAAAAAACGGGAAATGGGTTTGGTGGTATGATAACAAAAAGTTAAAATATTCAGGATATTATGTAAAAGATTCGAAAGATGGTAAATGGATTGAATATACTCCTGATGGCAAGCTACTTGTTGATGGCATATATGATATAGGAACAGAATGGAATGGCATTTTTAAGGGTGAATATTATTTTGACGGTATCAAAGCAGAGGAGCATAATGATTATTTTGCCGATGGAGGTTCTACAGCAAAAATTTCTGCGAAAGGTTTAATGATAAACGATTCTATAAAAATTGGTAAATGGGACTTTTTCCGAAAAGATGGTTCAAAGAAAAATAGCGGGAATTTTGATAAAAATAAAAAAACTGGTGAGTGGGAATATTGGTATAAAAGTGGTGATAAAGAGAAAGTTGGGTTCTTTAGAAAAGATATGATGGATGGCAAATGGGAAGGATGGTATTACTCGGGACAAAAATTTTATATAAGGACGTATAAATTAGGTAAAAAGGAAGGACTTTGGGCTTGGTGGAATAGTGATGGAAGCAAAAAATACGAGGGTATGTATTTAAATGATAAAAAAGATGGTAAGTGGAGCCAGTGGAATCAAAAGGGAGAGATTATAATTGAAGGTTCATATTATAATGATATTAAATGGTCAGGTATTTTTGAAGATGGAAGATATTATAAAGGGCGGATGGCCAGTAGGTTCGAAGATTATTATGAAAACGGAACTCTAAAAGCGCAGGGATTACAAATAGGCGATATAAAATTAGATATGTGGAATTATTATTATGAAAATGGTAATAATAAAGAAACGGGTTCTTATGACGAAAGTGGAAAAATTGGAGAATGGGCAACCTGGTATAAAAGTGGAAAGAAAAAAGATATAGGTAGCTACTTTGATAACAAAAAAAATGGCGAGTGGAGAGCCTGGTATTATAATGGGCAAAGATATTATAAAAGAAATTATAAAGATGGGCAAAAACATGGCGCCTGGACATGGTGGTATGATAATGGTCAAAAAAAATATAATGGGGATTATTATAAAGGTAAAAAAGATGGGCAATGGTTCGAATGGTCAAGTGATGGAAATCTGATAGTAAGTGGTTCATATAAAGGTGGTAAACGTTGGGACGGAATTTTTAAGGGCACAAAATACATATCTGGTGAAAAACAAAATTTGTAAAAACTTTATCTCATTTTGATTTTTCTAAGTATAATATAATGAAATCAAATCTTCGTTTTGCCGCAATTGATATTGGCAGTAATGCTATTAGACTTTTATTTTCAAGAATAATAGAAAATGAATTAAAACCTCACTTTTTAATTAAAGAATCATTAATTCGAATGCCTCTCAGGCTTGGCAAAGACTCATTTAATGCTGGCGAAATTTCAGAAGAAAATTGTAAAAAGTTCTTAAACACAATGATTGGTTTCAAAAATTTAATGGATGCATATGATCCAATGAATTACAGAGCTTGCGCTACTGCCGCGATGCGAAATGCAAAAAATGGAAAAGACCTAGCTCGAATTGTGGAGCTAAAAACAGGTATAAAAATTGATATAATTAATGGTGCTGAAGAAGCAGCAATGATTTTATCAAAGAATATTAACCAGTACTTAAAAAAAGAAAAAAGTTATTTGCACATTGATGTCGGAGGTGGTAGTACTGAACTAACATTTATCGTCAATGGTCAAATCGAAAATTCTAAATCATTTTCAATTGGGTCAGTTAGATTATTAGAGGGTAAGGTGAGCAAAAAATCTTGGAATGATATGAAAGAGTGGATTAAAAATAATACGAATTCAATCCTTCGCATTAAGGCAATTGGAAGTGGTGGAAACATTAACAAGATTGCTTCTATGTTGGGAAAGAAAAAAGGAGAATATGTTCCTTATAATGGTATTAAAATTTTGCTAAAAAAAATTGAAGCTAAAGATTTCCATCAGCGTATTACTCAATTTGGTCTTAGGCCTGATAGGGCTGATGTGATTATTCATGCTAGTAAAATTTATTTAAATTGTATGAAGTGGTCAAAAGCTCAAAAAATTCTTGTTCCGCAATCTGGACTCGCTGATGGAATAATTGAACAATTATACGATAATTATAAATCAGTATCTAAAAGTTAATTTTTAAATTTTTCATTGTCGTCCATTAAAAAACATAAATTGAAATTCATTCCAAAAAAACCAATTATGGTTTGGGATGGTGATTGTAGTTTTTGCAGAAGCTTTGCGGAGCGATTTGAAGCAAGTTCCAATGATGTTGTAGAATTCATTCCATACCAGTCCTTGAATAAAAAGTATCCAAATGCTCCAAAATTAGATTATGAAAAATCTGTAGTTTTTTTTTCCTCAACTAGTGTAACAATTGGCGCTGAAGCTATTTTTAGTTTTTTTAATGTAATTGGTAAAAAGTGGCCAAAAAAACTATATGAAAATTCTAAACTCATTTCAAAATTGTCTGAGTTCTTTTATGGTTGTATAGCAAAAAATAGAAAACTTTTTGGGTTTTTTAGTCGGATGCTTTTTGGCGATAATTTTATGCCAGATTCTTACAAAATAAGTTCATGGATTTTTGGTAGAATGCTTGGTTTAGTTGGTGCTGCAGCATTTCTGTCATTTTGGGTTCAGGCTGAATTAATAATTAGTTCAAATGGAATACTACCTTTTGCTGAAAACTTAACTCAAATAGAATCATTTATTATTAAATCAGATTTAGATACATCTAAATGGCTTGCTAAACCAACACTATTGTGGCTTTATAAATCAGACTTATGGTTAAATATGGTTTTACTTGTAGGCTTTATTTCTTCATTGTCTCTGGCGATTGGTTTAGTTCCACATCTATCAATCTTATTATCATGGGTTTCTTATTTATCAATAGCTTCAGTTTCTGAACCATTTTTGAATTTTCAATGGGATGCTTTGCTATTAGAAGTTTACCTAATCTCAATATTTTTTGTGCCTTGGAGAGTTTTTGATAATAAAAACAATATTGAATCACCGTCTACCATTGGAAGGTGGCTATTGTGGCTATTGATTATGAAGTTAATGCTTCAATCAGGTATAGTAAAATTCACGTTTTTTGATGTTGATGGTTCAAATGCTTGGAGAGACTTAACGGCATTAGAATATCATTTTTGGACGCAACCTATTCCATCTTGGTTGAGTTATTATTTTGATATGCTACCAATGGTAATCGACAAAATCGCACTTTTTTTTACATATGTATGCGAACTTGTTATTCCGTTTTTCATCTTATTACCAAGGAAGATGCGGAGAATAGCAGGAATCTCATTAATATTATTCCAATTTTTGATTATTCTTTCAGGTAATTATGGTTTTTTTAATTTATTAACAATCGCGCTCTGCATTTCTCTTTTTGATGATCAATATTTAAGAAAATTTAATTTTGATTTGGTCACTGATGGTAAACCCTTTCTTAAAAGTCATATAATATTTAAAAAAATAAAAAGAGGTTTAAGTTTTCTTGTTTTAATATTATTCGTTTACTCTTTTGTTATATTTTTAGGAAAGGACCTTGAGGGTAATCGGTTATTGAGCGCAGGTCTGAATAAAAAAGTCTCAGTTCTAGAACAAAAAATATTAGATTTTTCTCAAACTTCTAGATCAATTAATTCTTATGGCCTTTTTAGAGTAATGACTAAAACCAGGCCAGAATTTAAAATTGAATTACAATATGAAGACAGTCTATGGGTTCCAATCGATTTTAATTATAAGCCTAATCGTATTAAAAAAAGACCCGCTTTCTTTTTTCCTCATATGCCTAGAGTAGATTGGCAGATTTGGTTTGAAGCGCTTTATTATGAAAATCTTTTATCTGATCCTTTTTTATTATCATCTTATCAAAACTTTTTATCCACAATGGTTTCAAAAGATTTAAAACTTTCTAATATTTCTATTGATGAATTTTTAAGTGTGAAGGCAAAAAAAATACTTAAAACATTGCCCCCAGCTGAAAGAAACAGTTATTTGAATCGTTTAAGTTCAAGTTTAAATAGTTATCTAGGACACTCTTATTGGTTTGCTATGTTTTTATCTAGTTTAATAGATAAAGAATCAAGCGTTTTTCACAATTATAGAATTAAAGATAATCTTGATATAATTAAAATGAAAGTCAGTTTAAGTCATTTTACTTTTAATCATGATAGTAAAAATTCAAGTAATTGGTGGGTGAAGAAAGATATTGAAAAATCTGCTTTTACTATTGAACTACGATAGTATTGTAATAAATTCTTAAAATTTTTAACATTTAAATAAAAGTATATCGAATGAAAAATATTAACCTTATAATTTTATATTTCTTCTTTTTTTTGGGATTTGTTTTTTCGCAAAACATTGAGACAAAAAAACTTGAAAATAAGAACAAAAAAAATAAAGCACCCACCGCTATTACCGGTAAAAACATTCAAACTTTCCCTGGGGCGACAATAACTCTGTCAGGTGAAAAATCTGAAGATCCTGATGAAGATTTATTGCAGTACATATGGTCTTTTCCACCTTCTTTTATTTTTGAAGAAAACTATAAATATGATAAAACAGATAGATTGGTGATTTATACAAACCTTAAAGACAATTCAATAAAATCTATAGAAACATATACCAGGTCCTTTTTAGTAGACTTGCCTGACTCTTTACCAATTGGATCAAAACATACTATTAATTTGACTGTAAAGGATCCTGGAGGATTAACCTCTAGTGATTCATTTACAGTTAGTACAATAATGCCGGATTCATCGCAGATAGCGGACAAAAATGATGATTATCCGGGAAAAGGAACTAAATCTATTAAAAAAGAAAACAACATTTCGATATCTATTCAATCAATCACTTCTCAAAGTAGTGCTTCAATGAATTCATCAGCAATCAATGGAATGATTTATAATATTTTGAAAAATTTAGGAATGGATAATATTATTGATCCAAGTGCCTACATTGCCGATACGTTGTATACTATTAAAAAAAGTAACCTTACAAAAGCGGCATTGAAGTCTAAATATAATGATGTTTGTGAAACAGATTCGTGTGCCGCTCAAAACGCGATTATGCT
>CAJQGZ010000011.1 GCA_905478065.1 uncultured bacterium | reverse complement strand
CTTAGAGAAACACTTATGCTTACAAAAATAAAATTTTTAACTGCTGGAGAATCCCATGGAAGAGGATTATTAGGCATACTTGATGGAATTCCGGCTGGATTAAAAATCGAAAAAGAGTACATCGATATTCAGCTTGGTAGGCGACAGATGGGATATGGTCGAGGTGGACGGATGAAAATTGAAAAAGATCAAGTGGAAATCTGGTCAGGTATAAGACTTGGTGAAACTATAGCATCACCAATTGGTTTGATAGTTAGAAATAAGGACTGGGAAAATTGGAAAGATAAAATGACCATTGGAGTGCCTGAAAAAAAACCTAAAAAAGTGACACTCCCTCGTCCTGGACATGCTGATCTTGCAGGTGTTGAAAAATTTGGTTTTGATGACATACGAAATGTTTTAGAAAGATCAAGCGCTAGAGAAACAACGATGAGGGTTGCACTTGCATCTGTATGTAGAAAATTATTAAATGAGATAGGAATAAATGTTGCAAGCAGAGTGGTTCAAATTCACAATATTACTGATACATCAGACATACCCAAAAGCATGACTGCAAATGCAATCAATGATTTAGCCGATAATTCTCCATTAAGATGTTTAGATAAAAACAAAGAAAGTGAAATGATTGATATTATCGATCAAGCAAAACAAAATGGTGACTCAGTCGGTGGGGTTTTTGAAGTTTTTTCAACAGGACTACCTTATGGTTTGGGTTCTTACTCACAATGGGATCGAAAACTGCAATCAAAAATAACTTCACTGTTGATGAGTGTTAATGCTTTTAAATCTATAGAAATTGGGCAAGGTTTAAGTTCAGGAGAAAAATTCGGAAGTGAAATTCATGATGAAATCGGATGGGATGGTAAAAATTATAAACGCTTCTCAAATAATGCTGGCGGAATTGAGGGTGGAATGAGTAATGCTATGCCAATAATTGCGAAAATTGCTATGAAACCTATTCCCACATTAATTAAATCATTAAGGTCTATCGATATTCATACAAAAGAAAAAAAAGATGCTCACAAAGAAAGAACTGATTCCTGTGCTGTTCCAGCTGCGTCCATCATAGCCGAAAGCATGATGTGTATTGTATTAGCTGATGTAATTTTAGAAAAATTTGGTGGCGATTCTATGAAACAATTACGAGCTCATTTAAAAGCATCCGCTAAATATTAATGAAAATATTTTTGATAGGAATGATGGGTAGTGGTAAATCATCAGTTGGGGAAAGATTATCAAAATATATGGATATGCCATTTTTTGATACTGATAGTATGCTAGCAGATAGTGAAGGAATTTCAATAAATGAAATTTTTAAAAAAAAAGGCGAGCAATATTTTAGACAAATTGAAAAAGAATCATTAAAAAAAATACGCGGTGATGGTGTTATTTCTTGTGGAGGTGGAAGTATTTTAGCAAAAGAAAATAGAAACTATTTAAAAAATAAAGGTTATACAATATATTTAAAATCATCATTATCAACGTTAAAAAAAAGATTATCAAATGATATCAATATGGATAGACCTTTAATTGATTATAAAAATATTAAAAAATCGCTAAAAGCTATTTATGAAGAAAGAAAATTACTTTTTTTTGAGTCTGCAAACGATACAGTCATTACTGATAATAAATCGTTAGATGATATTTGTAAAACAATAATTAAAAATATAAAAGTTGAAAAAGTATAAAGTTAATCTTAGAGATCGTTCATATTACATATATATTGAACCTGGTATAAAAAACAGCCTTCCATCGTTATTATCCGAATATAATAATGGACAAAAATGGATAATTATATCGCAATATAAATTGATGGAACTATTCGGATACGATCTTAAAAGCAATCTAATCAGTTCAGGATTTGACTGTTCGTATATTACGTTGCCAAATGGAGAAGCAGCAAAAAGTATAAACGAATACAATAGAGCAATAAGTCAAATGATTGATTTAGGTTGTGATCGAAAAACGTGTATCCTTTCATTAGGTGGAGGAGTCGTTGGTGATGTTTCTGGTTTTATTGCTTCCAGCTTTATGAGAGGTATTAAATATTTCCAAATTCCTACAACACTATTATCAATGGTTGACTCATCAATTGGAGGTAAAACTGGAATTAATATAGACAGGGGTAAAAATTTAATTGGAGCAATATATCAACCAAAAGGAGTGTTTATAGATCAAAATTTCTTAGTTACCCTTTCACAAGAGGAAGTAGTTTCTGGCCTAGGAGAGATAATAAAGTATGGTGCTATTTTAGATAAGGAATTTTTTGAAAAAATTTCACTTTGGGTTCAAGATATCCCAGCATTTCCTTTTTCAGAAGCTATTGAAATTTGTTGTAAGCTAAAAGCAGATATCGTATCAAAAGATGAATTTGATAATGGAATGCGAGGAATTTTGAATTTTGGGCATACCATCGGTCATGCTCTAGAGTTAAAATTTGGTTTTAATAAGTTACGACATGGTGAAGCAGTAGCATTTGGAATGCTCTGCGCAGGATATGTTTCCTTTAAACTTAAAAAGTTAGATGAAAAGCAATTTAACGTTCTAGAAAAATTAATTCGGACCCTTCCACTCCCTAAATTAAAAAAAATAAACAGCGAAGAATTATTATCCCTTATCAAACGGGATAAAAAATTTGTCAAAGGGAAATTAAAGTTTATTATTCTAAATAAAATTGGTGAGGCAACTATTAGTCAAAATGTAGATAATCTCATCTTAAAAGAATCTTTTAAATTATTATAAAATGAAGTTTTTAATAATAAATGGTCCTAATCTCAACCTAATTGGAAAAAGAGAACCAACGATTTATGGTAAAGAAAGTTTAGAACAGATTATTTCATGGGTAACAAAACAAGTTGATACATTAAAAAATGACCTTCAATGGTTTCAATCAAACAGTGAGGGTGAAATTATCAACAAATTACATTGGGCTTTTGAATCAAAATTCAATGGAATAATTATAAATGCTGGTGCATATACTCACTACTCTTATGCGATTAGAGATGCTATTTCCGCTATTAATATTCCAACTGTAGAAGTGCACTTGAGTGATATAAATTCAAGAGAAGACTTCAGAAAAAAATCTGTAATTAAAGAAGTGGCAATAAAGCAGATTTCAGGAAAAGGTAAAGAGGGATATCTTGAGGCTATAAACTTGCTTTCAAAATGCTAAATTACAAATAATTACTTTGGCTTTCTTACAATTAAGAAGAAAACCAAAGTAAAATACGCTAATTAATTACAGGTCGTTTCAATAAGAATTGCGCAAACTTTATACGGGTCCATATTTGCTGAAGGTCTTCTATCTTCTAAGTAACCAAATCCATCATTTGAAGTTTGCATCGGTATTCTGATTGAAGCTCCTCGATCACTAACACCATATCTAAATTCTTTTATACTACAAGTCTCGTGTAACCCTGTCAAACGCTCATCGTTATGTGCTCCATATACTTCAATATGCTCATCATGTTTTTTACTCAGTTTTTCACATGCAGCGTTTATGACATCTATACCACCAGTTTCACGCATTGATTTTGTACTAAAATTTGTATGTGCACCTGCTCCATTCCAGTCGCCTTTAACTGGTTTTGGATGAAGAGTTGCACTTACTCCATATTCTTCTGAAATTCTATATAATAGCCATCTAGAAATCCACATTTGATCAGATGCTTCCAATGGACCAAGTGGCCCGATTTGGTATTCCCATTGCCCAGGCATTACTTCTGCATTAATACCTGAAAGTTCTAACCCTGCATCAAGACATAACTGCATATGATCTTCAACAATTTCACGTCCAAAAACCTCATCAGCCCCAACACCACAATAAAAAGGTCCCTGAGGTGCTGGATAACCACCTTCTGGCCAGCCAAGAGGATTACGCCCTTCAAAAAGTGTATATTCTTGCTCAATTCCAAACCATGATTCTTCATTAGAAAATTTTTCAGATACATGCCTGAGGTGTGCACGTGTATTAGAAGCATGAACTGAGCCATCGGGATTCATAACTTCACACATTACTAGAATATCATCCCCTCCTCTTATAGAATCGGGAACCATATAAACTGGATTTAACATACAATCACTATCATTCCCAACTGCTTGGTTGGTACTTGAGCCATCAAAACCCCATATAGGAAGATCAGAAATAGAATCAATAGGGCCATTTAGGACTTTAGTTTTTGATCTAAGTTTTTGAGTAGGCATATGCCCATCCATCCAAATATATTCTGCTTTAATTTTGCTCACTTTTTTTCTCCTATTTAATTAGATTGTAGTTAAATCTGTTATTTTTTGAATCATTTTATAATCAGACAAAATAATTTGAGTCTCAGTTCTAGTAACTCCGGGCCAGCTTTGAATTGTTTTTAATAATCCTTCCAATGTCGAAGAATTACGAGTAACGATAAACAGCATGTGAGACCCCTTGCCTGTTGTTGAGAGGCATTGTAAAACCTCAGGCATCATTTCAGCTGCTTCTGTAACCTCTTTGTAATGAGCTGAAGATTCTGAAATAAGTGTAATTATTGCAGCAACATCTAATCCTAAGGGTTTCGGGTCTAAAACAGCATGAATACCTTTTATAATATGTGAATCTTGCAACTTCTTAATGCGATCTGTTACCGTTGGAATTGATACATTAAGCTCAGATGCAATATTACTCGCAGATATTCTGCCATCTTGTTGTAAAATCGCTAAAATTTGTTTATCTATGCTATCAACTTTCATTTTTAATAAATATTAATATATTATATTATTAATATTTATTGACAAATGAAATACTTTATTAGGTATTTATATTTTATATCTAATAAAATAAAGGAATACACAACTTTTACTAAATAAAATAAATAACGCTAAAGAGGTAGCTTTGGTAAGTCCTTGTAAGATGATAAAATAATTTGAGTTTCAGTTCGTGTAATATCTGGCCAACTTTGGATTTTTCTCAATAATGCTTCAAGAGATTGCGAGTTTTTTGTTGCTACCCATAAAAGCAATGAACCCACGCCAGTAGTCGCAAAACATTGAATAACTTCAGGGCATTCTACAGCATTTTCAATTACTACTTTATAATTAGCAGATGTAGAAGCTACAACTGTAATAACAGCTGAGACATCTAATGAAACTGACTTTGCATCTATAATTGCTTGAAATCCTTTTAGAACTGATGCTTCTTGAAGTTTTTTAATCCTTTCAGTGATAGTGGGAACTGTAAGCTTTAATTTTTCTGCAATTTTACTGGCTGTCTCTCTGCCGTCATTTTGGAGTAATTTTAAAATTTTTAAATCTGTTTGATCTACCATAGCTAACCCGCTTTATATATTTGTTGGATTGTATATCAATTGAAAATATTCTTTTTCTTAACTTCAATTAACTCACCATAATCTAATATTTTATCTATGTTAATTTTTGATTTGTCTGTAAGAATCGTAATCACAATCGGGTCCTTAGTAATATTATTTTTGTAAAAGTTTATAATATCATCAAAGTTTACATTATCATAATTATTATAATCTAAGATGTTAGGGTCATTATCATAACCCTGTTTTATGGCTCTACTAACATACGCACCTTGACTTCGCCAGCCTGGCTTCCTTGTATTAATTGACTGTGTTAAGCCAGATTTAATTGTTGAAATACGATTTTCTTTGATTGGCATATTTTTAAATAAATCCATGTAGGTACTAATTGCTTCCATGGACTTATCTACTTGAGTTCCCATATAGCCTATAAAATAACCCGGTAATTCCATATCTGGTCTATTCACATATGCACCATATGCAGTATAAGCCAATGATCTAAACTCTCTTATTTCTTGAAAAATTATACTAGCCATTCCACTACCGAAATACTTATTAAACACATCAGAAGTACTTCTACTTTCCATATCCAGAACCTTTCCCTGCCCCATTATATAGATTTGACTTTGAACAGCCTTAGGATCATCAATTAAAAAAACCTTGTTCCTTGTGTGTTTTTTATAATCCATCGTTATCGGTGATTTTGAAGCTTTAAGGTTTTCTGAAATAGATACTCTATTTTTAATTTGATCTATAACCGCGACTTC
>CAJQGZ010000010.1 GCA_905478065.1 uncultured bacterium | reverse complement strand
TTGGGTGGGATTTTGATGATAACTCATTTCCTTCTCCATCGACCTTTGTTACTTTAACAGTTTGATCAGGATTTTCTGTAAATTCGTAAGATCCTCCTAATGCATCTCCCATTATGCCCTCTATTGGAAGTGAAAAACCTCCAGCTATTTCTTGAAATCCTGGAAATTCACTCATATCATTTTTTACGTCTTCAAAAGTTTTAAAAGACATTTCCATTTGTTCTTCTTTAAGGAATCCTCTTATTTGTTTTCTTAACTCTTGTAATTCTTCTGTTTCTTCTGTTTCTTCCGCTTCAAAATCTACTTCTCCACCTTCTTCTTCATCGTCACCTCTATTAGCAAATACTTTAGAAACTAATCCAAACACATCTCCGATTTTAATTGTAAAACCTACTGTTTTAGTTTTGTTTGGAACATCTTGATCTGAATCAACGTTAAGTTTGGCTCCTTTTACGAATTTAGCTAAACCTTCATCTAAGTATGTTTGTAGTGAAGATACGAGTTTGGTTCTTTCTTCTTTTGAAAGTTCATCGTCTGATAGGAATTGTATTTTGATACCCTTTTTGGTTGCGTTTTTGTTAACGTCAACTAACATTTCTAATTCTCGATTTTCGAAGTTGATTCTTTTTCTTGGAGCACTTTCTTGATTTTTAGATTCTCCATCTTGAGCAACGGCTGGCTCTGCTGAATCAAAGTCGTCTTCTATGTCTTCTATATCTTCTTCGTCTTCTTCTTTTAGACTTTTTAAATATGATTCTTTGATGAGTTTTTTAAGTTCTGATCTTTTTATAGTGTTTTCGTATAGATCATCTTTGTCTAATTGGTCTATGCCTTTTCTACTACTTGGGAATGGATTTTCTTCATCTGAAAAATCGTCAAATGTATCTACAATATCAGTATTGTGTTGTTGTAGGACTTTGTGGGTCATAGAACTAGGTAATCCAACTTCAATTCCTAAGTAGTCTCTAGCATCGCCTAAAGACATTCCTTCAATTTGTTTTAACCAATATTCTATATCTTTAGGATTTTCCTCTGTTTTGTAACCTTGATCTGTATAATATCCTGTAGGTTCAATTCCCATAGAGTTTATGGATTCTCTGATTATTTTTCTTAATTGTGATTTTTTCATTTTATTCTATTTTAAATCTTTATATACCCCACCATTCAGGTCTAGAAGCCCCAGATCCAAATTCATCGTTTAAAAACATGAGAAAATCTTCTCTTGCAGAGGTTTCAAATTCATATTCATTTTCATCATAATTGGTATTAGGGAAGTAATAGTCTGCCCAATCTTTAATAACATCCATTGGTACATCCATTTTGTAGTACATTTTCATATCAGAATTGATTATCTGGTACATATTATCACCTTCATAATCTACTAGTTCTTCTTTTAATACCTTGGAAATTTCCTCTTTAATTATTTTCCTTAATTCCGATTTTTTCATTTTATTTATTTCGTTTAAAGATACTTTTGAAGACCTACCAATAGCCTTTTTAAAATCATCTATAGATTTTTTGGATGCATTTTTTCTAAATTTAATAGTAGCTTCGTCACCATTTTCATCCCAACTAAAATTTACTCCTGCTTCTGATTTCATCCATTGTTTAAAAAAGGTATGTAATCCATCTTTTTCTTTAATTTTTAGTTTTAATGTTGTTGATTCATTTTCGTTTAAGTAAGCAGCAGCTTCAGTGGAGCTAATTTCTCTTAAATATGATTCTTTAATGAGTTTTTTAAGTTCTGATTTTTTCATTTTATTTTTTTTCTATTTTGTCTCCTTTAGCAAATGCTTTAAGGGTTGATACTCCTAACATGGTTGCTGAAAATATTAACATTGAATTAAATAAACTTTCGTTTACTGTAAACCAATGAAAACCATCTCCTAAAAAAGCCAAACATACGAGTACGCCTGAAATGATTCCTAATGTTTTTTTGGATGAGTATTTGTCATCTCTTTTATCTTCGGTGAATATATCGCTTACAAATTTCATATACTATGTATTTATAATACATATTGCGAACTACACACAATCAACTCTTTTTCGTATGTTTCTAAATTACTAATTGTTATTTTAAGATTTCCTAACTCAAATACACCAACTTCTCCACTATCTTGTAGAATTTCTGGTAGTTGTTGGAGGGTTTGGAAGTCTTGGTGTGTGAAAAGGTTACCATTAATTTCAACCAAAATGTCATCGTAATCGTATCTATCGTTGTCTGTAATACCGTGTAGTCTTTTATTTAAGTCAAATGAGGTGTTTGGTTGTTCTTTTTCTTGATATAAAACAAATTCTTCAAGATCTGTGTAAATATGGTCACACCACGGCTCAAGTGCTTCTAGTAGTTGAGGGTTACAGTTTTCAATTCTATATCCTATGTTGTATTTAGGGGGAACGATTGGTTTCATGTAATCGTCATGTTTACAATAATGACCCCATTTACGAATAAATTCTCTTGTTGATTTTTGGTTTTGAGCTAACCATTCATCTGTTTCTCTATTTTTCATAAAAACTTCACCATTTGGATTTCGTTTTGCCCCATCAGCAAATCTTGAACCCCTACAAGTCATATGATAAACAAATCCTTCCCATGTTTGAACAAATTCTACTTCGTTTAAATGGAAGCGATTAAATATGTCTGTGTCTTCTTTAGATTGGGGAGCGAACATTTTATCGTGTCCTCCTATTTGTTGAAAATCTTCTTTCCAAAATGCCCAAGGTGCAAATATTCCCTCTGTTGTTTGTACAGCACTTTGTCTAGTGTTAATATATTCTAATAAACCCTCTTCATCAAATTCTTCAGGCTCAATTCCAAAATCTTGTAATACTTTTTCGGGCCCTTGAGGATGTAATGGGGGTTCAATTCTAGTAAGTGATACTATTCTACTCTCAACTACAGGTTCTTCTGCTGTTCCATACATATGTTTTTCAATAGCATCTAAAGCGCCAGGACACAAGTACATATCAGCATGGTAAATCATACAAATATCGTTGGTAGCCACTTGATTTACCAAACTATCATATAGTATTGTGTGGCCTAAGCGAGTTGGTCCTTCATTTCTAATTGCTTTAAAA
>CAJQGZ010000009.1 GCA_905478065.1 uncultured bacterium | reverse complement strand
TATATCTTTTTTTTTCTTCTTTGATAGTTGCAGTAAAGTATCAAGAGCCTTCTCACCGTTAATTCTAATTGTGGCTGTTGCAGATCTACCCATCGGTGTAGAAAGAGCAAAAAAAGTTTCTTTAGTTTTTAACAACTTTCCAACCTTCTTTTTTCTTTATATAGTAGTCGCTTATTGGTTGTGTTTTTATTAAAACCAACTTTTGTTTTTTTGATTTATTTATACTAAAAAACTGAGGATTTTTTGCAAAAAACAAATAGGTTCTATCTGTTTTTTGTTTTACAAATTCATAAAAAACAGCGGTTAATAGTTTGTTTTTTTTATACGTTTTTTTATCTATAATAAAACTAAATAATAGCGATGAAAACGACCTCGCTTTACTTGTTTTTCTCCTGCTTTCTTTTGATTTATGCATTGTGGTTTTGTTTTTTTTGATACCGTGTATTTTTGTAAAAAAACAATTCTCCGGTTGCTGGTATTATATTTATGTTTCTCAAAACTTATTCTTCTTTTAAGGTTTTCTTTTTCTGTTTTTTTTGTTTTTGATGGGATTGTTTGATTCTTTAAACAACCAAAACAAAAAAAACCCTCTATGTTTTTCTCGAATCATAAAGGTAACAAAAACAATGTTATACCTTACGAAACAACATTGTTTTTCGCTTGCGTGTTTCCTGTTAGTTTTTGTTGCGCTATTGTTAGCACATTAAACAAAGTATAATACAGGTTAAGTCCAGATGGAAAACTGTTAAACAGAAGAAAGAAAAATCCCATCATAAAATATTGCATAATTTTTTGTTGTTCTGCTTGTGGGCCTGTAGTTGCTTGTGGTGTCATCATTTTTTGCTGTGCAAACATTGATAGCGCCATCAATATTGGGAGGGCGCAAACATAGTCACCGTATAAAGGTACTTTGAAAGGGAGGTAAAAAATCACATCTGGTGCTGAAAGATCTTTTATCCAAAAAATAAAAGGTTCTCCCCTTAATTCTATCGTTGACCTAAACACTGTAAATAAAGCAAACAAAAGTGGCATCTGCAGCATCATTGGGAAACACGATCCAAGTGGGTTAACGCCTTTTTTCTTATAAAGCTCCATTGTTGCTTGGTTAAGCTTTGTTGGGTTGTTTTTATATTTCTCTTTTAATGATGCTATTTCTGGTTGGATTGCTTGCATTGCTTGTGTTGATTGATAACTTTTTTTCGTTAGTGGATAAACAATCAACTTTATTAAAATTGAAAAAATTATTAGAATTACCCCATAGTTAGGTATAAAACCATGCATGGTTTTTAAAACCCACAATACACCTTTTGATATTGGCCTTACTATCGCCCAGCCAAAGTCCATTACAGACTCAAGGTTAACACCAAGGTTTTTAATTCTATCATATTCTAGTGGGCCTAAATAAAGAGATGTATTAGCAACCCTGTTTGATTCAAGGGATGCATAAACGCTGTAAAGTTCGTCTTTTGAGAAAGAAGCCGATATTGCTGAGCTAATAAATTGACCCCCCGAGTCGTCAAACAAGGAAGCAATAAAGTATTTACTTCTTGTTGCCACCCAACCCGTTTGTCCCTTATAGTCATTAGAAAAGGTTTCATCTTTTCCTACTTTTACATCTACCAGCTCATCGCCCTGATAAACATATGAGTAAAAGTAAGTACTTTCACTTACGCTGTCTTTTTCTGTTGGTGGTAAGCCCCCAACCCAACCTAAGGTGTATGTATTGCCAAGTGTGTTAGCTGCTATTTCTGTAATGTCGGTATCTATATCTATCACAAACCTGTCAGGGTGAAAGGTTAATGCTTTTGTTATTTTTCCTTTTCCTAGGTTATTTGTATAGATCAGGGTCTTTGAATTGTCTATATAAAAATTATCACCTTTAAATTGTTGTACCCACCCACTATTAATATCTACAAGTTCACCATTAAAATTTTTAAAACTGATTAACAGGTTGTTCTTATTGTTGTTTGAAGAAAGGTTGACAAAACTACTATCACTTTTCAGGTGGTCTTTTATTTCGAAAGAAGTAATTGAGCCTCCATTTTTTGAACTAATGGTTGCTATGTATAAATCGTTTTCAATCTTAACAAGGTTTTCAACGCTAGATTCGTCTAGAATGGTTAAGTCGCTGTTTCCTTCTTGGTTTAACGCGCTTTCATATTCCCGATAAACCACGGGTTGCTCTGTTGTTTCAGTGGAATTATTAAAGGTTTCTTCAATTGGGTCGACATCAGGAGAAACTAGCTTTATGTAATAAGGTGTAACAATAAGCACCAACGTAATTAATAAAAGCGCTGTAATTGTGTTTCTATCCATCATAGTGTAGACCTTTTATATTGATATAAAATCAAAAAAAGTATGATTATATAGTAAGGGTGTGTGAGTAAGTATGTAAAGTAGTGGAAAGCAGCTTTAGGTTATTCACCTAAGCAGAAAGGACCTTACGTCCTTTTTTTCTTCTTCTACGCAAGACAGCCCTTCCTCCAACAGTTGCCATTCTGGAGCGAAATCCGTGCTTGTTTTTACGTTTACGTTTACTTGGTTGATATGTTCTTTTCATAGTGTATACTTTATTTAAAAAGCCGAGAAAGATACGAAAGATGAATGTATAAGACAAATTTTATAAAATTTTTATTTTTTAACAAAACTTCTTAGTGGTAGTAAAAAATTCAAGTAATTTAAAAGGCGGAGCAAATGTGGATAACTTGTGGATAAATAAAAAATATGGTTAAAGATACTTGGGGAAAGATAAAAAACGAACTAAAAGAGCAGTTACCGGCGCACACAATTAGTACCTGGTTTGAACCGATTTGCCCAATAGCTTTTGATGAAAAAGAATTAATTCTTGAGGTTCCTAATCAGTTTTTTTACGATTGGATCGAATCTCACTATAGGCAAAACATAGATAGGGCTCTCGAAAATCTCGAAATAAAAGAGGTTAATACAAAGTTTATCATATCTGCAGAAACGCAAAATGTAGAACAGGGTGAAAAACAAGATCACACACCTTCAAAAAAGTCACATCTAATACCTATTTTAAACTCAGATCATGTTTTTGAGACCTTTATTGAGGGTTCAAATAACCAATTCGCTAAGACAGCTGCTGAAGCAGTAGCAGAAAACCCCGGGAAACAATCTTTTAATCCACTCATTATATATGGTGGCACCGGATTGGGGAAAACACACCTTTTGCATGCAATCGGTAATCGGGTAATAGAAACCCAACCCGAAAAAAGAGTGGTTATAGCAACAAGTGAAAAATTCACCTTGGATTTTGTTAATGGTTTAAGAAAAAACAGAACAGTGGAGTTTGCCAAACAATATAGAAACGCAGATTTACTGCTAATAGATGATATTCAGTTTTTTAAAGGTAAAGAACAAACGCAAGAACAGTTTTTTCATACATTTAATGAGTTGTATCAATCTGGAAAGCAGATTGTGTTAACTGCAGATAGGTATCCAGGTGAGATGCAAGGGCTACAAGATCGCTTGTTGTCTCGTTTTCAATCTGGGTTGTCTGTTGATATCCAACCACCTGATTTCGAAGTGCGCGTAGCTATTCTTATGGATAAGGCAGAGCGAAACGGGGTAGACCTTCCTTACGATGTTATTGAATTTATCGCAACACACATGCGAACAAATATACGCGACCTAGAAGGAACGGTGATACGGTTGCTTGCAAGATCTTCTTTAATGAATCAAGATATTGACCAATCTCTTGTGAAAGACGTTGTTAAAGAGAGGGTTGGAGAACAGGCAAGTAGAGATTTATCTATGGAAGACGTTGTGCGAAAAGTGGTCGAAATTACCGGTGTTGACGAAAACAACATTGTTGGGAAAAGTAGAAAAAAAGAAATAGTGGAGGCAAGGCAAACAGCGATGTTTCTTTGCAGAAGTTTGTTAGATGCTTCCTTAAGCAGTGTTGGTTTGTTTTTTGGAGGGCGCGACCACACAACGGTCATGCACGCGATTAAAACAATTGAACAAAAAAAGACAAAAAAAACAAAGGTTAATCAAAACATTAATCAAATCACAAGCGATTTCAACACGGATTTTTTTTAAAAAATTAGATTTATGGTGTAAATACTTTAATTGTTTCAAAATTAAAGCTGTAAAAAGTTAAAAACTGTGTAATTGACAATCTATTTCTTGACCAATGTAAAAATCTTAATTATATTATTTGTGGGACCTGTGTAAGTTTTTTTCATTTAAGTCTACCCCGGGTTCCTCCACAAACCACGAAATTTGAGTTATTTACTATAATCTAGGGAGGAAATTAGTATGTTCAAAATGGTAACTATGTTTATGATTGTTTCTTTTTTTACAGCATATGGAAACAATGTTGTTTTAAATGAGAGCAATATTCAGATAAGCAAAACATCTAAAAAAGATGTAAAAAAGGTAGAGTATCAAAAGCAGAATTTATATGGTGCTGATAGAACAGTAAAGCGGCAGCTGTCTTCAAATTTAAAAGTCAAAAAAAAATTAAATAACAAAGTCAATCTTAAAGATGGTAAAGGGCAGGTGTCAGCCGCACAATTAAACCAGTCGGCTAAGCCAAAAGAGGGCGCAATAATTAAAGAAAGATATGTTTCGAATAAAAAACTTAATGTTGGTCCGAGAAAATCTATATCAGAAAGTCAGATTTCTAGAAACACTCGTGACCATGAAACGTTGTTTTTCTCAGAATATGCTGAGGGTACTAGTTATAATAAATATTTTGAAATTTATAATGGCACAGGGTCTGATGTTGACTTGTCTGGTTACGCATTTCCAAGTGTGTCAAATGACCAAGATGATGCGCAAACGTATGACTTCTGGAACACCTTTAGTGACGGTGCAACAATAGCTGATGGTGATGTTTATGTTGTTTGTAACGGACAGGCTGATGCATCAATTCTTGTAGAATGTGATCAGACTTGGGGTTTTTTTCCTAGTGGGGACGATGCGCTTGGATTGGTTCAGGGTACAGCGGACAGTTATACAGTCATTGATGTAATTGGAGATAATTTTACTTCATCAGATTATGAGAGAGGCCCTTGGGATGTTGCTGGAACTTCAAATAGCACGCAAAATAAAACAATAGTTAGAAAACCGAGTGTCGCTGCTGGAAACTCAGATTGGGATGCTTCTGCGGGAACTAATGTGGATGATTCTGAATGGATTGTTTATGATAGCAATACCTGGACTAACTTAGGTTCACATGAAGTAGAACAAGAAGATGGTCCTTATTTATCAGAGGGTTTTGAGGGAGATGTTTTTCCACCAACTGATTGGGATATGGTTTCATTTGACGATTATGGATATTCAACAACCGCAGGTTGGGCTGTGGGTGATGCCTCGACGTCGTGTTTTTCTGGGGCGTGTGGTCCAGGTAGTCCAAACTCTGGAGATGCAGCGGCATACTACGATGTATATTCCTTTTACTATGATGCAAATTCAATGTTGATCACCCCTTCTATTGATTTGTCTGGGGCTACAGCGCCGAAACTTTCTTTTTATCTTTGGGATGAGTATCATAGTTCTTCGTATGGTTACCCATTAGAGGTTTTCATTTCCACAGACGGCGGAGCTTCATTTGGAAGCGCTGTTTATCAAGCACCGACAGCTTCTTTCCCTAACTTTGTAACAAATGGCTGGGAAAAAATTGACGTTGATCTTTCTGGTTATGTTGGTCAATCAATACATATTGGTTTTAAAAGCACCAGCGATTGGGGCTCTGACAACCCACATTTAGATGACATTGTAGTAGAAGAACCACCTACATACCCAATTGCAGGAGTTTCTACTGAGATTATTGACTTTGGGGTAATTAAAGTGACAGATACTAAAACAGAAAGTTTTAGCGTAAATAATACCGGTGGGGCGGCATTATCATGGACGGCGTTAAGCGATGGTTCTTTGTTTACAATTAGCTCTTCTTCGGGGTCTGTTGATCCTGGCGCTATGGCTGATATATCTGTAACCTACACACCTACTAGTGCTGGCGTAATTGACACTGCTTACGTTATTATTACGCACGATGCTGAGTCTAGTCCGGATTCTGTTTTTCTAATTGGTTCAGCTCACAACGACCTTTATCGCACTAGTTTTGAAGAGCCGTGGTCTGTAGCTACAGACACAAGGCCTTCTTCTCCACCAGGTTGGAGCCACATAAAAGTTAGTGGCGAAGGCGGTTGGGGCCAATACAGTACCATCAGCGCTACAGATGGTGGTAATGTTGCTCGTGCTTACTACAGTGGTACTAATGATGATGACGTCGATTTGGACGGTGTTGCTGATAACCCTGGAGAACATTTACTTATTTCACCAGCGTTAGATCTTTCTTCTGGTAGCACAGGTTTTAAATTAACCTTTGATGCACTTTCTTCTTCTTACACTGAAACAAGATTAGAAGTTCAGATATCATCACAAAATACAGACGCTTCATCAGGTTGGACAACTCTTGGTAGTTATGTTTATGGTGATAATTTAACAACTTCAATGTCTGAACAAGCTATTAGCCTTAGCGATTACAGTGACGGAACTTATTATATCGGTTTTAGGATGTTTGATGAAAATGGATACTATATATATGTTGATGATGTTAAGGTTGAGCCGCTCCCAGAAACAGCTGAGCTTTCGGTTGCCGCTACTGATTTACCATATCCTGCAACACCAATAGGCTCTACTGTTTCAGAAACAATCACGATTACTAATACCGGAGCTGTAACTCTTACGGGAACAATTACTTATCCAGATGGATTCACAGGCCCAGCTGACTTTAGCACTGATGATAATGTAGATGTTGCAATTTCTTACTCCCCAACAACGGCAGGACTTCACTCTGGTTCGGTTGTCATTACTTCTAATGGTGGCGATGCATCTATTTTAGTAACTGGAGCTGCTGGTGGCTCTGTAGCAACATGGGATATCGATTACGATGGTGATGGATATGAAGATTGGCCATTAGGTTGGGATTGGGTTAACTATGATGGTGGTACCCAAGAGTGGGATTTCATGGACTATTCAAGAACTGGTACTGGAAACGCTGGTGTTAGATATGAGGGGTCTGCTCTCTCTAATGATGACTGGCTTATTTCTCCACAACTAGATGTTGTTGCGGGTGATAAATTTGTATTTTTTGCTAGGGGTCTTTCTTCTTTCTATACTGAGAGTTTTAACGTGATGCTTTCAACTACAGGAGCAAATGATGTCACTTCTTTTGATGTAACCCTTTTAAGTGATGCTGCTATGAGTACTGATTATGTTTCGTTTGAAATTGATCTATCTGCTTATGTAGGAACTCAACCAAGAATAGCTATTCAATACACTGCTTTGGATCAGTATTATTTCTTTGTTGATGACATTGCTACTTCTGCGACATATGTACCTAGTGGACCAGCTTTAACGGATTACTATAGTAGTGTTGACTATGGTAATATTCTTGCTGGGGGAACAAGCTCGTTTAATTGGGATTATGTTAATGGTGGTGGTGCTGACCTTGAAGTGACTGCTGTTGATTTTTCGAATACTTCTTTTTCATTGCCATCGGATATTAGTTTACCTGTGGTCACTGTACCTGGTGCAGTAGGTGGGTTTGATGTTGTTTTTTCTCCTCCTGCTGATGTTGATGCTAGTTATTCAGGAACTATGACAGTAACTCACAATGGTGGGGATCCTATTGTTGTTAATGTTAGTGGTTATGGTTTGTTTGCTACATATGTTGAAAACTTTGATAATTTAAGTGAAGGAACAGATTTGCCTTCTGGTTGGACTTCAATGGATGATACAGACGCAAATAGTTGGGTAATAACAGCGACCGGTGGCACGTCAAACTTTTTATTTCACAGTGATGGAATATCAGGTATAGCAACACAGTATGATACTGTTGTGACAAGCGCTATATCTCTTCCTGCGGTTGTCGATTATCATTATGAATTAGAATTTTCTGATTATGTGAATTATGGAACCTGGTCTAATTATTCTGGTATTCATATTTCTCAAGATGGAGGATTAACATGGACAGAGATTTACGAAAGCGATTATATTGATGGTTGGGATACGGGTTTAGTGTTAGACTTGACAGGTTTTGATGGTGGAGATGTACACTTGGCTATTGTTTATGTAGGTGCTTATGATCACGCATATGGTGTTGATGATTTAATAATTAGATCAAAGCCCGACCCTATTATTCCAATATTATCAGCTTCGAGTTTTATGGTTTTTCCAGCGACAGCAATTGGTGAGCAAAGCACAAAGTGGCTCTATTTTCAAAATACAGGTTCTGGAGATTATTCTGGAACAGTTACTTATCCAGGTGGTCTTAGCGGCGAAACTAGTATAACTGGACTAGCTGAAGGCACGGAAGACTCTATTGCTGTAGCCTATATGCCAACAACGCAAGGTATTATGACAGGATCTATAGTTTTTGATGGGTCCTCATCAGGTGCAGCTGAAGTCTCTGTTCCTGTTGAAGGTAATGCAGGTGTTCAAGGCGCAACATTTGAAGATAGTTGGATAGGTTGGGATGATTATAGTTTGGTAGGTTATCCTTCCACAAGTGGGACTCCAGATACTTGGTTGTGGTTTGGAGGAAGTGGACACTCTGGCCCTAATTATGCAGGCGTATACTCTCACACTGGTAACTGGGGTGGTGTGAATGATTTCTTAGTTTCGCCTAAATTAGAAGTTGAATCAGGTGATATGCTCTCGTTTTGGGCAAAGGGTGGATATGGTCTTGATTGTGCTTATGGAACAACCTTAGGTATTAACACAGACTCTGTAGTTGTTTGGGTAAGTACTGAGATGCCAATAATGGGAATGAATAACGATGGTATTGATACAGGTTTTGTGAATACGGATGCATTTACAGCTATAGGGGGGGGGACACCTTCTTGTGATACCTGGGATGCTCATAGCTACGACTTGTCTAACTATGCAGGTGATGCTTGGGTTTTAATCCAATCTGCAAAAGCAGGGTGGATGTTAAAAATAGATGATGTAGCCTATCCTGATATGTACAAGAACCCAAACCCTGTTCTTTATGTTGGAAAAGAGTATGATTTTGGAGTTACTCAACCAACGGGTGATTCTGTCCGCTATTATCTAAGGAATACAGGTGGTCAAGATCTTATAATAGACAATATGGAGTTTGAGAACGGTGAGTATTTCGACGTTTCATACAATAGCACTTTCCCAATTACAATTACTCCTGGCGGCATTGATAGTATAGATGTGTATTGGATGCCAGAAATGGAAGGATTTCAGAGGGATACATTGGTTTACACCAGTAATTATACTGTTGGTGATTATGATGCTTTTGGTAGGGGAACAGACCATTCTGTTTTCACTGCTGATGCGTTTAACGCTCCACCTGGTGCTGTAATGCTTCTAACGCCAGATCCTACAGCTACTCCATTAGTAACGATAGATGCAAATAACGCTACTGGTAGTA
>CAJQGZ010000008.1 GCA_905478065.1 uncultured bacterium | reverse complement strand
TCAAGCAAAAATGAACTAACCCCTTCACCAAAGCCACCTTCGATTACACCCTCTTCAATAGTAATGACCTTGGTAAAAGCTCTAGAAATGATTGTCTTTAGATACTTATGGTCCATAGGTTTTATAAATCTGCAATTAACAACTTCAACCGAGATGCCTTTTTGTTCAAGATCGGAAGCAACTTTTAAGGCAGTATAAACCATGGGCCCTATTGCAAGGACTATTAAATCCAAACCCTTTTTTTCTACTTCCCAGGATCCTATGGGCAAGAGTTTTGCCTGTCCATCCTTTTCAAATTTGACTGAACTACATTTTGGATAACGTATCCCAACTGGGCCATTGTGATTTAAAGCAGTATAAAGCAAATCTCTAAATTCATCACCATTTTTCGGAGCAAATAACATCATCCCTTGAATACAACGAAAATAAGAAATATCGAGAGCTCCATGGTGCGTAGGGCCATCTTCTCCAGCAATACCTGATCTATCCATGCAAAAAATTACAGGCAAGCCCTGAACGCAAACATCATGTACGATGTGATCAAAGGCCCTTTGAAGAAAAGTAGAATAGATTGCTACGATTGGACGTATACCTTGTGTTGCTAGTCCAGCTGAAAAAGTAACTGCGTGCCCCTCTGCAATACCCACATCATAGTATCTATCTGTAAACTTTTTTTCATAGGGAACCAATCCAGTACCTTCTCTCATCGCTGCTGTAATACAAACAGTATCTTTACGATTCTCTGCAACCTCACATGCAAGATGCCCAAAAACATCTTGAAATGAAGGAGCACTTAATTCTTCTTTTGGTTTCGCAACTTTACCATTTGCACTACCATTTGCTTTCACACCATGATATTTAACTGGATCATCCTCAGCGACAGACATCCCTTTACCTTTTTTTGTTAACACGTGTAGTAAAACAGGTTGGTCTAAATCTTTAATCATTTCTAATGTTTTAATTACTTCGTTTAAATCATGACCATCAATAGGACCAAAATATCTAAATCCCATTTCTTCAAATAACATGCCAGGCACGATTATATTTTTAATACTTTTATCTAGCCTACTTAAAAATGATTGGATTTTTCCCCTTGCAAGTGGAAGCTTTTTAGTAATGTCCCAAGCTTCTTTTTTAAGTTTGTTATACGTGGGATTTGATATAAGCCTAGTGAAATATTTACTTATAGCTCCAACATTAGGGCTAATCGACATTTCATTATCATTTAAAATAACTGTTATTTGCCTACCCAAATGCCCAGCATTATTTATTGCTTCAAATGCCAAGCCACCAGTCATAGCACCATCTCCAATTACTGAGACAACTTTATAATCTTGTTTTTTCTGAAATCTCGCTTCAGCCATTCCTAAAGCAGCAGATATTGCCGTAGAAGCATGGCCTGCTCCAAAAACGTCATAATCACTTTCACTTCTTTTTAAAAAACCGCTCAATCCTCCATACTGTCTGATACTTGGAAATTCTTCAAACCGGCCTGTCAAAAGCTTGTGGGCGTATGCCTGGTGTCCAACATCCCAGACTAATTTATCTTCTGGCGTATCATAAACATAGTGAAGCGCAGTAGTTAACTCTATCACACCAAGCGTAGGAGCTAAGTGTCCGCCGATTTCAGTAATTGTATTTACAATATAATACCTTAACTCTTCACATAACGATTGTAAAGCTTGGGCATCTAATTTTTTCAAATCTTTAGGCGATTGAATTTTTGGTAAATATTTAAGCTGCATTAAAGTTCTCGAACTTATTAGAAAATAATTTACTGGAGGAGTCAAATAACATTTCATGGAAAATTGAAATCCCATCTAATTCAGGATGAAAAGATAGGCCTATATGCTTCCCATCAAATACAGCAACGGGTGTATTGTTAATTTTGCCCATAGAAATAACTTTTTTACCCATACTAGTAATTTTCGGGGCTCTTATTAAAGTGGCTTTTATATCAACTGAACCATGAGGATTAGGGTAGATTTCTATATGTTTTTTTTCAGACATTATTTGGCGACCATACGCATTTCTGTTAACAACAATATCAAGTATACCAAGAGGTTTAACTTTTTCATCATTTTCTATCTTTTTAGACATTAAAATTAGCCCTGCACATGTACCCAATACCGGTTTTTTTTCAGAAAAATCTAATATTGAATTACGAAGATTAAAAGAGTCAATTAATAAAGACATTGTCGTTGACTCTCCACCTGGAATAATGAGACCATCTAAGCAGTCAAAGTCATCAAGACATTTTACACCTTTTGAACCAATACCTAAATCATAAAGGACTTTATGGTGCAATTCGAAATTACCTTGCAGTTCAAGGACACCAATTTTTATCACCAGCCTCGTTCCTGCAGTCTTTCACCCTCAGGAATTTCTGCCATATCTAGACCTTTCATTGCTGATTTAAGCCCAGTACTAGCCTTCATAACTTTTTTAGCATTATTAAAATTAGTTGTAGCCTCTACAACTGCTTTTCCACGAGCTTCAGGATCTTGGCTCTTAAAAATACCTGACCCAACAAATACAGTTTCAGCACCTAGCTGCATCATCAATGCTGCATCTGCTGGTGTTGCAATACCACCTGCAGCAAAATTAGGAACTGGTAATTTCCCTGTCTCAGAAACCTTTATAACTAAGTCAAGTGGCGCGCCCATATTTTTGGCTTCTGCAACAAGTTGCTCTCGACTTAGTGTCGTCAACCTGCTAATGTCATTCATAACTGTTCTCATGTGTCTGACAGCCTCAACAATATTACCGCTACCAGCTTCTCCTTTGGTTCTTATCAAAGCAGCGCCTTCTGCAATCCGTCTCAATGCTTCACCGAGGTTCCGGCAACCGCAAACAAATGGAACCTTAAAATCATGCTTCCAAACATGGTTGTGTTCATCCGCTGGCGTAAGAACCTCACTTTCATCAATAAAGTCTACTTCTAAAGCTTCTAAAACCTGGGCTTCCGCAAAATGACCAATTCGACATTTTGCCATTACAGGTATTGTAACTGCTTTTTGAATCTCTTTTATCATTTGAGGATCACTCATTCTAGCTATTCCTCCATCCTTACGGATATCTGAAGGAATTCTTTCTAATGCCATTACAGCGCATGCTCCAGCAGATTCAGCTATTACCGCCTCTTCTACATTAGTTACATCCATTATAACACCGCCTTTAAGCATTTCCGCTAAACCTACTTTTATATCAAATTGATTATCACTCATAAATTTCTTCCTTTACTTTAATTTTTGAAAATAATTTAACTTTACTAATAACATCTGCTATAAGATCATCAGGTGTCGAAGCACCTGCTGATATGCCCACACTTCCAATATTAGTAAACCAAGACTTTTTAACTTCATCCGCGCATGTCACTTGAAAGGAGTTTTCATTCCTGGCCATAGATAATTGAGTAAGCCTTTTTGAATTGGCACTTGTGTATGAACCAATCACAACCATCAAGTCACAAATATCAGCAAGTTTTTTAATTTGCTCATGATTTCTACGCGTTGGGTAACAAATAGTATTCACAAATCTTAAATCATATACTTTTTCAGATAATACGGTGAGTATTTCTTGAACATTCTCAATCATTTGAGTCGACTGAGTAACGACGCCCGCTTTTTTCATTTTTTTTAAGGAACGAGCCTCTTCTGGACTTGAGATAATAATCGCATTCTTTACCTGAGAAGCAATACCAACAACTTCATCATGATTATGATCTCCAATTATAATAGTCCTTCTTCCTTCTTCTTCTAAACTTTTTATTTCTTCATGAATTTCTGTAACCAATGGACATGTCGCATCAATAATATTAAGTTTCTTTTTTTGAGCTGCTTTCCACGTTTCAGGATCCGTACCATGAGCACGAAATAGAACTGGTTTATCTTTTGGAATTTCGTCCAGATTTTTTACAACTTTTGAACCTTTTTTACTTAAATCGCTGACGACCTGTTCATTATGTACAATATCTCCGAGCATATACACTTCTTTGTAATCAGTTCCACTTTTTTTTGCAAGTTTAACAGCATCTCTTACACCAAAACAATATCCCGCGTCTTTAGCTACTAATATTTTCATTAATTAAGCATCCAATTGATCTTGAATCATTTTTTTTGTTTTATTTATTATCGTACTTTTTGCAATCTCAATAGGTTCATGAAGAACTGCCCCCGATGCAAAGGCATGTCCTCCACCGTTAAAGAATTTTGCTATAGTATTTACTATTATATTACCCTTAGAACGGAAATTCATTCTACATAGATTTTCATCTATTTCAAAAATCATTAATGCTGCCTCAACGCCACTTATAGAGCGAATGAAATCTGGAAAACCTTCTAAGTCCTCTTTAGAAGCATGATGCTTGTTCATTATATCATTTGTGATAAAGGACCAAGCAAATTTCCCATCCAGTTCATAAGATATATTAGAAATCATTTCAGCTAAAACACTAACACGCTTTCTAGAACTATTTTCATAAATCTTTTGATATATATAGTTAGTATTTACTCCATTATCTAAGCATTCAATGGCAATTGAATGGCAATATGTATCCGTATTACTATATTTAAAACAACCCGTATCAGTCATCACAGCTACATATATGCCATCGCATATCTTTTTGTTTAGAGGAGTTGTTCTTGCACTACTAAGGTAGCTTCTTACCATGCAACCCGTAGCTGCTGATTTGATATCAACAATATTATATTCAAAACCATGATCATCAGGATGTGGATGATGATCTATATTCATCACAGGGATATTAAATTTATCTGCAACAATTTTTATATCTCTAGTGCGACTAAAATTGCCAACATCAAAAACTATAATAATTTCACAATCTTTAATCCATTCAATATGGGTGTTCTCATTAAAGGTTTCAATGCAATTATCCAGATTTATAAAATCAAACATATCTGGTGTAGGAGAACAATTAATTATTCTTACATCCTTACCGTTTTCAATTAGATGATGATACATAGCTACTTCGGATCCTAAACCATCACCATCTGGATTTTCATGAGTCGTTAATAATATTTTATTTTTTGAACTAATGATTTCATCAATTTTTGCCCAATTAATTTCTGAATTATTATAATTCATTTATTTAATTCCCAATGCTCTTCTTCAAGGTTTTCAGATAACCCTACAGCCCTTGCCAATAAAAATAAATAATCTGACAAACGGTTTAGATATTTTAGATGTAATGAATTCTTACCTTCGTCCTGCTGCATCGCCACAAGACACCTTTCTGTATTTCTCGCGATTGTTCTCAAAATATGTAATCTTGCATTAAATTCACTACCGCCAGGAAGAATAAACTCTTTTAAGGGTGGTAAATTTTTACTCATAACTTTAATTTTATCTTCGAGAAAAAAAATACGCTCTTCTTTTAATAATTTAGATTTACCATCTGGCAAAGAAATATCTCCACTAATATTAAAAATATCTTGCTGAATTGATTTTAAGTCTTTCGAATATTTTTTACTTGAACTAGAAACCTCAGCCCAACCTATAACCGCGTTCAGGTTGTCTAATTCACCTAAAGTATCAATTATGACATGATTTTTTTTAACACGTTTGCCATCGCCTAAACTAGTTTTTCCATCGTCACCAGTTTTTGTTGTTACTTTTGTAATTCTCATTAGAAGAAAATCCAACTAATAATTACAAAAAGAGGCACTAAAAATGGAATTGCCCATTTAAAGAGGTATCCAAAAAAACTTGGCATTTCAATGCCTGAAGATTCAGAGATTGATTTAACCATAAAATTTGGCGCATTACCAATATAAGTATTTGCACCCATAAATACTGCACCAGCAGAAATAGCTAAAAGGGTATTCCTAAGCTCACCCATTAACAAAATAGGATCTCCGCCAGCTGTATTAAAAAATACTAGATATGTTGGAGCATTATCTAAGAAACTTGATAAAACTCCGGTATACCAAAAGTACATGATATTTACTGGCCCATCATCATTTGTAACCGAATTAATAATTCCAGAAAGGGCACCATCTGTACCTGCTTTCAAGATAGCAATTGCCGGAATTATTGTTACAAATATACCAGCAAATAGCTTCGCTACCTCAACAATAGGAAACCAGGTATATTCATTATCCTTACGAATTTGTTTCGAAGTATAGGTCCAACTAACATAGGTTAATATTAAAAGTAAAATATCTCTAGTTATATTTTGTAACTCAAGATGAACACCGGAATAAACTTCAAAACTAATATGAGGTTTCCAAAAGCCGCTAATCAGGACAGCCACAATAACACCAAGTATTAATCCTAAATTAAAAACACCTTCAACGCCTAATTTAATTTTTTCTTTCGTTGGAGCAGAAGTAATACCTTCTTTTTTAAGATAATATGAATCAAGAAAATAAAAAATTATTGAAAGTGCAATTATCATAGTTAGCATAGGAAGAAACATTGCAGACGTGGTCCAAAAGAAGTCAACTCCTTTTAAAAAACCTAGAAACAGAGGTGGATCACCTAGTGGGGTCAAAGAACCTCCTATATTAGCAACAAGAAATATAAAAAAGACTACTACATGGACATTGTTTTTACGATGTTTATTTGCATTTATTAATGGCCTAATAAGTAACATAGCCGCACCAGTAGTACCCATCCAGCTAGCTAAAAATGTACCTATTAAAATTATTGCAAGATTTACTAGGGGAGTTCCAACTAAAGCACCTGTTAATCTAACTCCTCCTGATATTGTAAATAGCGCTAACAACAAAATTATAAAAGGAACATACTCCAATAATCCTACATGCAATATCTCATACACCGCTACAGCAGCACCCTCTTTAATAACAAAAGGAACAATAAGTATGGAGGCCCAAAATAAAGATATTTTACCAAAGTTATGATGCCAAAACTCTGGAAGAACTAAAGGGAAAATGGCAATCGACAATAAGATACCAGCAAATGGAATCACCCAAATAATTCCCATATTTGAAAGACTACCATCTAGATGATAATCACCACCATGACCACCTCCAGCGGCCAAACATATTATTGGAGTAAAAACGTATATTAGAAGCATCATCTTTTTTAACATGAAAAAACCTTTATTTGAGTTTTATAATAATATTCAATTTACATAATTTTCAATATGATAAGTAATAGCGTTACTTTCGTAAATTATTTAATATGGAATCAATATATATATCAATATTTGTATTAGGAATTGCCATTTTAGGTTTATCTATTGGTGTCATTTTTAATGATAAACCAATCCAAGGAAGTTGTGGAGGCATAGGTGCAGACGAAGCGTGTACGATTTGTGGTGGTGATACAGAAAAATGTGAAACTATTGAAAGCGCTTAAATCTATTTACGATAGAAACCTTTAGTACTAAACTGAGAAAGACCTTCTTTCCCTTCTGATAAAATCCATAATACTTCTAATCCACCTGCTTCGGTTACGACTCTTAAGCCATCATCGAATGACAAAATCATCAGCGCCGTAGCCCAGGCATCTGCGACTAAGCAGCTTCTAGCTTTTACGCTTACAGAAAGAATATTAGATTCAATAGAAAATCCATTTCGTGGATCAATGCTGTGAGTGATTTTTTTACCATTTTTCTCTTGAAAATTTCTATAATTCCCAGAAGTTGCTAAGGCCATATTCTTAATTTTGGTCTTAGCATATATTTTTTGATTAGAAACAATATTATCTATTGGAGAATCAATACCAATAGTCCAATTATCACCAGTTTTATTTACACCGCTGCATCTTAACTCACCTCCAATTTCTACATAAATATTTTTATAATTCTTATGTATTAACCAATCATGAATTATATCTACTGCGTAACCCTTAGCAATTGCATTAAGATCAATCTGAACTTTAGGATGTTTTTTTTTAATGTATGGATAGTCAAGATCTATTTTGTCTGCACCAATGTATTCAAGAACATTTTTTATTTCATTCGCATCAGGACTTTTTGAATTATTCTTTCCTTTTGGTCCAAAACCCCAAATCTGAGCCAATGGGAAGACAGTATAATCAAAGGCACCCGAGGTCTGATTATTAATTAGTTTTCCTTTCTTTAATACATGATAAAATTCATCAGAAATTTTGAAAGGGCTTGTAGAACGACTATGATTAAAAATTGAAATTTCACTGTTCTCAATCCAGGTTGACATCTGTTGATTGAGACTTATTAGAATTGAATCAATAGAATATTCAATTTGTTTGATTTTATCAATTTTGTGTGATTCATTTATTTTAATATTGAATGAAGTGCCCATAGTAAATCCAGAGATTGAATACTCAATAAATAAATCAGAACAAGAAAAGTAAAAGAAAAAGCCCAATAACAATTGGGCTTTTAAAGGCAAGTATTTAAGATATTTTTTACCCAAAGCTATCAAAAGCAATCATTTCTTTCTCAACACCAAGACCATCTAACATATCTTCAACAGCTTTAATCATTGGTGGAGGACCACACATGTAATATTCTATTTCAGTTGGATCTTCATGATTACCCAAATAATTATCATGCGCAACTTGATGAATGAAACCAGTTGGTCCTGTCCAATTGTCTTCCGGTAATGGCTCTGATAGGGCAACATTGTAGTTAAAGTTGGGAAATTCTTTTGCAATTTTCTTAAACTCATCATCATAAAACATTTCTCTAAGAGATCTAGCACCATACCAAAATGATACTTTTCGACCTGTTTTTAGAGTATGAAACAGGTGAAAAAGATGAGACCGCATGGGAGCCATGCCTGCTCCACCTCCTATGTAAACCATTTCACGGTCTGTATCTTTAATAAAAAACTCACCATATGGGCCAGATATTGTTACTGGGTCTCCAGGCTTCAAACTATAAATATATGAAGAAGCAATGCCTGGTGGAACATCATTCCACAATGCTGGAGGAGGAGTAGCAATCCTAACATTAAGCATAACTTTATTTCCCTCAGCCGGATGACTTGCCATTGAGTATGCCCTAAATTCATCTTCATCATTATTTGCAACTAAGCCCCAAATATTAAATTTATCCCAGTCTTCATGATATTCTTTATCTATATCAAAATTTTTAAATGTAAGACCATGATATTCTGGAATGTCTATTTGAATATAACCGCCTGCTTGAAAATCCAAGTTTTCACCTTCAGGAAGTTCTATGACGAACTCTCTAATAAAAGTAGCAACATCGGTATTTGATTTCACAGTGCAATCCCATTTTCGAACACTGAAGACTTCTTCAGGAACATGAATTTTCATATCTTCTTTGACTTTAACTTGACAAGCTAAACGCCAATTTTCTTTTGCTTCAGGTCTGCTTATATGACTAGTCTCTGTTGGAAGTATGTCTCCTCCGCCCTCAAAAACTTGGCATTTGCACATTGCACAAGTTCCGCCTCCGCCACATGCAGAAGGTAAAAATACTTTTTGACCACTTAATGCTCCTAGAAGTGTACCACCGGTACCAACACTAATCGCATTATTAGGTTCATCATTAATTAGTATTGAGACATCCCCTTGCGGAAGCAATTTTTTTTCTGCTAAATTTAAAAGCAAAACTAAACACATCGTGATGCTACCAAAAACAATTACACTAACAATAGTAAATTCCATAAACTAGACCTAAATAACTACAAACTGATTCCAGAAAAACCTAAAAACGCCATAGAAATTAAACCAGTTAATAGCATGGCCATGCCAACTCCTCTTAATGATGAAGGAACATCTGAATATCTCATTCTTTTCCTTACTGTAGCTAATGAAACAATCGCGAGAAAAAACCCTAACCCTGAACCAAAACCAAATACAGTTGATTCAGCCAGATTATAATCTCTTTCTACTAGAAAAAGGGACGTCCCAAGAATCGAACAGTTAACAGTAATTAAAGGAAGAAAAATGCCTAAATTGACGTAAAGTGCAGGTGAAAACCGATCCATTAACATCTCGACTAATTGAACCATTGCTGCAATCACTGAGATAAAAACTATAAATTGAAGAAAATCAAGATTAATATGCCCTAAACCAGCCCAGCTTAATGCTCCCTCAGCTAAAAGATACTCATTGATTGCCCAGTTTGCTGGGGCAGTAATTGACAAAACGAAAATCACAGCTAACCCAAGACCAATCGATGTTTCCACTTTCTTTGATATTGATAAAAAAGAGCACATCCCTAAAAAATAAATCAATAATATATTTTCTATGAATACTGAGTTTATAATAATATTTATGTAATGTTGCATATTTAATGTTTATCCGATGTTCCAGTATAAGCTCTATGCGCCCAAACAATTAAACCTAAAATAAAAAATGCTCCTGGAGACAAAATCATTAAACCATTATTTTCATAGCCACCAAGATAGATTTGATTAGCTATTACTTGAGCACCATAAATAGATCCAAAACCAAATAATTCTCTAAAAAAAGCAACCGCTATCAAAATAGAGCCATAGCCAAGACCATTACCCATACCATCGAGAAGAGCCTTGCTTGGAGAATTTTGCATAGCATAAGCTTCTGCACGGCCTAGAACTATACAATTAGTAATGATAAGCCCTAAAAAAACGCCAAGAAGTTTGCTCATATCATACATGTAAGCCTTCAATACTTGATCAGCTATAATAACTAGCGAAGCTATTACACTCATTTGTATTATAATTCTAACTTTATTAGGAATATTATTACGCAAAAAAGATATAACAACATTCGATATTGAAAGAACTGCAACAACAGCAATCGTCATTACCACTGCTGTATCTATTTTTGTTGTAATAGCTAGAGCAGAGCATATACCAAGCACATGGATAGAAATTGGATTTTCCCCCATTAAAGGGTCTTTAATTATTTTTTTATTTTTACTACTA
This sequence comes from uncultured bacterium, assembly GCA_905478065.1. Classification (GTDB taxonomy): domain Bacteria; phylum Fidelibacterota; class Marinisomatia; order Marinisomatales; family UBA1611; genus TMED80. The sequence goes on along the minus strand of CAJQGZ010000008.1, from coordinate 34,527 downwards.
AAGAGACTCAATTTGATTCAACTTTCTGACTTTTGATAAATATGGTTCATATTTTTGCAAATCATTTTTTAGAAAAGTGGTTAATCCCTTCCCGGTAATTGTAGCACCTGAAATTCCATCTACTTTATGCATAGCTTTAGGATCAGTACTAGATACATAGCCTTTAACAACCTCTACACTAACTAAGCTACCATTGGTATCAATAAGTTTTTTCCCAACAAAGTTACTTTGAAACCACTCTTTATCTACTTCAGCACCAAGACCGGGTGTTTCTTTATGACGATAAAAAGTAATACCCTTGACCGTTTCAGCATCAGGTTCAATTGCGAAGTATCCATACATCGTTCCCCATAACCCTTTTCCAGCGATAGGGATGGCATAACCAGTCACTTTATCATTTTCTCTGCTTTGGTATATAGTATATTTATCCGAATTGGATGATTCAATCGGACCAAGAATAGAGCCTGTTTTATCAACGATGAGCTCGTTAATATTTTGTTCATATAAAGATTGAATCTTGTCATTCTCCCATTCGCTACTTAGGCTAAAACCAAGCACAGATAGTATATTTTTTTTTATATCAAGCTCTTCATTAATAGATTGTCGTTCTCGCAAACTATCAGCAGTAACGGATAACCCCAAACCTAGGACAACTGTAACAATTGTTGTAAAAACAATAGTGTATGTATCGCTACGCATATCTTGCCATCCTTTTTCTTATATTCACTTTCACAACGAAATAATCAATTAATGATGCAAATGCATTCATTAATAAAATTGCCAACATAACACCCTCGGGGTACGCTGGATTAATCGACCTAATGATAACTGTCAAAACACCAACAAAAAACCCGTAAACTAGCCTTCCAGTGTCTGTATGAGAGCCTGTAACAGGCTCCGTAGCCATAAAAGTCAGCCCGAACGCAAAACTCCCCATTACTAAATGGTAATGCGGAGGGATCGACAACATTGAATTATCAGAAAATGGAGCAATCAGGGTACCAATATATGACATAGCAAAAAGTCCACTTACACCTCCTAATATCACCCTCCAGGAAATCAATTTCATGATCATTAGAGCAACAGCAGCTAAGAATATGATAAATTTATTTGTTTCGCCAATGGAACCTGGAATCCAACCTGATGCTAAATTTATCCAAGAATAATCAAATTGAGTTATTCCATCTAAAAGAGAAACTGCATCTGCGCTATTGGTAGAAGCAGGTACAGACAAAGCAGTAGCACCTGAGTAACCATCAGGACCAACAAGCCAGACCATGTCGCCTGAAATTTTACTAGGATATGAAAAGAAAATAAAGCACCTAGCCGTTAAAGCTGGGTTAAAAATATTCATACCAACTCCACCGAAAATTTCTTTACCTATCACAATCCCGAAGGAAGTAGCAATGAATAATTGCCAAAGAGGAATTGATGGCGGCATTGTAAGTGGAATGAGAGCGCAGGTAACAAGAAAACCTTCTGATATTTCATGTTTTCTAACGATAGCAAATAAAATTTCCCAAAAAGCACCGGCAACAAATGTTACTACAATTATTGGGATAATTGTTTTAGCCCCAAAAATTAAATTTTCTACCCAAGTTCTCTCCAACCCAAATGAGAGGGCATTTTGATATCCTATATTTATTGCCCCAAAGACATAGCATGGTATTAGTGCAACAACGACGAGAATCATTACTCTTTTAATATCAATACTATCCCTAATATGAGGCGCAGATTTTGTTTTTGCATCCGTACTAAATAATATCGTTTCGGTTGCCTCATACAATGGATATAACCAATTGAGTTTTTGTCCTTCATCAAAATTAGGCTTTATTTTTAATAAATAGTCTAACAACCACTTCATCTTAAACCTCTGCTTGAAGCATATCTAAACCTTTTCTAATCACACCACTAACGTCTGTTTTAGAAGGGCAAGCAAATGAACACAATGCAAAGTCTTCATCATCGCACTCGAATAACCCTAAACTTTCCATCTCTTCAATGTCTTCAGCAAGAATAGAACGATATAATTCATTCGGAAGAATGTCCATAGGCAGAACTCGTTCCCAAGAATTTATTGGAACTACTGCTCTGTGATTACCATTTTGAGAGGAAGTAAAAGGAAACAATATATTACTTAAAGATACAAATACAGGAGTTAAACTATATCTTGATGAACTACTGCCAGGATTAAGCATGCCTATAAACTCTCTATTAATTTCATTAGAAATAACACTAATTGAACTATCGTAAAAGCTCATATAATCTTCTAAGGTACATTCTCTACCTGTCAAAACATCTCCAGAAATCAATCTAACATCCTCTGATGATAGATTCGACCTTAAAATAGATTCAACAGGATATCCAGTTTTAACTCTAAGATGCGTTGGGTTTTTAACGCCTGGACCTGCGACTGTAATAATTTTAGAAGGGTCATATACACCCTTCAAAAAAAGTTTTCCAATCATGGCAACATCCTGAGGAGCAATAGTCCAAATCAATTCAGACGGCCTGAGGTGTGAAATATGGTGTATCTGAATACTTACATTACCTGCCGGATGAGGACCTTCAATGGTATTAATATTCACATTTTCAACATCGGAAAGCCTAGAATCAACTTTATTGGTAAGGTATACTTTGCCGTCAGTTAATTTTTCTATTGCATTTATCCCAGCTTGAAAATTTTCTATATCGTCAGCCATCGCGATTTCAATATCGACCGCTAGAGGGGCGGTATTTATGCCCGAAATAAAAATATCTCGAGGCTTGATCTTAGGATCAGGAATAGTATTAAAAGGCCTTTGTCTAAAATGAGGAAATAAATTCGCTCCTAGTATCACATCCAGAACCTCGTCTTTTGATAAATTAGAAATGTCATCAATTGAATGACTTTTAAAATCAAGACTTTGCTGATCCTTATCTAATTCTATTTCAATTTTTTCTATAACTCGCCTTGGACCAAACTTAATATCTTTAATTATACCACTACCCGGAGATGCCCACCTCACTTCGGGGTTTAATTTATCAAGAAATAAAGGAGAACCTATTTTAACACTATCTCCAACTTTAACCATTAGTTTTGGTTTAACACCTTTAAAATCTGAGGGCAATAATGCTAAATCTGAAGCTGTAGACCCTGTGGATATATCTGATTCTGGAATCCCAGAAATTTTAATATCATGGCCTTTTTTAATCTTTATGTGGGACATTATTTAAGCTTAAAAATTATTAGCGTTATCTTATTATAAATTTAGAAATAAATCTTAATTAAATGAAACCATTTACATACCTTGGGAGTAGAAAACCAATGATTCTTTGACCCAATTTGCTAGAGGATTCCAATATAATCCAAGAACCAAGGATGGTACAGCCGTAAATATAATTAGCCCCAACATTAAAGAAGGCGGATAAGACAACTTATCGCTTCTTTTACCAGATAAGAACATTACTTTAACCACGTGAAAATAATAATAAAGCGAGATGACACTGTTGATACCTCCTGCTACGACCAACCAAAGAAAATCATTTCCAGCGCCAACAAGTGTTTTAAATATATATAGTTTACCAACGAACCCGGCTGTTGGAGGCAACCCAGTCAACGAGAGCATAAATAAAGTCATAAGTGCGCCAACAATTGGCATTTTCCAACCTAGACCATCATATTCGTCAAAGGTTTCTCCTCCTGTTTTATTTTTTACAATAATAACTATGAAAAAAGCACCTAGGTTCATAAAAATATAAACAAAAAGATAAATCATTATTGATTCTACAGCGTCAATTGAAAGAACTGGAAGTGCAAGCATCATGTATCCAGCATGCGCTATACTCGAGTAAGCAAGCATTCTCTTAATACTTTCTTGTTGAATTGCTACAAGGTTTCCAAGTGTCATTGTAACAACAGCTAAAATTCCAATAATTTCAGGCCATGGCAAATCAGTGTAACCCATAGCATTACCCGATAAGGCAATGCTATCAGAAAAGACTTGATGAAAAAAGCGGATAATCATTGCGAACCCCGCAGCCTTTGGAGCAACGGAAAGATAAGCAGTTATCGTTGTCGGGGCACCTTCGTAAACATCTGGAGTCCAAAAATGAAAAGGAACAGAAGAAATCTTATACCCGAATCCAGCAAAAATCATGAGCAAGGCCATTATCAATGCTGGGTTAGCTGAGCTATCTATAGATGAAATAGCTTCTTGAATGACGAAATAATTTGTACTACCAGTCAAGCCAAATACTAGACTAAGCCCAAAAAGCATTACCCCTGAACTGAAAGCACCATATATGACATATTTCAGTCCAGCCTCATTTGATCGAGTATTCAATTTTAAATAACCAGCAAGAACAAAAGACATTATTGAGACAACTTCGATTGAAACATATAGCATAATAATATCAATAGACGAAGTCATCAAAAATAACCCAACAACCATAATACCAATAAGCGTAAAATATTCGCCCTTCCTATATTTAGACAATTCGTTGTTTGCCCAACTAGCAACAATAATTAACAAAGTTGAAATGATAATTATAATCTTCATATACGAACTAAAAGGATCAATAACAATCATATCTAAAAACAATGTAGTAGGAGGAACAGAGCTTAAATTATAAACAGATAAGCCTACGATAACAAGACCAATACCCAAGATCCAACCAATCAAGTCTGTTTTAGATTTTTTTAAAAATAAATCAGTAATTAAACAGGCTAAAATGGTAATAACCAAGATTATTTCAGGTATAAAAAACTCTAAACTCTGCAAATTAGTCATTTAAATAATCCTTACATTACGCCGTAGGAAGCAGCAAATGCAATTTTTTCAATTATTTGATCCATAGTGGCTTTAATTAAATCAAGGTATGGCCCGGGGTAAATACCAAAGAATAAAGTAATAATTGCTAATGGAATCACAGTAAATAATTCCAGTCCATTAATTTCTTTCATATCTTTATACTTTTCGTTTAATTCGCCAAAGAAGACTCGCTGAAAAGCCCACAAAAAATATGCTGCATTTAACAGAATCCCAATAGTACTTAAGACAACGATAGCTTTAAACACAGGGAAAGCACCAATGAAACACATTGCTTCACTTACAAAACCTGAAAAACCAGGAAGCCCTAATCCAGCAAAAAAAGCCAACGCTGTAATACCTGTGTAAATAGGCATCTGACTAGCCAGTCCACCAAAACCATCAATATCACGATGATGAGCTCTTTCATAAACAACACCAACAAGAATGAATAACATTGCAGAAATAGTTCCATGATTAAACATTTGGAATACAGCACCACTCAAACCAGCCTGCGCTGCTTTCAGATCACTACCATTCATCTCACCAGCTGCCACAACAGCAGCAATACCAATTAATGAGTAACCCATGTGATTAATACTAGAGTATGCAACTAACTTTTTCAAATCAGTTTGGGCTAATGCACACAGACCTCCCCAGATAACATTTACTAAACCCAAAAACGCTAAACCAGCAGCAAACCAATAGACTTGATCTGGCATTATTCCATAATTGACCCTTATTATACCGTAGACACCCAACTTTAATAATATTCCAGCTAGTAGCACAGAAATTGCTGTCGGAGCTTCTACGTGAGCAAGTGGCAACCAAGTATGAAATGGGAAAACAGGAACCTTTATAGCGAAACCAATAAATAACAAAACCCAGATAACCTTCGCAGCACTCATACCCCACCAAAGGACACCATTGAGGGCTTCAGGTGCTCTTTCCATAATAAGCAAAATATCAAAAGTTTTTCCGCATGTAAAATATAAACCTAATATACCTATCAACATCAAAACAGAACCAAAAAGCGTATACAAAAAGAATTTAATTGCAGCGTATTCTCTTTGAGGACCACCCCACATTCCAATTAAGAAGTACATCGGAAGAAGCATAACTTCCCAAAAAATATAAAATAAAAAGAAGTCAAGTGATAAAAAAACACCTAATACACCGGCATTTAAAAGAAGATAAAGAGCAAAATAGCCTTTAACAGCTTTTTTAATATTCCAACTTACAAAAACACCAATGAAAAACAACATTGCAGTCAAAAGAACCATCGGTAGACTTAGACCATCAACACCAAGTATGTAAGATATATTAAGAGAAGGAATCCATTCATATCGCTCCATGAACTGCATTGAGCCGTTGACGGGGTCAAAAGCCCGCCACAAAACAATAGCAACTATGAATTCCAAACCAGTGATTGCCGCAGATATATATCTGACTAAATTTTCATTATCTCTAGGAAGGCATGCAACTATAATTGCACCCAAAATAGGGATCCATATTAATAAACTAAGAATATTCTCCATGTGTATATCTCTTGTATTCTATTGGTTAAAAAGCCTGAGCAATAATTATAACTAAAATACCAGCGACAACAAAAAGTAAATAATTTTGTAATCGTCCGGTCTGTACGTTTCTTAAAAGTTTACCGACTGTATTGGATGCGCGCCCAAAACCATCAACAAAACCTTGATCAATTCCACTGTAATCAAACTTGCCTGAGACAGTGCTGAGTAATTTGGTTAGTTTTCCAAAACCATTAATAAAATATTTATCATAAAACTCCCAATCTAGCCATGAAATTGTATGAGCTAATCGAAGAAATGGCTGATAAAGGTAACGATTATAGTTTTCATCAAAATAAAATTTATTTAGGCTCCAATCATAGAAAAAGCCAAATTTTTCAGAAATATTTTTTGCTGATATTACCTTTTTCTGATACATAAGATACGCTAACAAAATTCCAATCGATGCTACAATAAGCGATAAACCCATTGCCAAATAATGTGCATGATGCGCATACTCTGCAATCTCATTCGATGTTAGGCTTCCTGGTACTGCAGAATTTCTTGGAACAATTAGATCAGTAAACCACCCCTTATCCTTCATCGGATTAAAATTATGAGGTAATGTATAAAAAATAAAAAAGCTTAATGAACCCAGCAGAACAATAGGACTAGTCATTTCTTTTGGTGATTCATGAATATTTTTAACTATCGATTTGATGTTTGGATTACCATGAAACGTCATAAAAATAAGACGAAACATATAAAAAGCAGTCAAAGCAGCAGCTAAAAAGCCAAAAAAAGGTAATAGGAAATGCTCAGGATGATGCTGAGCAAAAGATAATGTACCCGCCAAAATTGCATCCTTTGACAAAAAACCCGAAAACAATGGCACTCCAGCTATAGCCAATGTACTTACTAACATTGAAAAATAAGTGATCGGCATTTTATCTTTAAACCCGCCCATATTTCTCATATCTTGAGGATCCGTATCATGATCATGGGCTTTATGTAGAGCATGATGCATAGAGTGTATGACTGAACCACTACAATAAAATAGGTTCGCTTTGAACATCGCATGTGTTAATAAATGAAAAAATGCTGCTGTATATACTCCCGTTCCAACAGCTAGAATCATAAAGCCTAATTGACTAACGGTAGAGTAGGCTAAAACTTTTTTAATATCGTTTTGTGAAACGGCTATCAAAGCTGCTAATATCGCAGTTATAGCACCAATATAAGCGATTACTATCAGGGCACTTGGTGTGAAAATTGGGAACAATCTAACACACATGTAAACTCCGGCAGCAACCATTGTAGCTGCATGCATTAGAGCAGAGACAGGGGTGGGTCCTTCCATCGCATCCGGTAGCCATATATGAAGCGGAAATTGTGAAGACTTACCAACAGCACCCATAAAAATTCCTAACCCCGCTATAGTCAAAGTTGTACCAGCAATAGCTTGGCCACCAGCTATTGATTCAAAAATAGGATTAAATGCAAATGCGCCAACAGCAGAGTATAATAACATAATACCAATGAAAAACCCAATATCACCAACACGATTTGTGAGGAAAGCTTTCTTACTAGCATTTGCTGCACTGTCTTTTTCAAACCAGTGACCAATAAGCAAATACGAACTAACCCCAACGAGTTCCCAGGACATATACATTGAAATCAAGTTATCCGCCAAAACGATTCCATTCATTGAAAATGTAAACAGTCCTAAATATGCAAAATAACGGTTGTAACGAATGTCACCTTTCATATAGGCGAGTGAAAAAATATGAGTACAACTAGAAACAAGAGTAACAATTAGCAACATAACTATTGTTAGGTTATCAACTAAGATACCAAGATTAATTTTAAACTCACCCAGATTAATCCATGAAAATGATGCCCCATGACTAAAATCAGGATCATAGTTCAAAAACATCTGCAGGAATAAGTAACAGGCTAATAAAAAGGTTGTGACTATAGACCCAACAGCCACCCAGTCACCTTGGCGAGGAAGCTTATTACCAAAGAAAATTACAATTATAAAAGAAAGTAAGGGCAAAAAGAGAATAAGTAACGGAAACAGAATCATCGGATTTTCAATCATCTTTTAAGCTCCGAAACATCATCAATATTTACAGTATTCATATTATTGTAAATATTTATAATAATTGCTAGCGCAACAGCCGCTTCCGCAGCAGCTAAAACGATTACTAGCAACGCAAAAATATGACCATCTAAATTCATACCATTGAATTTTGAAAATGCTACAAAGTTAATATTTGCAGCATTTAAAATAAGTTCAACCCCCATTAGAACAGCTATCGCGTTTCTTCTGGTTATTACACCAAAAAGGCCTAGACAAAATAGCATTGAAGAAATAAAAAGGTACGAGTCAAGACTATTCATCAAGAATCCCCTCTAGACAAAACAGCGGCGCCGATAAGGGCACCAAGCAAAAGAACAGAAATGATCTCAAAAGGAAGCAAGTAATCTGTTAGCAACAAGATACCAATACCCCTTACAGTTCCGACTGGCTCTATTGCCTCAGTTACAACCCAGGGTGCTTTTGTAAGAGCAAGGAATAAAAAAATAAAGAACCAAAATATTACTACACCCCCAACGCCTTGCTGCATACTCTTGTGCGATATTCTAACTGATTTTATTTTATTTGTCAACATTATACCAAAAATAACTAGTACAAGAATTCCACCAACATAAACTAGTATTTGAATACCGGCAATGAAATCTGCCCATAAAAAAACATAGAGACCTGCTGTGCCAAATAATGTAAACAATAAGGCCACAGCTGAATAGACCAACTGATTATTGAGTACAACAAATGCCGCTGACATAACTGTCAATGCTGAAATTATCCAGAAAACAATATCAGCCATGTAATTAAGCTTCCGCCTCTTGTTTAGCATTCATTTCCGCCAAGCCTTCTTTAGCTCCTTTTTTAGCAAACCTGTATATTAGATCACTTCTATCTGGTTCAGAGAACTCATAATCGATAGGGTGCTTTTTAGCGTTCGGACCACCTGTCATAAAAATACACTCTTCAGGACATGGATAAGTGCATAAATTACAATAACAACACTCTGACATATCAATATCAAACCTAGTAACGACTAGAGCTTTTCTAGTACCATTGGAAGTAATACCTTTATGCTTAATTTCCTTTAAGTCTTCACCCCTAACTGGCGCTTTCTCTGTAACAATTTTAATACAGTCAACCGGACACGCTCTTTCACATTTTAGGCAACCAATACAATCATCCATATCTACATGAAGTCTTGAACGAATAACATTATAACTATTGTGATCAAAACCAATGTTCCTCTCAGGCCTTGGCCACTTTTCTTCCGGATATTGCAATGTCACATTATCATTTCTTGCTTTAATTAGATGCATTAAAGTGATACCCATACCACCTAAAATTGAGCTCACACTTTCATAAATATCTGTAAAATATCTTTTCATTTATTACCTTAAGAGTTAAAAACCACTGTCCATATAGCCACACCAAATATATTTAATAAGGCTATTGGAAGAAAAACTTTCCAACATACATTCATCAATTGATCTACTCTCAACCTTGGAAGAGTCCAACGAAGCCAAATCATTACAAATATCAAAAACCCTGTTTTGCTTATCATCCAGAAAACACTCCAAGCAGGTGTGCTCATAAAACCATCAAACGGACTTTGCCATCCCCCTAAAAAACCAGCTGCAGCTACAGCGCTGACAACAAACATATTCGCATATTCGCTAAGGAAGAAGAAAGCATACCTCATACCTGAGTACTCCGTGGCAAACCCAGCTACGAGCTCAGACTCTGATTCTGGTAAATCAAAAGGCGTCCGATTTACTTCAGCTAGCGCACTAATAAAATATACGACAAAAGCTATCGGAACAAATGGGTTATCAAATATAATCCAGTTAAATATACCGCCTTCTTGGTATTTGATAATATCTTGTAAGTTTAGAGTACCCGCTAACATTATCACAACAATCAATGAAAGTCCCGCTGGAATTTCGTAACTAACTATCTGAGCGGCAGAACGCATTCCTCCGTACAGAGACCACTTATTATTTGATGCCCAACCCGCTAAAATAAGAGATAAAACAGCTATCGAACCAACACCCAAAATATAAAAAAGACCAATATTAAGGTCTGCAACAATAATAGATTCACCAAATGGAATAGCCACAAAACTAATAAAAGCTCCAATAAAAATCATAAAAGGAGCAAGTATAAACAATGGCCTATCGGCACTTGAAGGAATTATGTCTTCTTTAAGCAATAATTTTAGAGCATCCGCAACAGGTTGAAGCAAACCCCATTTACCTGCATGAAGCCCCACACCTTGCCCCATAGGACCTACTTTATCTTGAATGAAAGAGGAAACTTTTAGCTCAGCGTAAATAACGATTAGAGCATAAATAGTAATAAATCCAAAAATAGCCAAACATGGAATCAACATAGAAGCCAAAAGGAGATAATCCGAACCGAGAAACCCACCTAATAAACCAGTCAAAAAATCAAAAATATAGTCTACTGTCATCGATCAATCTCACCAAGAACAATATCAAGACTACCAAGAATAGCTAAAACATCTGACATCAACCAGCCACCAGCGATTTCGTCAAGGACACCTAATGCTGTAAATGCTGGTGAGCGCATTTTTAATCGAGAAGGAGTATCTGAACCATCACTTTCAATGTAATAGCCTAGATCACCACGAGGAGATTCTGTCCTACTATAGATAGAGCCTTTTGGGGGTCTTATTTTTTTTGGCATGCTCTGATGAACGTCACCATCTTTTGGAAGCTGGTCTATAGCCTGCCTAACAATCTTCACACTTTCTCTAATTTCTTGTAATCTAACATAAAACCTATCCCAAGAATCCCCAACAGTACCCTTTATACCCTGACCAACTGGAACGTTAAAATCAAATTTATCATAAATCGAATATGGATCATCTTTTCTTAAATCCCAGTTAACTCCCGAAGCTCGTAGATTAGGGCCCGTAACGCCAAAATTAATAGCGACCTCAGCTGGCATAATACCTATATCAGCAGTTCTTTCGACAAAAATTTTATTGTGCCCAAGCAAGTTTTCAAATTCATCTATCTTAGGTTCAAAATAGTCAAGAAAATTTAAAGTTGCCTCAACAAACCCCTTGGGCAAATCATGACTAAGACCCCCAACCCACATGTAATTATAAAGCAACCTTGCACCACAAGTCATTTCAAATAAATCAATAATTCTCTCTCGGTCTCTTAACATATGCAGAAATGGGGTAAAGGCACCTAAATCCAAACCAAAAACGCCTGTTGCTAACAAGTGACTAGCTATTCTTTGCAATTCAGCCATTATAACTCTAATGTGCTGCACCCTATCATTAACTTTGATATCCATCAACTTCTCCACAGCAACAACATAACCAAAATTCATTGTCATCGAAGCCAAATAATCGCACCGGTCTGTAAATGGTATAACTTGCTCATAAGTTACGTTTTCGCAATGTTTCTCAAAACAGCGATGCAAATAACCCAAATAAGGAGTGATTTCAGAAATCACTTCCCCATCTGTCTTTACTTGTAACCGCAAAACACCATGTGTTGCAGGATGCTGAGGCCCAATATTAAGGACCATCTCCTGTCCGTGTACTACTCCCATCCTTCTTTCACTTTCGGCACAACAATGCCATGATATGTTTCTTGTTCTTCATAATTTTTTCTAAGAGGCCACCCCTCCCAATCTTCAGGGAGTAAAATACGTCGAAGGTCTCTATGCCCTGTAAAATTAATACCAAACATGTCATACGTTTCTCTTTCAAACCAATCGGCAACTCTCCACAAACTTTCAACAGATGGTATATTTGGATTTTCAATACTTACTTTTATCCTTATTTCAATTGCGTGTAAATGCTTCATAGAATGCAAGTTATATCTCGATTCTAACATTCCCCCCTCCAAGTCGAATCCCGTATTACACTGCAAGGAATCAAAGTATAAATCTTCATTTTCTTTCAAATGTTTAGCTATATCAAACCAATTTTCTGGCTTCATTTGAATCCATTCGCCGTTTTGTTCGCCGTCTAAAAAATTTGAAAAGTTTTTAGTTAAAGAAGCAATAACTATGTGTTCAATTGTGTCTTTAGCTTTTACGTCAGAATGCTCAGAAACTTCAGAGTCCTTGCTCTTGATTTCAGTTTCTGGCTGAGATCTCTTTGCTTTTACTAACGCGGCCTTTGCTTTCGATCTAGTGACACGGTCTTCGATATTATTGATGGGATCCATGTCACCAGCTAATGCTTTAGCTACTACATCATCAATTAGAACCTGTATATCTTCGCTCAACCCATTTTCCTTGTTAGAGGACGACCTTCTAAAATTTGTTCTTGTAGCTTCAGCAAGCCTTCAATTAAAGCCTCTGGTCTAGGAGGGCATCCAGGTACATAAACGTCCACAGGAATAACTAAGTCCACTCCTTTTAATACGTGATAGCCATGTTGCCAATATGGCCCGCCGCTAGTAGCACAGGAACCCATGGCAACAACATATTTAGGATCTGCCATCTGCTCATACAACTTCTTTACCCTTAGAGCCATTTTCATAGTAACAGTACCAGCGACAATCATTACATCCGCTTGTCTAGGAGATGACCTCGGGATTATTCCAATTCTCATCAAATCGTGTCTGCTGGCAGCAGCAGCCATCATCTCAATAGCACAACAGGCAGTTCCAAACTGAAAAAACCATGGTGATGTAGATCTAGCCCAGCTTAATAGTTTATCTAATTTTTCAACAACAATATTATCATCAAATCTATTTTCTAATAATCCCATTTAATCCTCCGAAGATGCCGATAAAGGTTTATACCTACCACCACCATACTTAATTTTTCTTCTAACCCATTCTAAGTCAGACTTAACCCAGACATAAGCCAATCCAGCGCAGAGGATCAACAAGAAAATGCCCATTTCTATTAGAGCAAGCAGACCCATCTCCTTAAAAACAACTGCCCAAGGGAAAAGAAACACAACCTCAACATCAAAAATCAAGAAAATTAGGGCAATGATATAAAACCGAATGTTAAACTGCAACCAAGCAGAACCCTCAGCTTCTTCACCGCATTCGTAAGTATCAAGCTTATCTTTAGTCTTGTTTGAAGGCGCAATGAGCCAACTAATAAGAAGCGGAATAGATACCATGACGGCGCCCATGATTACTGCAAAAAAAACGGTTCCAAAATCTCTGTACATAATAATATAACTTTAGTAATTAGGATGCGAATTTAGACGCTTGTGTTTTCGTTAGTCAATCTAAACTTGATAATAAAATAGATAAAAAAATTTGCTCGTGTTAAATGATGTTCAGCTTAAATTTTATAATGAAAAAAAATATAAAATAAAATGTTAAATAAATTTTTAGCTTTATCTGTTCCAATATTACCAAAATGGTTCGTTGAATTATTTTCAAAATCATACGTTGCTGGTTATAGTTCAAAAGAAGTTTTAAGTATTGTTAAAGAACTTAATAATAAAGGTTTTTCAACGACTATTGATATCCTAGGAGAGCATGTAAGCGATTTAGACATCGCAGAAAAAATAACTAAGGAATATTGCGATTTGTATGAAAAAATTTACCAAGATTCAATTGATAGCAATATTTCTATTAAACCTTCACATATTGGACTAGATATTTCAGAGGAAGTCGTTTTGAATAATTTTCAAAAGATTTTAAAAAAAGCAAAAGAATACTCAAACTTTTTGAGAATCGATATGGAAAGCTCAAAAAGCACTGATATAACTTTTAAAATATACAATCAATTGAAATTAACTTATTCAGAAACAGGCGTTGTATTGCAAGCTTATTTAAGAAGAAGCTTAAAAGATATTGAAAGCTTGGGCTCCCATAATTTTAACGCAAGGATTTGTAAGGGCATCTACCAGGAAAATTCAAAAGTTGCTATCAAGGATCCAGAAAAAATACGAGTTAACTTTTTAAAAATGGCTAAACTTATGTCAGAAAAAAAATCATATGCATGCTATGCTACGCACGATCAACATTTAATAGGTGCCTTAATAAATATGATTAAAAAGCATACTATAGACTCCTCAACTTTTGAATTTCAAGTTCTATACGGAGTACCAATGAATGGAAGGCTCGAAGAACTTTTATCTTTAGGCTATAAAGTGAGAGTTTACGTGCCCTACGGCCCAGATTGGTACGACTACTCTTTAAGAAGACTTAAAGAAAATCCGGATATCGCAGGTTATGTCTTAAAAAATCTTTTTTCTAAAAATAGTTAAAACCTATACCTTAAGACTCTCCCCGAGTACCCCAACCCATTTTTGTTCTAAGCGTATGGAAGTAATCAGTATCATCGAAATCAATTAACCCTATTTGAAAATTAGAATTACTAATTAAGGCAACATCATTGGGCCTTAATACTTCATGAAGTTGACCATCTGTGATAAATATAATGTCTTGATTGTAATTTGAGAACTTAATTTCAATACTAGATTTATTTGACACAACTAATGGCCTCGAGTTAAGTGAATGCGCAGAAATAGGAGTAATGACAAAGCTGTCAACATCTGGAGCGATAATAGGTCCACCGGATGATAAGGAGTATGCGGTTGATCCTGTTGGCGTAGCTACAATTAAGCCATCAGACCTGTATTCAGATACCCTATTACCATTAACAAATACTTCCGATACAAGCAGCCTATGTGATTCTCCACTAGTAACAACAAAATCATTTAACCCGTATGACACTTTCTCACCACCACTCTTTTTTAAAACAGCCTTGACCATGCTTCTTTTCTCAATTAAATAATCTCCCTTTGCAACTTGGTCTAGTCTTTGGAATATATCATCTAATGTTACCTTAGCTAAAAACCCTAAATCACCAAGATGAATTCCAAGGATCGGTGTGTCATGATGTTCTACAGCTCTTGCGCAACTTAAAAAAGTACCATCCCCACCTAAGACAAGCATGAAATCCATTTCATTTATTTTTTCATTTGAATTAATTACAGGTAAACTATTTGCATTAAATTCAACGTCTGTTTGAATTTTTTCGGTAATATAGATTTGAATTTTATTAATATTGGCCCAATCAATTATTTTTGGCAATATCTGCCAAAATACGCTTTTATCAGTATTACCCCACAAGCCAAAATTCTTTGGTTTAATCATATTTATACTGAATTTGAATTTTTGGTTAAGGTTTTAATTTTAAGTTCAGCTTCATCAAGCTTGCTTTTACCTTCTTCAACTAAGCTCATGCCTTTTTCAAAAAGTTCAAGACTTTTTTCTAAATGAATATCACCTTCATCCATTTCGCCTACAATCTTTTCTAAATCTTCAAAAATATTTTCGAAAGATTTTGTTTTTTTTAGTTTCGCCATAATTAACACCCCCCAATTAAATCATTTTATCTTCTTTGCTTCTAAACTTCCATTTGAAGTTTTTAATATAAATCTCTCATTAACTGACAGCTCGGAAGCTATTCGAATTATTTTTTTTGTTTTTTTGTTCACCGCAATTGAATACCCTCTTCGTAATACATTTTCAGGCCCAATGCTTTGCAATTGATTTATTGTACCTAAGAATCTAATCTTTTTTAGTTCAATTAACTCATTAATATGATTAACAAAAAAACTATAAAAGCCATCTAATGACGCTTGCTTTGACTTTATTACATTTAGTGGCTGCAACAACATCAAACGATTCAAAATATTAATCACTTCATTTTTTTTCGCATTGCTATAAGAATTAACATAATTAATAAGCTTTTCTTGAAAACTTAAAATAAATGTCATGAGTTCTTCTTTGCTTAAACTAATAATTTCAGCTGCTTCAGTGGGCGTTGCAGCTCTGACATCTGACACAAAATCAGATATAGTAAAGTCTGTTTCATGGCCAACAGCAGAAATTATTGGAACAGAACAATTAAAAATAACTTTTGCTAGAGCTTCTTCGTTAAAAGCCCATAAATCTTCAATCGAGCCCCCTCCTCTTCCAATTATAATCGCGTCGATATTATCAAGATTAGACAATTCAATTATTCCATTAGAGATATCTTCAGCTGCATTTTCACCTTGTACTTTAGCAGGCCTAATGAGTATTTCTAAGAATGGTGATCTCCTCTTCAAAACATGCAAAATGTCTTTTAAGGCAGCTCCCTCGGTTGAGGTAATAATTCCAATTTTTTTTGGAATTTTTTTTATTTTTAGTTTATGTTCATTTGAAAATAAACCATCATTATAAAGTTTAATTTTTAATGTTTCAAAGGCTTGATGCAACGCACCAACGCCTGATAATTCTATTCTTTTTGTTACAAACTGAAGTTGGCCTCTTTGTTCAAACATAGACAATGAGCCGAAGCTAACTAAACGCATTCCATTCTCAACACGAAACCTTAAAATACTATTCGCATTTTTAAACATTACACATTTTAACTCTGATAAACTGTCTTTTATAACGAAGTATAAATGACCAGAAGAATGGTAGTGAACATTAGATACTTCACCTTCAACATAAATATTTTTAAAGGAGAGCTCTAATAAAGCTCTAGTTTTGGAGACAAGGTCAGAAACTGAATAGAGTGTTCTTTCCATAGATATTGAAAATTTAACTCAAAAGATAAACGAAAAAGTAAACCAGTAATTAAGGTTTCTTAAGTATTTTTCTTCTTATGTCTATTAGCTCTCAAACGCTTTTTGCGTTTGTGCGTATTCATTTTACGCTTTTTTCGCTTTTTACCACAGGGCATAAATTCCTCTATTATTTTTTAGTTAATTCATTTACTCGAGAACGCATAATCTTACTTGGTTTAAACGTAGGAACGTACCTTTCAGGTAGATATATTGCATCACCTGTACCAGGATTCCTAGCTTTTTTGGGCATACGATGCTTAACCCCAAATGTCCCAAATCCTCTCAACTCGACTCTATCATTTTTAGCTAATGAATCGATAATTGTCTTCATTACACCGTTCGTTACCGCCTCAGTTTCAACTTTTGTAAGACCAGTCGCTTCTGAGACTATATCTATGATATTTTGTTTTGTCATATTTCCCTATCCTTCTTTAACCCAAATTTTAAGTTTTTGACCAGGGTAAATTATACTTGCTCCATATTTTAACCTATTCCATCTTCTTATTTTACTAGCATTTGTTTTATAATCCTCAGCAATTTGACCCAACGTATCACCTCTTTTAACTTTATAGGTGACTTTATAATGACCCGCTGGACCACCATTGTCTTTCGTTCCCCATGTCCTCAATGATGCGCCTTTCATTGGGATTTTTAATTTATTGCCAACTCGTATTTTGTGCCTGTTGCGAAGCTTGTTTACAGCTGCAATGTCATGAATCGATGCTCCATATTTTTTTGAAATTGTCCACAAACTTTCTCCATTTCGCACTCTATGTACTATAAATTGAGGAGCGAATCTCTCTGACTGGGGAATGGAGTTCCACCTTGCCAAGAATTGATCTTTTTTACCCTTGGGAAGCTTCAGGAGATAAGGACTGTCAGTTGGTGTAGCAGACTGTCTCAATTCTGGGTTATAGTTTCTTAATTGTTTAACCTTTATGTCGGCCACTCTTGCTAATACAGCAAGGTCTGCACTGTTTTCAAGTATAACCTCCTCAAATTCGAACGACTTAACTTTAGGAATAGTGAATCCATATTTCGCTGGAGTTTTTGCAATTATAGCAGCTGCCAAGTAGTAAGGAATATAGTTTCTTGACTCTCTAGGCAAAGAATGCATTTGCCAAAAATCATATGTTTGATGAAGCCTTGATGCTCTAGAAACTCTACCTGCGCCACAATTATACGCAGCTAAAGCTAAATACCAATTGTCAAACTGCTCGTTCAAATCTTTCAAATACTCGCATGCCGCATGCGTTGCTTTAATTATATCTCTTCTTTCATCAATATACCAGTCTCTTTTAAGTCCATAACTTTTTCCCGTTGAATATATAAATTGCCACATTCCTGAAGCATTAGCACGGCTGTAAGCTTTTGGGTTTAATCCCGATTCAATCATCGCTAAAATCATTAATTCTTCTGGCATTTCATGCTCTTTTAATATTGGGAGAATCAAGTTTTTATATTCTTCATACCTTTTTAACCAAATTGAAAATTGCTTTCTACCTTTTTTTGTAGTGAAATAGGTAATAAACTGATCAACCTGCTTGTTTCTAACTAAGGGAATATGACCATCACGGTCATCAACTACTATATATTTAGTTTTCCCCATTTCTATCTCAAGGGGCTCTATTGCTTCCGTAATATCACGGCGAAACCTTTCAGCTGTTACGGGTGCGTCAGATGAACGAATAGTACCTAATTTATGCGTATAAATATCTAAAAATGATTTTTCGAAGCGTTCAAACTCTTCTTGGTCTTCTTGATTCATATCGCCTATCTGATCTGCCTCCATAAGAAGATCATATACTCTGCTAAGGTTGTATATAACTTCGAGAGTATCTAAGTGATAATCAGCAATCAGAACCTCAGATAATAAAATCTTAACGTCTTGTAAAATTTCAGGAAACCTATTTCTACTTTCATCTAGGCTACTTTTTAAAGCACTTTTATTGTATGGCTTTATTTGATTTAGATTATTTTTGTTTTGAGAATTTAAAACCGAAATAAAAAATGTAAAAATTGCAGTGAAAAGTATGGCGCTTCTTGTAAGTCTTTGTATCATATTAATTTGTTTGTGAATTAGATTTAAAATCTATTATCTAATTTCAAGAGGGCCAAGATATTATCTATTACTTTTATTGATGATTAAAGTGGTGCTAAATCCAGGTGTTAAAGGTACAATTCTAACAACTCCGCCATTTTTTGTTACATTGTTATATCCGACTATCTCTTCTTTTTTATAATCGCCTCCTTTTACCAAAACATTTGGAATGATTTGCTCAATCAATTTCTTTGGTGTGATTTCATTAAAAATAATTACATCATCTACAAAACTTTTATCTAATAAATTATTTGATCGAACAGATTCATTTTCAATAGGTCTACTACGTCCTTTTAGCTTCTTAACTGAAACATCAGAGTTTAAACCAACAATTAATTTATCCCCAAATTCAGAGGCTCTCCTCAAAAGGTCTAGATGTCCAGAATGCAAAAGATCAAAGCAACCATTTGTGAAAACTATACTTAATCCGTTATTTTTATACTTTGAAGTCAATTTAGAGATATCTTCTTTTTTTATAATAATCATTCTTTTAACGCTTTAACCCTTTCGTAAACAATGTGAGACAACCTTTTTCGATCTTCATCATTAAAGGTATTAGTTAAAACTGGTTTGCCAATCTTTATCTCTAAAACTTTTCTTGTGAATTTTTTTGAGCCCTTTTTTAAAGATTCATAGGTTCCATTAATTGCAACAGGGACAACTGGAATTCTTGTAGCTATTCCGATGCTTAACCCTCCAGGTTTAAATTGATTCATGTTTCCGTTATCAGTCCTAGAACCCTCAGGAAAAACCAAAATAGAACGTGGTTTTTTTGTTAAAGATCTTTTAATATTTTCAATTGATACCATCGCATTTTTGTGATTTGTTCTATCAACAAATACATGTCCTGCCATTTGCATCGCCCAACCTAAAAAAGGAATCCATTTAAGTTCAATTTTCGCAATTGGAACAGTCCAAAAAGGTAGATATCCTAGCATTAGTGGAATATCTAGGCTCGAAGCATGATTTGCAGCAAAAATATAATTTTTTGATATATCTAAATTCTCTAAACCTGTTATTTTTGTTTTGATTCTAGATGCAACAAATATTGATTTTGCCCAATACCTAACAATATGGCCAACCAATTTCCCATTTTTGAAATCAAAAAAAGAGAACACAATAACAACTATACCAAAGAATACAGTACAAATTATCGTAACTGTAAGAAGCCAGAGGAAATACAACTATCTTATTTCTTTCATTCCTATGAAATCAGCAGCAGAGTCAGAAAAAATAATCCCACCATCTTCAGTTTGATATGTTTCTAATAGTGCGACCATAAGCCTAGGCGTGGCTAAACCTGATCCATTTAAAGTATGTAGAAGTCTAACTTTTTTATCTGAATTACTCCTGTATCGTATTTTTCCTCTCCTAGATTGAAAATCTTCAAAGTTACTGCATGAGGATACTTCTAGCCACTGCTCCTCACCTGGTGACCAAATTTCGATATCATAACATTTCGCAGCCGAAAAGCCCAAGTCACCTGTACACAATTCAACAACCCTGTATGTAATACCCAGTTTTTGAAGTATTGACTCTGCTTGTAATACTAATTGTTCAAGATCTTCATAAGATTCTTCTGGTTTCACAAATTTAACCATTTCAACTTTGTTAAACTGATGAAGCCTCAAGAGACCTCTTGAATCTTTTCCATAGGAACCAGATTCCCGTCTAAAACAAGGAGAGTATGCAACATAGTTTATCGGCAAATTATTTTCAAGAATTATTTCATCTCTATGAATATTCGTAATTGGTACTTCTGCGGTTGGGGCCAGATAAAGCTGATCTAAATCAGAAAGATACATATCTTCTTTAAACTTTGGTAATTGCCCAGTTGTTCTCATAGATTCTTCAAGAATCAATACAGGTGGAAACATTTCTTTAAAATCATAATTATTTACATGATGATCAATCATACTATTTATTAATCTACGTTCAAGTTGAGCACCCTTTCCCGTGTAAAGAGGAAATCCGCTTCCAGAAATTTTTGATCCTCTTTCAAAATCAAATAATTTGAGATTTTTACCTAATTCTTGATGCGTTTTTTCTTTAAAATTAAAAACAGCTTTGTTACCCCACTCCCTAATAACAACGTTCTCTTTTTCATTTTTCCCTTGAGGAACGGATGAATGTGGAATGTTTGGGATTTCTTCAAGCTTTAAACTTAATTGAGACTTTAAGTCAACTAGTTCCAATTCAAGAGATTTTATTATATCGCCAAGCTTCTTCATCTCAGCAATTTTGTCATCAGCATTTTGACCTACTCTTTTTTGAATTGCGACTTTTTTAGAAACTAAGTTTTTCTCTGCTCTATTATCTTCGAGAGTCTTAGTAAGATTTCTATATTGAGAATCAATATTACTAACGTCCGAAATTGAACCTTCATAACCTTTTTGGACTAATGCATCTTGAACGAACTCAGGCCGTTCTCTTATATCTTTTATTGAAATCAAAATATTTTATTGCTAAGAGTTAGAATTATCTTATATGTAAAAATTAAATAATTTAACATTGAGAAAAAATATATATAACAACACAGTTTATCGTAAAGACTAAGTGATTTTACCTAAAATATTAGCGACCTTTGCCAGACAAAACTACAATGACAGTTCTTATTAAAATTTTTAAATCAAGGTTTAAACTTATATTTTCAATATAATAAAAATCATATCTTAATTTTTGTCTTACATCTTCTTCTTTCAGATCAGACGGATGCTTTATTTGTGACCATCCAGTAATACCAGGCCTAACCCTAAACCTCCTATCATAGAGTGGAAATTTCTCTTTAAGTTTTTCTGTAAAATATGGCCTTTCTGGCCTTGGCCCGACTAAACTCATTTGCCCTAAAAAAACATTAACTAATTGAGGCAATTCATCCAATCTATATTTTCTTAAGACCTTACCAAATGAAGTAATACGAGGGTCATTATCGGTAGTCCAAACAGGGCCACTGCTTTCCTCAGCGTCAATAATCATAGATCTAAATTTATAGATCATATAAGGCTTACCTTTAAACCCAAGTCTTTCTTGACTGTAAATTATTGGACCTTTAGAAGTGAAACTAATAATTAGTGCTAAAATGGTAAAAAGTGGAAATAAGATAATTAATGAAAAAACACTCAAAATAACATCAAATAGTCTCTTCATGCCAGAACTCGACCATTGACTTTCTTGAAAATTGACCTCAATTAACGGCAAGCCTGAGATTTGCTCTGTCCTGGCTAACCCGCTGATAACTTCATATAAATCAGGCACTATCTTAATTGAAACAGGTGCACCATTTATTGCCGAAATTAATTTCATGATATGATCATGATCCATATTATCAAGTGCTATAACTATATCAGAAACTGGGTTTTTTGAAATAATTGATTTTAATTCAGTTTCATCTCCTAAATAATTATTCAAGGAGCTAACATTTTTATTTTTTTCATCTAAAGTTCTAATTAAACCTATTACGTTATAAAGTTTTTGCCCATGCTTAATTAATTTTCCTGTTACAAACTTTGAATTGTCTCCGGTACCGATAACGATCACATTACGTTGACCGAACCCTTTCTTAAGTAATAATTTTTGAATTGAACGAACAACCCAACGTATAACCACAGTTAAAAATGAATATAATATCCAATACCTAATTATAAATTGTGATTTTATCGGACCTAGATCTACATCGACTCCCAATAAAAACACTGCAGCAGCCATCATGAAAAAAGTTATTTTTATCAGGTTTTCAGTTTCTACGAATCGAGAGGTTTGAGCATCACCCTTATAAAGGCTCGCAGACCAAAAAAATAAGCACATAGTAATCTGTAAAACCAAATAAATTTTAAATACTGGATAACTTATTTCAAATTGATATAATATCAGGTCAATTACAAAATAGCCAGCGAATGCGTCTAAGATAACTAGTATCCAGGAAACAATCCATTTGGGCACACGCACTAATAATTGATTAAATATTTCCATATTATTGATTGAATAATTAATTAACTAGAAATTAACCGTCAATAACAACTTTGGAGTGACGCCTCCAAGCTCGTCATGATGAACAAAGTTCTTTTATTTATTTTTTGACAAACTGATAGCGTTTTTTTTCGATAGGAATCCTTAAATTGGAAAATCAAAATTAGCATTCAACAACAGTAAATGCAATGATTATGAAACAACAATATTCAAAACTAATTTTTCTTTCTATTTTTATTTCAAACATTTTTGTGTTTTCACAAATGCCAATAGAGCTAAATCATCCCTCTAGTATCATACTAAAGAGATTGTCAGCACAAGGAAAAATTTCCTTAAATTATTTTGGAAATAACTCGATAAGCTCAATTGATGCAGACAAGATACTTAAAAAAAACGAAAATAAAATTTATATTAAAAGCCTACTAAATTTTAGAATCCCATATAAAAAGACATCACTTGATTCCTTAAAACAGAAAAGTAGCATCCCAAATTTTTATAGTAAAATATTTAAATCTAACGTTGATATTGAAAATAAATATTTCTATCAATCAATATCTGACACAACATTAATATGGATTAGGCTACGTGAAGTTTTATTGAGCCAGAGTCAAAAAAATCAGCGAAACTTTCAATACCTTGACGAAATTTCTTTCAATGGTATATTTAATAATCAATTATATATTAGATCGACATTTTCAATGTTTCGACATAATGGAGATCAAATCTCAATTTTAAATAATTATAGAAACGAATGGAAAAAATATTTCCCGGAAATTGATATGACTTTTTGGTATTTAAATAATACTTCTCTTTATTTAAAGAACCCTTTAGTGAACGTAGAAATTGCAAATAATCCTTTCTCATGGGGATGGTCATCAGGAAATTCACCAATTTTATCTGCAAAAGCCACACCGTTTAATCACCTGAGACTTTATAAAAGCTTAGGGAAATTTAATTTTGAATATTTTCATGGTAGTCTTTTAAATAAAACAATAGATGAAATTCATAATGAAAACATAAAAAAAGAGAAATTTCTTTCTGGTCATCGAGTTAAGTATGAGATAAACAGTAATCTTCACGCTTCAATTTCTGAACTAGTCATTTATGGAAACAGGTCGCCTGAGCTAGGTTATATGAACCCTATATCTTTTTTTTGGGCCCAGGAGCATAATCTTGGCGATCTAGATAATAAGTTAATCGCGGCTGATCTAGGGTATCGAATTGTACCTGGGTGCGTGATATATAAGACATTACTTTTTGATGAGCTTTCTTGGAAAGATATTTTTAAAGATTGGTGGGGTAATAAATTTTCATACCAATTTGGAATATTTTTATCATCAAAAAATATAAGCCTTCCAGACCTGAGAATTGAATATACTGCGACTAGGCCCTGGACATATACGCACCCCGATTTCTCTTATTCACACAGACATCAATCACTGGGGTCTTCCGATGGCCCGGCAAGTAAAGCGCTTCTGATAGAATCTTTTTATTTACCTTCGTCAAAAATAATTTTTTATAGTGCTTTTGAGCATGTTCAAAAAGGCATCGGTAAGGGATCTGGACTCTTTGATAATTATGACGAAAGAAATAGAGACAATGATTGGAATACTGAATTTTTACTTAAGGACAAAACTCATTCATATAAATACAAGTTTGATCTTCAATATTTATTATCAATAAATATAAATTTTAGTACTACAATTATAATTAACAGTGATGAATACATAAGCAATAACTCTGAAAAATTAAAGAAATCAGGAACAACATTTATCGTGGGCTTAGATTTTAACTGGTAAAAATAGAACCTTAAGCTTGTTTTAAAAACCCATACCAAGCCCAACAAAGCATATAAAAAACACTCGCGATAATATTAATTTTTTCAACTTGTCTATAAAGTTTCCATTGGAACTGAGCACTTTTAACCTTATCAAATGAAATCGAACCTGAACGGTGCCTGTATTTAGCTAAGATTTTTACATTACCAGAAGCGTTGAAACCTTTTTTTAAAATAGCTAACCATAAGCCATGATCATGCCTTGTTTTAATATCAGGCATATAAACTTTCTTAAAATTCATAATCTTTAAATCTATCATAGCAGTCAAACAACCAATATGATTACTTTTTAATAGATCATTGTAGGTTGGATTTGTATTTGAAATCATTATATTTTTTAAATGTTTACCAGACTCATCAATTTTTTCATATGAACTAAAAGAAAGTGCGACCTTTTTATCATTCATAAACTTAATCTGTTCTTCAAGCTTTATAGGAAACCAAACATCATCACTATCCAAAAATGCAATGTATCTTCCGCATGATTTTTCAATACCAATATTTCTGGTTAATGATGCACCTTTATTAATAGTATTTTTAATTAATTTTATTCTATTATCCCTACCCAAATATTTTTCAACTACTTCAATACTTTTATCCTTAGATCCATCATCAATAATCAACAACTCCCAATTAGTGTAGCTTTGTTTGATAACAGATAAGATGGCTTCCTCTACAAAATTTTCCGAATTATACATTGGAGTTATAATTGATACTAATTCAGACATTTTAAATGATTCCATCTGCATTTTTATAACCTTTAAACAGTGCTAAAGAAAGTTTGTAACTTTTACTAATTAGAATGCATTTAACCAAAAAATAAATAAAAATTAAAAACCCCATAAGGCCTCCATACCTAAAACAAAACATGCCCTTAGCTTTCAAAATCGAACTATTGGAAAAGTGAGCCTTCTTACGATTAATAAATTCATGTTTAAGAAAAAATTCTGGAAGATGGATTATCAAACCACCCTCATCAAATATATCTAAATAGAAAACATTCTCCTCTGTTGAAGGAAATTTCGAACCCAAGCCAAGGCCTTCATTAAATCTAATATTGTTTTTTAATACAAACTCTTTTGCAACAACCAATTCAACTGAAGAGACTTTTAACGAACCAAGTCGTCCTAATATTTTTTTATTAGTATAATTCTTATAGGGTGTATCATCTAAGTAACTCATACGCACAGTCAATAAACTAGCATACTTATTGATATTTATAGACTTTTTTAATTTTTGTATGCAATTACTGTTTAATACGACATCGTCATCGAGAAACCATATAAAATCACATTTAGATTTTTCAATCGCAATATTTCGACTGCGACTTAGTCCTAATTGGTCATCATAAATTATTGTATAATCTTTCAATATTGGCTGTGAAGATTTGTCTTTCATGCCCTGTACGATAATTATTACTTCATCTGCATCTTCTAGGGGTTGAAAAGAAAATGAAGAACAAAAATGATCTAAATTTTTAGCAACAGTTGAAATAGATACCGTAATTGAAGGGTTACTAAAATTGTTCATGAATCGTTATTTGATAAAGGTTAGCATAACTAATTTTTGACATAAATCGTAGTAACAAGAAAATCTATCCCAGGCCTATTTATTTTTAAAAGTTCTTGTCTTTTATTTTCCCTAAAAACAAAGGGGGCCTCGTGCAATACAACGCCAGAATTTATATAAGCTCTTGATTCAGGACCCTTAATTTTATCCAAATTTGATTTAAATTTTCCTAATGGAATACTTTCTGTAATCACAACATACTTATATCTATTAATTCTATTTAATATGATTAAAATTTCATTATTAGTTAAATGCTGTAAAACTTCCCTTAAAAGTATACAATCAGCATCTGGCAAATCATCCGTCACGATATCTTTACATAAAAAGTCAAGATTCTTTGCGTTAAATATTTTTTTATTTCTTTCTATTAATTCAGGTACCACATCAACACCTAAATAGCTTTTAGAGTTTGGATAAAGCTGGCGCCCGATATTAAAGTCACCACAACCGAGATCAAGGAATTTTAAAAATTGAAAATCTTCTTTAAAGTATTTAAAAATCGTTTTTACGTAGTTATCAACAATTTGATTGTTATGAGATCCCGGACCAGAGAAAAAATTATTAGATTCATTTGAACCCCATAAATTATCCCTATAAATAGTAGAAAAGATTTCTCTATTGTTTAGTTTTTTAAATTTATCATCACGCAAAGGTATGTTTTTTTCCCGGTAGTTTAACTTTTTATAATACAATAATAACCAATTAGGTATAAGACTTAGTATTTTTGACTTTATATTAATTGAAATCATTTCAATTATACTTCACTTAATAACTTTGAAAACTCTCCGAAACAATTTTCCACACTGAAATTTTGTGATCTTTTAAAAAGAGCGTCCTCTTCAAAAAAAATATCACCATTCAGTATAGCTAGCAGACCCTCGGATAGTTTTGCAGCATTATTTACAGGAACTAATATACCAAACTTACCGTCCTTTAAGATTTCTCTTGGACCACTTGGACAATCTGTTGAAACAATTTGTTTTTTTAAAGCTAATGCTTCTATTATAACTAATCCAAACCCTTCATTAATAGATGATAAAACGTATGCAGAAGCATTTTTAATTAGCGGGAATGGGTTTTTTTTGTGACCAAAAAGAAAAATCTCACTGTTTAATTTTAAAGATTTTATTAAATCAATAATATTTTGTTTTTCTGGACCTTCTCCAACTATAACTAGCTTAATATCTTTCGAAACATCATGAGTCTTTAAAATCTTAAATGCTTTGATTAAGCTGGGGTAATTTTTTTGCTTTGCCAACCTTCCCACTGCAATAATATAATTATAATTGATTTTTAGAAAATCATCACAATCGTCTCTTGAATTTAAAATAATATCTGGGTCAAAAGCAGGATTGTAAATAGTAACAACTTTCCTAGATGGAAAATTAAAATTAGCTATCAAATCATCTCTAACACCATTTGAAACCGCAATAATTTTTTTTGAGAAAGAATAAAATACTTTAATTAATATTTTATTCAAGAATAAAGAGTTCGATATAGTTTTTTTTGAATGAATTGATAAGTTGTTATGCTCCCAAATCAAAAAAGTTGCCTTCGAATTAGAAATTTTATAAGCCAAACTTGAGATAAGACTCATATAATCTAGCGAAGATATAAAATAATCAGGCTTTTGAATTCTTAGATAATTTATAATATCAAAAAGACTATTTTTTGCATGATTTTTATTAAAGTCAAATATTTTAATATTTTTATTAAGCCCATCTAGAAGTAATCCCTCTTTTTTAGCAAGCAGCAAGTGAATGTCATATCCATTCTGGTTTTTTGCTATATAATTTAGCAATCTAAATAAAACTTTTTCGGCTCCTCCTCCTTTCATGTTTGGAATTATAAAAGCTAACTTCAAAATACAAACCTTTTTAAAAAGTTCTTGAGTGTAACCGAATTAAAAAACAAAGTTAGTAAGGAGTAAATAAGTATAAAAGTAAGTATCTGGTATCCTATGTGCAAATTCATAGACTCAATGATAAAAGTTATTATAATTGAAATACTTACAAATGATAGAGTTTTTAATATAATGGGTTTATTTATGTTAAATCTCATTAATGAGCGTCCTTTATAAACTGAAAGAACTAAGCAAATTAAATAAGCTAAAAGTGTTGAAAATGCGGCTCCCATCAATTCATATCTCGGAATTAGAACTAGATTTAAACAAATGTTAAAGAGGCTGCCAAAGAATAAAATTTTCATTGATACTTTAGTTTTTTCTCTAAGAAAGAATACATAATCAAAATGATATATTTTTAAACCCCAAAAGAAAAACATAAATGAAAAAGATGGGATTAATAAAGATGATGAATAATTAAAGCTATCACCGATAAAAATTGAGGTAATAAACTCATTAAAAAATGCAACGAATATTGAAAGAGGTAATATTATCACAATTAAAAGATTAAAATTTAAGGACATCAAATTCCCCAACTCAATTTGATTTCCCTTTTCGTAGGTTCTATTAATCTCTGGATAGATAATTAGTCCTTGAACTATAACCAAAAATAATATTATTTGCTTAATAAAATCATAATTAGCGCCATATATTCCGACCATTTTTGAATCAAAAAAATATCCAATTATAATTCTGTCAGAAGACGTCAAAATATAATCAAAGAAAAATAATCCAGTAAGTGGGAAGCCATAAGAAATAAATTTTTTTATAATATTTTTATCAAAAGAACCATCTCCAGTATTTCTCTGGATATAATAACTAGAATAGATTGAGCTAATCGCAAAAGATGACATAAATCCAATTAAGAGGGCATATTGGCTATTAGGAAAAACGTTGTAGACAAAAAGACACACACCCAAAAAAAATAAAGGCCGAATAATTATATTTAACCCAAAAAAAGTATCATCCCTATTTATATTTAATAAATTTTGATTTAAATCAAAAATTGACCTAAAAGTTGAGGCTAATATGCTTAGAAGAAAAATGTCACTTACTTTTAACAAGCCAGTTGAAGAAAAAATATTTAAAAATAAATAAATTACTATTAAGAAAATGCACAAAGCATAAAAAGAAAAATAACTGGTTTTTATAAAGGTACTATACCTTTTTTTAAATTTATGATAATATCTGTAAACGGAAAGCCTATGCCACCAAAAAACAAAGGAACATATAAACATAACATATGAACTAAATAAAATGAAGTCACCATATACTTCCGTACTGAAAATTCTTGTAAAAAGATATATACTCAATAATTGAAATAAAGCAGCAAATATTTTTGAAAATAAATAGATAAAACTCTTACTTTTAATTACATTATTTGACATACTAATATCCAGAAAATCCGCATGTGTTTTTGCAAATAAAATATATTATCAAAAAAATTGAATTAACAATTTGATTTAAAAAGATAAGTATCATCTAGGAGCAAAAATCTTTTTATTTTTAGAACCAGACATTACCAATGTAGATAAAATGAGGATATATGGCATTCTATGCCTTACAGCACCAGTAAAAGCAATTTCAAAAACACCCAGTATAGTAATAAATAAAAATGTAAAAACCACAATGTCTAAACTCCAGAGCTTTCTTTTAATAGCATTCCAAGCGATGTTAAGAAAAAGAACTACCAAGATGAGTGAATCTAAAAAAGCAAAGGAATACCGGAGATTTGATATCTCCCAGGGAAACGGTGCAAATAAAAATCTAAAAACTAAATAAGGCGTAAGAATAATTAATTCATAAAAAGAATTTGGAACAATTGTCTGTTTGAAAGCTATGGTGGGAATGCTTGCAGCACCTTCAATTTTCTTAGCTTCTAAATATTCAAAGGAAATTTTTGATAAATATTCTGATATAATATAATCATTTTTTAAAAAGATTATACCAATCAATGAAATTAGTAATCCAAAAAGGATACTTTTTTTAAAAAATACATATGTATACCATACAAATAGAATTGGAAGAATCTGTGGCCTTAAAAGAACACTAAAAATACTAAAAAACACTAACGAAAAAATATTTTGCAACCTCAATTTTGAATTTTGAAAATCTAATGAATATGCAAATATATTCACGATGCAATAAAAAAATATTGATTCTCTTAAAACATTTGGGACAAACCAATAAATAGATGGGTACGCTAGAAGAAAAAGAAACCATAACCAAAAGGAGTTTAGGTTACTTTTAGGAACTATTTTTAATAATTTAACTAAGGCGAAAATAAATAAAACATTGTTCAAGAAAATGATAGCATA
Organism: uncultured bacterium; assembly: GCA_905478065.1. Taxonomy (GTDB): domain Bacteria; phylum Fidelibacterota; class Marinisomatia; order Marinisomatales; family UBA1611; genus TMED80. Next base: position 3,850 of record CAJQGZ010000008.1, on the reverse strand, counting down.
GTGATTATCAAATGTAATAGACTTGATAAAATAAATAATATCACTATAAAAAAAAGCGCCCATAAAAAAAAAATCATTACCGTTAGCAATTCGTTCAGAAGCTTTTAAGTACATAAAACTATCAGGAGTATTAGGTAAAATATTTGAAAAAATTCTTATAACTGCAACGATTGATAGAGCAATATAGTAATTCAGAAAGAAGCTCTTTTTATTTGATATTTCTTTATGCTGAATATTCAGATATTGAGAAAGTACTAAAAAAGAAAAACACCAAACTATAGTAGCTATGAAAAATTGTTGAAAAGCTAAATAACTGATATGATCAACAAACATAAAATATTTATATATATAGCCTTTCTCGATAAAAAACTATTAACAATGAAAACATAATTCCTAAAGAGATAGATGATAAAACGATCAAGCTCCTTTTTGGTTTAGATTTTCTTACAGCTACATCTCCTTCATCAAGGATATTTATAAATAATTTATCTTCCTCTGCTTCAATTTTTGCAATTTCATATTGTTGTCTTAAAGTAATATATACTGCTTGATTCTCCTCTATTTCTCTTATTAACCGACCTTGCTGAAGTTGCAAGTCAGGATTACCTAAAGCTAGGGGATTTCGTTTTAAAAAATTTGTCAATTTAAATTCTGAATCAGATAAGTCTATTTTTGCTGACTGCATTTGACTGAAAATAAATTCTTTCTTTTTTATGGCTTCTTTTTCCTGTTCTAATGAGATGAATTCTTTAACATAATCTGCTATATAATTTGTAATGTTTGCAGACAAGAAAGGATCTTCCATTAAAACGGAAACGACAATCAGTCCTGATTGCTCTTCATTTACAGATATTTGCCTTTGCAACTTTTCAATTGCATTTTCTAGATGTAATTTATCAGTTGAAGTAGAATAGCCTTTTTCTTTTGGTAAAAAAGCTCTAAACAAATCCAAAATAATATAAAGAGAAAACCTATCTGGCTTGTCTATTTCCCAAAATTTTATAAGGTTAGAACTATCTGGATATGCTCGTGATTTCCATTTCGATAAAATGATATTTTTTTTAATCCTGCGACTCAAGACTATATCGGGGATGTTATAAGTAGGAGCAGACCCCAGCCCCATCAATCCATAAGACTCTGCTAGACCCTTTATACTTCCGCCAAGAATACCTCCTGATTTTTCAGTATCTAATGCAGGATACATTGAAGTAGTGGATCGATAATATGGAGTAGCGTAGAGAGCATAAACGAGACCAATGAATCCAGCAATAAGAGAAACCTTAACAATTAATGACTTATTATTTTTAATTATTACTAAGGGGTCAAGCTTATCTTCTTTAATACTGGCTTCAGTCTTCAAATTTCTATTTAGATCTCTTAAGGTATCCATGTTTTTTGAACTGATGACACCATATTTTTTCAAATCACCAATTCTATTTCTTAGAGTTTTTTCACTTAGATCATTTTCTTTAGCAATTTTGGCACGTTTTTTTGTATCATCAATTATTTCCGGATTTTTTTCAATGAGACCCAATATTTTTTTTTCATGTGGCGTCAACTTCATTATTTTACGGCACTTAAATATGTCATGTATATGGTAAGAATGGATGTAACAATTTGTAAAATACTCATACTACCTGCCAAAGTATAAAAAGATGATCTTTCGACAATTATTACATCACCTCGCTTAAGCGTTAGTTCAGAATTCCTAGATACTGTACCATCTTTACGAACTATTTTAAGTTTATTAATACTGCCATCTTTCGTATTACCTCCAGCCATACTTATATAGTTATAGGCTAAATACCCTGGGAAATAATTATATGCTCCTGGCTTTTGAACAAATCCATTTACCATTACACCATCATCTCGTGCAATATCTATTATATCTCCATTATAAAGTACAAAATTGAAAAAATCATCCGGGGAGACTTGAATTATTTGTTCTATTTTATCAATAGAACGCGTGATAATAATACTTTGCAAATTAGATTCATCAATTAAGCTTATACTCCTGTTTAGAAAACTTAATAATGTTTCATTTGGCTCAATAATATCATATCCGCTGTTACCCACTTGCCCTCTCAACGAAACAGAATTAGAAGATACATCACCAAAAGGAATATTGATCAATTCAGTTTCTAAAAAAGTAGGGTTTGATTCTAGATTTCCAGTTTTAACAAAATTTAAAAAATTAACTTTTTCCTGAGTTCCATTTTTCCTAGTTATAGTGATATCATATTCTTTAGCTAGAGGATGAAATCCATCAGCTGCCAAAATTACTTTATCAAGTCGATCTAGCGCAGAAATTTCAACGAAACCAGGATTTTTAATAGCACCAATGATTTGAATTTGAAAATTTCTAATATTTAAAAGAGCTATATTCACTTTAGCATTTGGAAAAGCGTTGTCGTGAATAAAATTCTTAATCTCTGATCTAGCAGCGCTTAATGAAAGTCCAGCAATATTCACTAAGCCTACAGATGGAATGAAAACATCACCAGTTGGAGTCACTTTGACAGGTAGCGTTAAACTCTCACCCATTATTATGCTTAGACCTAATTCATCACCAGGCCCCATAATGTATTTATCAGGCGAAACTGCTCTTTCCATAGAAACAGGTGAATTTTGCTGGCCAATGATTTTTAAATCAGTTTGTTCATTTTCTGCAAACTTATTATTACGAGGCCTATTCATAGAACCAATTCTTGTATCTAACTCTGGTTGAAGAAATTGAGCCCGGGCATAGCCCACAAAGACGCTAATTATAATAAATTTTAAGTATACTTTTGTCATCCATTGAACGTAATTGTTAATCTACTAATCTACGTAAATAATTTGCATAATCATTAGGTAATTTTTTAATTAGCTTTTGGAGTTGACTTTTATTTATAAAATTATTTTTAAATGCAATTTCTTCTAAACAAGCAATTTTTAAGCCTTGCCTTTCTTCAATAGTCCGAATATAGTTTGATGCATTATTAATTGCATCAATAGTACCGGTGTCTAGCCAAGCAAAACCTCGGCCCAATATTTCTACTTTTAAATTATTATTTTCAAGGTAATATGAATTAACTGATGTTATCTCAAGTTCACCTCTTTCAGAAGGCTTCACATTTTTAGCAATACGAACGACACTGTTTGGGTAATAATATAACCCTACGACAGCAAAATTTGACTTTGGTTTTTTTGGCTTTTCCTCAATACTTAAAGCATTACCTTGTTGATCAAAATTAACGACACCATAACACTCAGGATTTTTTACTTCATATCCGAAAACAACTGCTTTTTTTTGATTCGCTACTATGTTAACGCAATTTTTCAATTTACCAGAAAAACCTGTTCCATAGAATATATTATCGCCAAGCACTAAAGAAACATCATCATCCCCTATAAACTCCTCTCCTATAATAAATGCTTGCGCAAGGCCATCCGGGTTAGGCTGAATTTCATAGGCTAAATGTAATCCATACTGATTTCCATTGCCGAATAAGCGCTTATAAAAATCAATATCTTGAGGAGTAGATATAATTAAAATATCTTTAATTCCCGACAGCATTAAAGTTGATAAGGAATAATAAATCATTGGCTTATCATAGACCGGAAGGAGCTGTTTTGAGACAACTTTAGTTAACGGATAAAGTCTAGTTCCACTACCTCCAGCTAAGACAATCCCTTTCACTTAAACACTTTCTCCTAATCGGTTTTGAGCATATTTTTTTTCTTGTATTTCTCGCCACCAAGTTTCATTATCAATATACCAATTTAAAGTCTTTCTAATACCAGTTTCAAAAGATTCCATTGGTGTCCAACCTAGCCCTTCTTTTATCTTGGTAGAATCTATAGCATA
>CAJQGZ010000007.1 GCA_905478065.1 uncultured bacterium | reverse complement strand
AAAGTATGCTGACCTGTTTTTTGAGAAAATAGTTGGGATGCAAATAATAAAAAAAGCAGGGTAGTGCTTTTCAATAGGTTTGTAAGCATAGATAAAAATAACATTAATTATATGATTTGCGCAACTCCCCTGACAAATAATTACTTCGTAAATTCATATTGTAACGTGAAAATAAAATTTTCCATATTGTTAATTATTTTTTTAAACATGTCTTGTGTTGAGAATGAAATTTTTATTCAAATACTACCTGATGGCAAAGCTTACTTGAGGATTATAAGTATTGGCGATTCTACAGATATTCTTGATAATGATTTTGAGCACCCACCTTTCAATGATAAAAATAGCTCATATGAATTAATTAAAACTGATTCAGTTTGGAAAACTATATCTCACTTTGTCATAAAAGATTCAATATTTAATTTCAATCCCAAATATAGTTTAGGCTTTGATTTTAATTTTCAACAAAAAATTAAATCTATTTCAAAAATAAATAGTTTTAAAATGAAGTTCATTGGAAGAAACATACAAAATGAGTACCCAATTCTTTACAAAGCAATAATGAATAATAAATTAGATAGTCTTTTGTGGCTACCGGAAGCATTAACGGTAATTATAGATAAGGCGCTTACTGATTTAGAAGAAAATGACATTTACAAAGAAGAAGAAATAAATAGACCTAGATTGGTTAATCATTTTAAAAATTCATTCTCTAGGGTTTCAACTTTTGATGAATTAAAAAATATTCAAGATAATAGAACCGTTTTCATCCACAATACATTGAGACCATTCAAAGTAAGTCAAAAATTTTCGGCCTTTTTATCAAAAAAAATGAAAGTGCATGAAGATCGCTTGAAATCTTCATTGGGATTAAAAGATGATAACTTTATAATAAAATTATTATTACCAGGTCAAGCAATCTCTGGCAATGCAATGTCAATGAACGCAGACACCTTAATTTGGAAATTCGGATTAGATTCGTTATTATCTGATAACTATGATTTACATGCTAGTTCAGTAGTAACCTCAAAGAAAAAAATTCAAAAAACATCCGTTCTTTTCGTATGTTTACTTTTAATGTTTGGCATTATATTAATAAGTAAACAAAAAAAATGAACGCTATTTTAACATTATCAATGCTAATCTGTATTACATATGCGGGAGATTTAAAGCCGATATATAGCGAAAAACAGATTAAATCGATTCTCGATTATAAATACAACTCAAATTCATCTAGCTTAGAGCTACTGGGAATACATTTTTATAAAAACAAAGAAGGAATCGTTTTACAACTAGAAATTGAATCAAACTCTAACAATACAAACTATATTTTTGAAGCAATGAATTCACTATCCGAAGTTGGACAATATTCAAAAAAGACAATTTCTAAATTTATCATAATTGCTCATAATAAAGAATTAGATGTACCTGCTAGTTTTGAAAGTGATGCTGGTTGTGCGATCAGGTATTTTATTAAAAGTGAAATAACTAAAAATGCTTGGATGAAAGATTGTTTAAGTAATAGCATTACGCAAAGAAAAATAGAAAATTGGTCCACCTTTAATATGGAAAAGAAAAATGAAATCATTAATTAGCCAACTAAAAAAACATAGTCTTTATGACTTCCCAGTAAAAGACGTTTCATCTTCTATTTTAAATAGTGTAGCACAAGAAGATATCATAAAAAAGCATTCTCACTTTAGTAAATCTATGTACACCAGAAATAGAATATTTAGAAATGATGATTTTGAAATAATCCTATTATGCTGGCTGCCGAATCAAATGGCTCCCATACATGGGCACGAGGGAGAAAAATGCTGGTTTAAAGTGATTAGCGGGAGCTTAAAAATCAGTAACTACTCAATTAAATCGTTAGCTCCCCTAGAACTCAATCTTGAAGAAAAAATCACTGCATCAAAAGGCTATCTAGATGGACCCGCAGATATTCATTCAATAGAAAACTGTAGTAATGAACCTGTTATAACCCTCCACATTTATGCAAACCCTTATGACACATGTACCGTATATAATTTAAAAGAAAAACGAATTGATAAGCTGAAAATGAATTACCACAGTATTGATGGGGAATTATGCTAAAAAATTTAGCGCATGTTATATACTTGATTTCTTTACAATATTTATTTTCACAAAACCCAAATGACCAAATAGGCAATGAAATTCATCTTGAATACATTAAAAACATAAAACTTTTTCATAGTCCACCTGAACCACTTTTTATTGGACGTCCATTTGAATTGTCACTAGTAACTGAGTTAAACGAATCAATAATTATATCTGTGCTCCTATTCTTTAAAACTGATAGCATGAAAACATATAGAGAAATTCTTCTTAATGGAGAAAGTGGCCTATATAAATATAAGGTTAACATAAAAGATTTTCCTGGCAACTCAATCGACTATTTTTTTGCTGTGCGAACGACAGATGGTAAAATCTATGGAGCACCGGTAAATAAAAAAAATGTTTTAGAGCCTATTCAGAAAAACTTCATTGACCCAGTACAATACTATGAGCAAAAAAAACGATTGAACCAATGAAAACTATTCTAGATAAATTGAATGAAATTAAACTTTCTTTAGAAAAACATAATTATCACTATTATGTTTTAGATAATCCAATTATCTCCGATAAAGAATGGGATGATTTGTTTAAACAACTTCAAAAATTAGAGAACGAAAACCCTACTTTAATAGATCAAGATTCACCAACTCAGAGAATTGGAGCAAAACCATTAGAAGGATTTGAAACTTCAGCACACCGCACACCAATGCTCTCTCTTTCAAATGCAATGAATAATGAAGAACTATCTTTGTTCAACGACAGAATTAAAAAACTATTAGAAACAGAATCAAGAATTGAATATATGGCAGAACCTAAGCTGGATGGTATTGGTGTCGAATTAATATACCAAAATGGTAATTTCATAAAGGGTTTAACACGAGGTAATGGTTTTGAGGGAGAAGACATAACTCAAAACCTACGAACAATTAAGTCTATACCTTTGAAACTTTTAGGCTCTACTTTCCCAAAGTTATTAGAAGTCCGAGGTGAAGTCTTCATAAAAAAAAATGATTTTAACGATTTAAATAAATATCAATTAGAGCAGGGTTTACAAATTTTTGCAAACCCTAGAAATGCCGCTGCAGGGAGTTTGAGGCAACTAGATCCGAAGATAACTTCTAAAAGACCATTATCTATAAATTGTTATGAACCAGGTGTCATTAAAGGAAAAAACTATGAAACTCATGAAGATTTTTTAATTCATATTAAAAACCTTGGGCTACCTGTGAATAAAATGATAAAAAAAGTTACTGGAACTAAAAGTATTATAAACTATCATAATAATCTAGAATTAAATCGAAATAACCTTAATTATGAAATCGATGGCACTGTTTTTAAACTTAATAAATATATTGAAAGGGAAAAAGCGGGTTCAAGAAGTAGATCACCACGCTGGGCCATCGCTGGAAAGTTTAAGGCTCAACAAGTAACCAGTAAAATAATTAATATATCTGTGCAAGTAGGTAGAACTGGCGCTTTAACTCCCGTTGCAAAAGTAAAACCAGTTTATGTGTCAGGCGTAACCGTCACTAATATTACTTTGCATAATCAGGATGAAATAAATAGAAAAGATATTAGAATTGGTGATAGCGTTCTAATTGAAAGATCTGGGGACGTTATCCCAAAAATTGTAAAGGTAGTAAATCGTGAAAATGAAAACTCACCAAAATTTCAAATTGATTCATCATGCCCAACATGTTTTCAACCAGCAGTAAAATTAAAAGATGAAGCGATTACAAGGTGTCTAAATCCTAGTTGCCCCGCAAAACTCAAAGGAAGAATCCAACATTTCTGCTCAAAGTTAGCAATGAACATTGAGGGCTTAGGTGTAAAAATCATTGAACAACTAATTGATAGCCAGTTAATTAAAAATATCGATGAAGTTTTTACAATCGACAAAGAAAAATTATCAAAACTTGAAGGCCTGGGTAAAAAATCTGCACAAAATATAATTGAATCAATTAATGCTTCAAAAAATACATCATTTTCTCGATTTGTATATGCCCTAGGCATTCGAAATGTTGGAGAGCACACGGCTAAAATATTAGAAAAAAAATATGAAGGAGACTTAAATAATTTCATAGAGTCAACAGAAGAACAATTAATTAACTTAGATGAAATTGGGGAAATAGTAGCTAAATCAATAGTCTCTTTTTGGAAAAATGATGAAAATAAATCCTCAGTTAAAAATTGTTTATCTAACGGTGTCCAAATCATCAAACCTAAAAAGAGTCTATCAAATCATTTAAGCGAAACAATATTTGCTTTTACGGGAAAGCTTGAGCTAATGAACAGAAATGATGCCAAAAAAAGCGTTGAAAATGCCGGAGGAGATACAAAGAGCGCTTTAACAAAGAACACGACGCATTTAGTCGCCGGTAAAAATGCAGGTTCAAAAGTTAAAAAAGCAAAAAATATGTCTATAACTATATTATCTGAAGAAAAATTTATTGAACTATTAAATAATAGTTAAATACTAATTTTGTATAATTACTATTAAGCTATATTACCTTAATTTATGGAGTGAATATGATGAACATTGAAGAAGTAGTTGGCGATATAATACTCATAATATTGGAAGGGCATGAGCCACTTAAAAAAATTGGGATTGAAAGTGACAAAATTTTTGCTCGCGTAAAAGGTTATGATGG
>CAJQGZ010000006.1 GCA_905478065.1 uncultured bacterium | reverse complement strand
AAATGGAGAATGATATCATTCCCTGGAAACGTTAGTGATTCACTTATTAAGAACCCAAAGGATGAGGGGCATGTCTTTTATGCTTGGGATAATTTAGAGAATAAATGGCTTTTACCAGAATCAGTTGAGCCTGGGAATGCTTATTGGTTTAAACATAATTATGACAAGGCTGTTCCTTTTAGTTCAGATTCTGGAACTGCAGTTCCATTACAAAAATATAAAATTAATCTGAAAAAAGGTTGGAATATGATTGGGAGTCCATTTGCTTTTCCTGTTAATGTTGAATCAGATTTAAGTATTGTATCTGATTTGTATTTTTTTGGTGACAGCTTAGATAGAGATGGTTGGGTATTAAAAGAAAATATAATGAACCCTTGGGCTGGTTATGCCATTTATACTGATTCCGAAGATGCTTCGATTAACTTAATTCCTTTCAATGAAGATGATATTCAGAGAAATATTTCAAGGAAGTCTAATGAAGATGAATGGCTTATTTTAATAAATGCTGAGACAAAACTTAATGTTGATCATTCAGTAATGATTGGAAGAAGAAACGAGTCGTTAGATGAAATAGACAACTCGGATTTTCCTGAATTACCAAAAATTGAAAATGGTCTATCTGTTGCCTTATCACATAATGATGGAAATTCATATGAATTTTCAAAAGATTTAAGATCAACTAATACGCAAAATGGAGTTTGGAATATTTCAATCAAGTCAAAGTCAAATTCCGGTGATATTAATTTTTCATTAAATGAGATTATGTCACTTCCAGAAAGGGTAGTAATATCAGTATTAGATGTCCAAAGTAGACATGTCTATGAAAATATACTTGAAGAATTCATAGTAATTAACAAAAACAATAATCTTGGATATGAGCTTAAAGTTATAATTGGTGAACCTAGTTATGTACAAACAAAAATATTAGAACTTTTAACGATTATACCATCTGAGTTTGTTTTAGATAAAAACTTTCCGAATCCTTTTAATCCAATTACAAAGATGTATTATACACTTCCAAAAAGATCATTAGTAAGTGTAAAGGTATATAACATGTTGGGTAAAGAAGTAGTAACACTCTTGGAAAAAGAACAGTCCTTTGGAAAGTATTCAATTTCATGGAACGGTCAGGATAATTTTGGGAAGCAAGTATCATCGGGTGTTTATTTTGCAGAGATAAGAGCGAGTGATAATCGTAGAATTAATAAAATGCTACTAATGAAATAGTAGGGCTTTGTAAATCTATTAAAGTCAAGTGTATCGTATTATATTTTTACAGGGCCTGTAATTTTTTTTAGAATAAGTCTTAAAAACAATTTCGAGCAAAAGTTAAAAGTAAATTTTTTTTAATTTTAAATAATATAAGATCTAATATTTTTACAATGTTATAAAATTGTATACTCATTGTGAAGATATTTTTTTTTAGCTAAATTATTTTACTATAATTATAGACGTTTAATATTCTATAATTAGTTTATTTTATTTTAATGTTGTAGAAATAACAAAAAATAAAATACAAACGACTAATAATGAGTTTTAAAGACCTTATATCTAACCTATCTGACCAAAGCGTAATTAAGGCAGTTTCAAAGCCTGTACCTAAAAAAATAATATCATGCATTGGTAAAAATTCTTTGACTGCATCTGAAATTTCAGAAAGGATATCATTCCCAAAAGAAAAAATTTATTACCATTTGAAAAAGTTGGTGGCTTTTGAGATTCTTGTTGTTTCAGAAAAAGAAGAAATAAAAGGAATCGTTCAAAAAAAATATAGGCTAGTTGATTATCCATCCACTATTGCAGGTGGAAATAAAAAAGTAAAAATTGTAGATCATGTAAACTTTAAAGATTTGCCATTAAAGACGTTAAATCAAATAAAATATAAGACCACTAAGTTTGATTATGTAAAGGCTATGGCTAGAAAAATTGTGGGCAGTGGTTCTAATAATGATATAATAATACAAAAATATGAGACCGATAATAAAATACGCAAATTGAATAAATATATTATTAAGAGAAAAAACGAAATTAGCATAGTTAAAGAAAAAATAGATTTAATCATTACTCAAATATCACTCTATGATGATAACGAAAAAATCTACGACAACCAGAAAAAATTATTACAAGAGAATGAAAGTTTTTCTAAGCGAATAAGTAATTATAAAAATAGCGTTATTTCTTCTAAAGATAAAATTTCAATAATTAATAAAAATTACAATGATGAAAAAAATAAGAGAAACAATACATTAAATGATTTATTGAAAAAAATTGAAAAGGTTGAAAAAGAACTTCTCATTCAATCAAATAAAAAAGACCAAGTAGAATCCTATATAAAAAATATTTATGATGACGACTCAATCTTGAAAACTTATGAAAAATTTAATTTTAAAAATGAAGTTTCCAGTTTAAAAATTCAAAAGAAAAATATAAACGAAGAAATCTCTAGTCTAAAATCTAAAATTTTGTTTTTAGATGAAAAAATTATACAAAATGAAAAAGCGATAGAGTTGCTCGCTGTTCAAACTGTTTCATATGATAACGAGTTAAATAATATTTTACATCAATCTAAATTATTTGGACCTATATCAAAAAAGGTTATTACTAATAACGAACTCTTAAACAAAAGTTTAGAAACTGAATTGTTAGACCTCGAAGACAGGAAAAAAGATATTGATGATAAAATAATATCTATAAAAGGCGAAATGCACAATAGTGGGAAGCTAAAAAAAACACTGCTTAAATCATATAAGCCAGATCTCTTAGAATTAAAAAAAATAAAATCAAGAGAGTCTAAAATGATTCAGAATGAAAGAAAACTACATTCTGAGATTGATTCTATTAATCAAAGTAAGAAACGAATTATTAATAATTATAAAAATAAGATTTTTGAATACTCTGATTTATTAGAAAACATAAAAAATGAAATCCATAAAATTAAATATAATAACACTTCAAAAGATTTAAAGAATGAAACTCAGATTTTAGAAAACAAAAAAATACAAAAAGAGGCTATAGAAAATAATGTTAGATTTTTAAAAGAAGATTTATATAAAGATTTAGAATTTTTTGAAAAATCAAAAAAAATATACGATAAAGAAATTGGAAAAGAGGCTTCTAAATCTGATGGATTGAAATATGAAATTGAAAAAAATGATAAGATTGTTCTTTCTCTCACGTATGAAATTGACGCTTTTAAAAGGTTAATAGAATTTCATTATGTCATTTTAAAATCTATACAGTTATTTGAAAATGATACTTTTAAAATAAATTTCAATGTAAATGCAATTAATAAAAATAATGAAGACAGATCACTTGAAATAATCCTAGATGGATATGTAAAAACATTTAATTGGTCGATTTCGCAACTTAAAACGAATCATGTCGATTTTCTTAAAAACAAAATTGTAGACGAAAACAATAATAATTTTATTGAAGTAGAGGGAATTATAAAAGAATCAAAAATAGTATTTGATATTTCAACTCTATTATTAACGTTACCTGAAAAATTAGATAATCTGAGATTAAGCTTAAATAAGACAAGATTAAATTATCTTTCATATTTGAAAAATAAAAATCATCTAAATGTATGTAAAGATGAATTAATAAATATAAATAAGAAAAAAAATGGATTCCAAAAAGATAAGAAAAAGTATGATTATGAAAGAAAAATTATAAATAAGAAAATCCAAACATTAACAAAAGAAAAAGATCAGAATAAAAAAATTATAAAAGAAGTTGAGCACTCAATTGTTCTATTAAAAGATGATTCAAAATTATTAGATAATCAAAAAATTGAAAATGATTTTGGTAATACTGAAAACAATAACGAGCTTAGTAAACGTAAGCTTGAAACTGAATCGTTAATTGATAATTTGAAAGACTCATTGAAGGATCATGAAGAAATAAGTATAAGATTAGATAAAAAAGTAAATATTTTTGAAGCACTGGTCTCTAATATTGAAAAAGAAAATGATAAAATTGCATCAATTAATCATAAAATTAAAGTAACTGGTCTAGAAGAAGAGAATGTCAGGGAAGAAAAAAGTAGAGAAATTGAAAAAATAAGACTACAGATTAGTAATTACGAAAATGAAATAATAAGTAACAAAACTTGGATTAGTAGTTCAAGGTTTGAGGAGAAACAAGTTCTTGGTGAAATTAGATTGTGGAAAAAAGAATTAAATAGTTTGAATGCCGAAAAAAAATTAATAAATATAGAAATTGAAAAATCACAGCTTATTGCTAGCCAAAAAGAAGCTGAAGTAGACACACAGAGAGATTTAAATATAGAAAAAATTCAAAAAGAACAAAATCTTGAAATCGATAAAGAAAAGGTAAGGCAAGAAAAACTAAAGAAAATATTTCTAGATATGAATTCAAAATTGCTGCAAGATGAGTTAAAGATTTTGACAGTAATTAAAATTCATGAAAAAAATTACTCAGACATAGAGAAAAAGCTGAAAAAAGTTAATGAAAAAATCCAAAAATTTAAATTTCAGAAAAAAAGAGAACTAAAAAAGCATGAAAGCCATATAGAAAGGTCTAAAGTATTAAAAGAGAGAATATCTTCAAAAATTATCACTTATAACCAGCAATTAAATGCAGAAGTATCATTATCTAAGGAATTTGAAGCAGCATTAAAAGATAAAATATTAATAACTGCTTCAAAAGTTCAAGAATTAGAAAACAAAATTAGTTTCAAATCTGGAGATACTTATGCTTCTTTTTTAAAACAATCAATGGAGTCATCAATACCTGATGAAGTCGTTGGAAGTCAGGTTGATGTATTAGTGGGGGCATCAATATTAAGCCATCAAAAATCTATAGTAGATCTTAAGAAAGCTCTAAACATCACTAAAAAAGAGTTATTGAAAAAAATATCTAGTCATAAAAATGAAGTAAAAAAAATAAAATACAAAATATCATTATTGAAAAAAGAGATGAATATTTTTAATAAAAAAATAAAAAAAGCTCAAAAGAACTACGGAAAATTAATGGTACCATTGAAAAAATTAGTAAACGGGAAAGAACTTCTTTTAAAAGAAAAAGATGTTGTTGAGAAATCTTTTATCAATGTGCAATTAAAGGAACAAGAAAAATTAAATGATGTTTTTAGCAAAAGAAAACTAGATGAGGAAAAGTATAATCAGAACTCTAAAAAACTAGATGCAGTTTATCAAGCAAAGCTCAAGGAATTAAGAAATCGAATAAAGAATCAAGAAGATTTAAGATTGTTAAAGGTTAATCAGCTTACAAACAATTTGACCAAAGTATTAAATAAAGCAGAACAAAGGATGAATAAAGTTGACCAACTTATTATCACGGGGGAAGAGGTAGTGAACGAATCTTTATCTAATATAGATGACATAACAAAAAAAAGAGAGCAATCTTCATCCTTCATAAAAATCCATGATAAAAAGATATATATGTTGGATAAAAGGCTTGAGAAATTAAAATATGGATTAAAAATGAAACTTACTTCATTAAATAAAAAATCAGAAAAGCTTAACAATGAGATTCATAATATTGAAATTAAAAAATTAAACCTTTATAATGAAAAAAATGCTCTAGAGTTAGAATTAAAATCTTTTGAAAAGAAAGTCATAAGTATTGGTAGAGATCCATCGCAAATAGAGTTTGAGATAAATCAAAATTATAAAATACTGGATGATTTAAGGCAAAAAAGTATAAAAGCCAAAAAAGAAAATGACTCAATAATAGCTTCTAGGTTACAATCAAAAAAAGAAATTGCTGAAAACATGAAGACATCAGAAAAGATGTTAAAAAGTGCACAGTTAAAGTATTCTGATACAATAAGTAAACTCAACATTATTGAACAAAATAAAGTGGTATCAGATAAAGAAAATAAGATGAATAGTATTAATCTTTCAAAAATAGAAACAGAGATTGTTGAAAAGCATTCTTTTTTTGAAGAGTTAAGTGAAAAAGTTCAGTCCTTAAAAAATATTTATGCGCTTGAATTATCTACAACAAAAAAAATGCTTAAGGAATTAAAAAATGATTATGGTTCAATTTCAACTAGTTCAAAAAAAATAAAAGAGAATGAAATCTTAATCACATCTTTTATAGAATTATTAATTACCGAAAAAAATAAATCATTAGAGCTATTAAGAAATCAATATAAAGAAAACGATTATCTTGATAAAACGATAAGAAAAATGAAATCAAATTTTGAAGCAGTTCAAAAAGAATTTGATCAAAGTGAGAAAAAAAATAATTTGAAAGCAGATGTAAAAAAATCTGATTTGAAAAACTTACATCAAGAGACTGAAATTATAGAAAATAAGATTTTTGAATTAAAAGCATCGAAAAAATCTGAGTCTCAACAGATGAAACTTTTTATTGAGCGAAAAAAGAATTTGCAGAAAAATATGAATGATTTACATCGTGAGCATAAAAAAGATATGCCTGTTATAGATTCTTTATTAGTAAAAAAAGAAAGAAATTTATCAAATATTAATTCAGACCTTCAAAAATGTACAAACCGTATACTTTTATTAGAAGACTCTCTTGGACCTAGAATGAAAGAATTAGAAAAAATTGACAATAATAGTAAAAATAATTCTATAGAAATGGAAGACCTTGAGTTAGTGAAAGAAAATATTTGTACAAAAATTGAATACAGTAGAAAAACAATAAGAAAAATAAAAAAAACAATCAAAAATGATACAAAGAAAATTGATAATGAGATTAGAAAAAATGAAGAATCTGTTCAAAACCTTAAATCCAATTTGGAGCAGAATAAAAAATCCGCAAAGACATTAAGGGCTAAACTTGAGAATAATATTAGAATTAAATTAAAATTAAATAATGACTTGATTGAGCAGATCGATGAGAAAAAGGGCATTAAAGCCAAAATAGCAAAAATGGAAAATCGTCTTACCGCTAGTAATGATTTAAAAAAATTATTGATGGAACATAATTCATTAAAAAAAGAGGTAAAATATTTGAATCAAAAATTAAGTCAGTTTCATGAAAATTTTTCAGCTTTAAGCTCTGCGTTAATTGAATTAAAAGCTAGTGTAACTGAGAAAATTGCTCCAATTGAAAAAGATATACTTGATAAAGAATATGAAGTTTTAAAGGATAAAGATATAATGAAACAAAATAATAAAACTATCAAGGATTATGAGTTGAGGATTAAACAATCCCCTTCCAAGCTGAAAAGTTTAGATAGTCAGTATAAAGCTCAAAATAGAATTAAATTTCAACTAGACCTTAAACTTAAAGAATCTGTTAGAAATTTAGAATTTCTAAAAAAACGATCTGAGATTTTTGAATCACCGTTAATATGATTATTTTATCAAAATGAACAAAGTAGAAATTTTTACAGATGGTGCTTGTAAAGGTAACCCTGGTCCTGGAGGTTGGGGGGCAATATTACGATATGATGAGACTGAAAAAGAAATTTATGGTGCAAGTAAAAACACTACAAATAACATCATGGAAATGACAGCGGTAATTGAGTCTCTGAGAAATTTAAAGAAACCTTGCGAGTTGATTATTACCACGGATTCAAAATATGTAAAAAATGGTATAACTAATTGGATACATAATTGGAAAAAAAATGGATGGAAGACAGCTGCAAAAAAAGAAGTAAAAAATAAAGAATTATGGATTGAACTAGATTCGCTTATTAAAATACATTCTATTAGTTGGGCTTGGGTAAAAGGGCATTCCGGACATCCTGAAAATGAAAGAGCGGATTTGTTGGCAAACATAGCAATCGAAGAATTGACATAAAATTATAACTTTTTAATCTATATAGTTTGCGATTCAAAACTTTATCTAATGTCTCCAATATTGACCTCAGGTCAGAGAATGAATTTAAAAAAGGTTCTATACCCTCTAGCATCAACATACCAATTTTAACCAATGATCAATTTAAAAAAGTTGGGATTGAATATAAAAATAATGGAAGCGCTGCTGCTGTCTTATTAGGTCACTCCTTGGTAAAACAAGAATCAAAAAAAAAACTTATCAAATTATGGGCTAAACATTTAAAAGCAAATCCAGGGAGTGTAGTCTTCTGTTTCCGTGGAGGTATGAGGTCAGAGATTGCAGTCAAATGGTTGCGTGAATATGGTCTAAATGTAGAGAGACTTGCTGGAGGTTATAAAAATTTTAGAAATAGAATCGTTACTCAACATATAAATATAGACAATTATAAAAATGAATGGATAATTATAGGTGGTTTAACGGGGTCAGGGAAAACCGAATTTTTAAAGTCATTTAAAGAATCAATTGATTTAGAGGGGATTGCAAATCACCGAGGTTCTGCCTTTGGAGGTAAAAAAGATGGTCAACCTTCCCAAGCAAATTTTGAGAACATCCTGACCATGAGCTATTTGAATCATGGTTATAATCATTTGATTCTTGAAGATGAAAGTAGAACAATAGGAAGAACTGGTTTACCAGATTCTTGGTATCAAAAAATGCAAACCTCAAAACTTATAATTTTAGAGGTTGGGAATGATAAAAGAGCCGAAAATATTTATTACGAATATATTTATGAAGAATTAAAAAATGGGTGCAAAAATGATATTCTTCAAAATAAATATTTAAGGTCATTAAAAAATATTAATAGAAGGCTAGGGGATAAGGTTTATAATGAAATAAAAAATTTAATGGAAAATGCATTTGTCAATAATGACAAAGATGTTCATAAAAAGTGGATATTAATGTTATTAACAAACTATTACGATAAAATGTATAATTATAAACTTGAACTACGAAATGATTTCATAGCCTATAGAGGAACAAATGAATTATGTAGAGAGTACATTAATTCTATAATTTAAACTTATTTAAAAAAACTGTTATTGATCTTTTGAATTACTTCTTCTTTTGATTTACAAAAATTTGTAAGACCCATATTTTCAATAACTTTTAAATCATTAAAGCTTTTATTTATCTCATCTTTCATATTTGCTATTATTACTTTTCTTTTTTGGAGCTGAGAGAGTTTAAAAAGATCTTCCAAGCCAAAAACACCTGATAGGTCCACATATGTTATGTTCTTCATATCAATGATGACATTGCTATCACTTGGTATATTATTGTATGATTTAATTAGTTTTTCAATAGACCCAAAAAATAATGGTCCACTTGGTAACAAAACATTGATATTACTATCATTTGCAGATTTAAGTTTTATATCATTTTTATAATCAGAATCAGTAACGTTAAAAAATTGATAATTTTCTTTTTCTTTGATAATATTTTTCAAATCTTTTAAAGAGCTTAAAATAGCAAAAACAACTCCAATAGCTATCGCTACCATTAGGTCTTCGTAAACTGTAATTAACAACACTGTTGAAAATATGATTAAATCTTTTAGTGGCAGTTTATTTATTACAGGCATTATTCGATAATCTAAAATCTCAATACCTACTTTAAATAAAATTGCTGCCAGGCATGCAGTTGGTATTTTTGCTACTAAAGAGCCTAAGCCTAGTAATACAGCTAAAAGCGTTAACCCGTGGACAATAGATGCCAGAGGAGTTTTTCCTCCAAATTTAATATTGGCTACAGTACGCATTGTGGCTGTTGCAGTCGTTACTCCACCAAATAATCCCGCTGCCATATTCGCCATTCCTTGGCCAAACGTCTCTCTATCGCTACTATGACGATTACCTGTTATGTTGTCAGCAACTTTACAACTTAATAAGCTATCTAATACTGCTAGTCCGGCTAAAGCAAATGCAGGGGCTATAAATTCAATAGATCGACCTAAATCAGGGATGTAAATTGAAAAAATTTCATTTGCAGCTTCATTGCCCATTTTATCTCCAATATAGGGGATGTCTAGACTAAGTATCTGGGCTATACTAGTTCCAACTAACAGTGCAGTTAAGGGAGCAGGAATTTTTTTTAAAAATAAAAAGGTTTTTCCAATTATGGGCCACAAAAATAGAATGATTAGTGAAGGTATTGAAACATAAAGCGCATCAATATTTGCACTATTTAATGTATCTGGTATATTAATAATTACATCTTTTATACTCTTCTTTACTTCAAGTCCTACAAAAGCATTGAGTTGTGTTAGTATAACAATAACTCCTATGCCACACATGAATCCAGCAACAACAGGATAAGGTGTGTAATGTATAAAATGAGAAATTCTTGCAAAAGATATTAAAACTAATATCAGACCACTTAAAAATATGATTGAAAAAGCCGCAACTAAATCTGGATTATTTGAGCTACCTATAACAAAAAAGCTCATGTATGCTGCAATCTGTGCAGCCTTTGGAGCTGTGGGACCACTTACACCAACAAGGCACCCACCAAATAGACCTCCTACAACACCACCTGCTATTGCACCCCATACACCTGCGATTGGACCAAGCTGTGAAATTTCACCAAAAGCCAGTGCTAGAGGCAATGCAATTATACCGACAGTAACACCAGCTACTATATCTCCTTTGATATTATTTGAAAGGGATAGAACATTAGATTTCGGACTAAGTTCATTTAAAACATCTTTAATGTAAGATATGATATTCATAGCAGCTTTAAACTTCTAACTTTACTTTATTATTTTCAAGACTCGAATCAACATTACTAATAGATTTTTCTGTTTTATATTTTCAAGTCAGTTTAAACAATTATTTTTTATATTTAGTGGCGTTGGAGAAAATAAATGAGTAAGATAATATTTATTTTAGTGTTTTTATGTTATAGCTATTCACAAGACATTTATGTAGATAGTGGTATGGATTATGAAAAGCAGTATTATGCTAAATTTGACAGATTTACAAAACATGGAGGTTGGAATAACTATGAAAACGCCTCGAAAGATGAAATAAGACTCCCAAATAATTTTCCAAGCTTAGGTAGCACTTTTACATTAGAGGCAATGTTCTACTCTAATGATTCAACTAGCGATTATCATCAAAAAATAATTGGGAACTTGATATTTTCTGGAAATCAATATAGTAACTCTTCACCAAATATTACATTTATTAGAAACGATGACATTTATTATGGTTTTTCAAGTAATGGTCAAATAAATAGAAGAATAAAAGCAAATGTAAGAGCCGCAAAAACATGGCAGCATGTTGCTTTTAGTTTTGATGGAACTAAAGCAAAATTATATTTAGACGGAATAGCAATAGACAGTACCTCAAACTGGGCAGGGTCAATTCCATCAGAAATTCCGATTACATCAATTGGTACAAGATTTTCTGGGAAAATAGATGAAGTCCGAATTTGGAATGTTGCGAGGTCAGCATCTGAAATAAACCAAAATATGGCAGGGTCAGTCGATGAAGATTCAAATGGTTTATTAGCTTACTATAAGATGGATACAAATGAAGATTTTAAAATTATTGATTACTCTACAAATTCGTATCATGCATCTATAAATAACGCAGAAATATTACCTGAATTTATTAGTTCCGAGTTTTGTCCTGGTGGGCCTGATGGTTCATACGGGTGTCCTTACCGGACTATATTAAGTGCCTTAGAAAGTGCAGAGGGAGGTCAAAATATTTTAGTTAGAGAAGGAAGATATACCGACCTTATTTTTGCTGATCATATTAATCAATCAACTTATCAAGAAGGCCCAGCAATTGAAATTAAAGGTGAAAATGAAAATACATTTATAGATGGAACTGTAGATATAAATGCAAACTGGGAGCAATATAGCTTAAATGGAAACCAAGTTTATAGAGCTGTTCTTGATATGGGACAGATTTCTAAAAAAGCTAATACCTACATTGATACAATCTATGGGGTGTTTGTAAATGATAGATATATGATTCCTGCGATGCCTGTAAATTTTAAAAATCCAACTGACCCTACATATGGAAATAAAGACAACCAAGAACCAAATACTGTTTTCTCAGTAGATCATGGTGGCGCACCATATGCAGGAGGGTATGAACCTGGGGACTTAAATAATTTAGACACTCTCGAAGAGTACGGTTTTGATAAAAATACAAACACCTTATATATCTATCCTGGGAATGAGATCCCAGATTCAACAAATGTTAGAGTCCGAGTTCGCACTTACAGCTTGTATTTACACAATTCAGATAATATTGTTTTTAACAATTTCCATTTTTATTCTGGTGCCGTGTTTTCTAGGGATGCAAGTTATATAACATTTAAAAATTCAAGTTTTAGTCATAGTTGGGAAGTAGGGCTAAGACATCGACAAATGGCTGCGGCAGGCATTGACATGCGTCATAGGGGCAATATGATGGTTAATGGGCTACGTAATACAGTTCGCAACTGTATTTTTAGATATGTGGTTGATGGATATATTTTTAGAACTAGGAGTGTGCGTTGGCCTGTTTATGAAAATATTTTAGCTGAAAACAATGGTTGGTTTGGTAGTGAATATTGGAATTTAAAAGTTGATGATAATTGTGTCAATTGTGGTAACTCTAGTCAAGATATAATGAATGATGAAAATTACTTTTCAGATACCTTTAGATACATTACCATGCGTCACAATCGATCGGGTAATATCGGACCGGGCCAAAGATCACTTGTAGAGTATGCCTGGATAGAGAATCATTATCAAGATTCAGATGGAAGTGGTATAGGAAGAGCTTCGGGATTAGCAATTAAATCTACTACTAGATATTGTTGGTTGTTTAACACAAATAGAAATGGTTTCCGCTTTGATGGGAGTTGTGCCGGTCAGTATGGACTCGTTCATCATATAATTTCTAGCGGAAACAAACGTGGATTTCGAATTAAGGGAGATAAACATAATGTGTACCATGTTGCTGCCTATGATAATTATGATAATGATGTAAATATTCGACCTGATAAATATTGTGGTGATTATGGAACTGATGAGCATGAACAAGGGATCGAGAATGGAGAGGGAAATTATAATACTCAAGTTCATAATGTTATTTCTGGAAGAAGTTTTCCATGTTCTTCCTATGATTGCGGTGATCCTTCGACAACAAATAACGGAGAAGATGTCGTTAATACAAATCCTGAATTTTTATTAAATGAATCAGGTAATTGGTATGGAAGGCAATTCCCGATTGATAATAATGAAGGAAGCTGGTCTCAATCTTTTCCGCAATTAGAAATGGAAAACCCTTGGGTTGATAATAGGAATAAATCTTCACAGGAATTATCTAATATCTTTGGTGAAGATCCATTTGAAAACGATCGTATTCAGTCATATGACTTTAGACCAAAAAAAGGGTCTGTTTTCGTTGATAATGGTAAAATTGTTGAAGGGATTAATGATGGACAAGAAGAAAGTTTCTATCACGGCGAGTCTTATCCAAATCAAAATAGAGCATTCATTGGAGATGCACCGGATATTGGGCCTTACGAATACGGTGATTCTGTTTATTGGATACCCGGATTTAGATATAATTATCCTAGTATTCCAATTCCAAATGATGGTGCCGAAAATGTACCTCTAGAATACGGGCTTGCATGGAATTACCCATGGTCAGAAAACTATAATGGTGTCACAGCTACAGTTACAATAAGCGGTCCGGAATTAAGTCAAACAAATACCTTCACATATCCTTCTAATGTAATGTTCGTAAATCTCAGGCCTAATTCTTCTTACACATGGTCTGTTCATATCAATGGCATTGAAGGTTCTTCAGATAGTGGAAATTGGAATTTTACTACTGAGAATGGTTTATTCCCTCAAAATGATCGTTCTATAGATATCACTATTGCTGATAGTATTTATTTACCTCAACATATTCAGACACTAACAGTTTCTAGAGATTATAAATCATTTTTTAAGTTTGATATACCTCCATTTATTAACGATTTAAGTATTACTAAACTTTATTTAACTCCAGAGACAGTGACCTCATTAAATGGTGGTTTAGTATTATACAATTACAACAATACAGATTGGGGTGAAAAAATTGATGAGAATAATATTGGTTTGGCTGATCATAGTTTAATTGAGCCTATTGATACTGTATTTTCTGTTACACAAAATAATTCGATCGAGTTTGATATTTCTGACTATGTAAATAATAGTGGAATACATTCATTCTCCATAGGTGTCCTTGATACAAATGATCATATTACATTTTATAGTTCTGAGAGATTAGTTCAAAAGGGTGAATTTAACTCAAGTGTTGTAGATCATAATTCAGGATATGCTACAAAGAAAAGTGTGTGGCCTCATTTAAATTTTCAATTACAAAACGAAAATAGTCCTCCTTCAGAATTTAGTTTAATAAGCCCTGAAGATTCATCATACACTGTCATTACGCCAGAAGATCTTGAGCAAGGTTCTCAATTGGAAATAATATGGGAGTCAAGTTCAGATCTTGATGGAAATGAGATTTTCTATAAATTCTTATTATTTAACGAACCAAGTACATTAGCTGAAGCTTCAGTATTTGACACCATGGTTTCTGATACTGCCCTATATTTGAACTATCAAATCTTTGTTGACGATATGGTTGATTCGAATCAAAGCCTGATAGAAAAATATTGGACCGTTTTTGCCTCGGATGGTGAAGATTCTACTATGACTAATGAATTGAGGAATATTCAATTTGATTTAAGTAACTTTTTAGAAATAGATAATGATTTAATACCGGATAAGTATGTTCTTCATCAGAATTATCCAAATCCGTTTAACCCTAGAACGATAATACGTTTTGACTTGCCGAAAGATAGTGATGTCGCCATAAAAATATTTGATATTATGGGACGAGAAATAGTCTCACTAAAAAATGGATTTCAAAAAGCGGGTTATCAAAGCATTGAATGGGATGCGACCAACAACCTTGGGCAACCTGTATCAGCAGGTATTTATGTATATAGTATTGAAACTAAAGGCTTTAGAAAAACTAAAAAAATGATTCTGTTAAAATAAAAACCCAACTGTTGGTGGGTTTTTTGAGAGCGGGACCGAAGGGACTCGAACCCTCGACATGTTTCAGTAAAGATTGTAGGGTAGGATTGTTGCTCACATACCTGAAATCATAAACTATTTATTGTGCAAGCCTATTGATACCCTGCGGCTTGTAGTTTGAACAACCGTGCATACTCGCCGTCGGCATCTAATAATTCTTCGTGCGTACCGCGCTCTTGTATTTGGCCGTGTTCTAAGACTACAATTTGATCAGCCATACGAACAGTCGAGAATCTATGTGAGATTAGAATCGCCATTTGATCTTCGGTGATTTGGCGGAAGTGGTCAAATATTTTGGCTTCAGCTTCGGCATCCATTGCACTGGTGGGTTCATCCAGCACAATGACATTGGCCGACCGGCGCATAAATGCGCGCGATAGCGCTATTTTTTGCCATTCTCCGCCAGACAACTCTTGACCACCAGCGAACCATCTACCCAATTGAGTTAGGTAGCTGTTGGGCATGCGTTCGATAAAGTCCGCAGCCAGCCCTTTGGTCGCAGCGTCTTGCCAACGGTCTTGGGAATCGAAATTCTGGACATCTCCGGTACCGATGTTTTCACCTACTTTCATTTGGTACTGGACAAAATCTTGAAATATCACGCCAATTTTGTTCTGTAACGCAGCGATATCCCAATCCTGCAGATCGCGGCC
This sequence comes from uncultured bacterium, assembly GCA_905478065.1. GTDB lineage: Bacteria > Fidelibacterota > Marinisomatia > Marinisomatales > UBA1611 > TMED80. Next base: position 7,345 of record CAJQGZ010000006.1, on the reverse strand, counting down.
TTCGAACAGTATTAGGCCTTCAGTAGGCTCGTATAGCCGAGACATTAACTTGATCAGTGTTGTTTTGCCCGAACCATTGTGTCCGACCAACGCCAGTTTTTGCCCAGGTTGAAGGTGCAGGTTTATTCCTTGCAGGGTAGGGCTAGCGGCGCCCGTGTAAGTGAATCCAACGTTCTCAAATCGAATGCCGTCTTTAGGGTTCGGTCCCGAGCTGGCACCGCCTGTATCCTTTGTAACGGGAACCTCAAGAAATTCATAAAGGTTCGAAAGGTATAGGTTGTCTTCGTACATACCGCCAATTGCCGATAGGCTAGCGGTTATGGCGGCCTGACCTTGTTTGAATACTAGGATGTACATCGTCATGCCACCCAAGGTTAATGCCCCTGCAACTGTCTCTACGACTATCCATCCATAGGCACCATAAAAGGCAAACGTGCCCAATAGGCCCAATACGTAGCCCCAGAAACCTTTGCGTAACGTCAGGTTACGGTCGTCGCGGAATAACTTTTTAAATATTGCTTTGTAGCGTCCGAGCAGCATTGAAGACAGGCCAAAAAGTTTGACCTCTTTGGCGTAATCTTCGCGGGCCAGTACGGTCTCTAGGTACAGCTGCTCGCGTCGCTCAGGGGTACGCCATGTAAACAGGCGAAAGGCCTCGCCCGAGAAACGAGCTTCGGCAAAAAAGACGGGCAGGGCCGCTACAAACAGCACTACCACAGCAATAGGCGAAAACTGTATTAGCAATCCTCCGTAGGCAATTATAGAAATAGAGTTTTGAATCAGCCCAAAAGTTTTGCGTACCAACGCCAGCGGGCGGCTAGATGCCTCGCGACGCGCCTGTGTCATACGGTCGTATATCTCCGAATCCTCGAATTGCTCTAACGACAATGTCCCAGCCTTTTCTAGAATCATTACATTGACTCGTTGGCCCAGCAGGGCGCGCAATAGCGACTCGCACACCGCGATACCGCGTTGGAATCCGGCTAGTAAGCCGATTGCACCTGCTTCAGCAACGACATACATCATCGCCAAATGCCTGTCTGCGGGCGCTTGTGTTTCTACCGCCAGCACTACTGTGTCAACAATCATTTTGCCCAGCCATGCAACTACAGCAGGCATCAACCCCGCAGCCAATACCAGCGCCATCATCGCCAGCGCTAGTCCCCGATGCGTAGTCCATACTAGCCCAAGTGCCCGACCGCTATACCGAAACACCCCCAAATATCGTCGTGGGCTTTTGGCATTAGAATCTGCTGGGGCAGGCGGAACATGGGGCGAGTTAGAGCGGGACATGGTAATGCCTAATAGTAGCAATCATTTTTGTGATTTTAAGTTTATGCATGAGGCACATCTAATGTTTATACACATTCTCCATCCTTAATAGCTTTTCCAACTACATCTCTGTTTCTATATAAAGTAAAAAAGCCTCAGTTTCTTTTCGTGAAACCAAGGCTTTCTGTGTGCGGGACCGAAGGGACTCGAACCCTCGACCTCCGGCTTGACAGGCCGGCGTTCTAACCAACTGAACTACGATCCCAAAATTTTATTTCTGTTTGTTTTTCTTATATATCAAAGAAACAGGAATGAATATCAAATATCCTGTAAAAAGAAAAACGGGTGCAACTGATAGACTCTGGAAACTATAAGTCTCACCCAAGGCCATAATTACATAACCAAGAATTATGGTAATTATTCCAACAGTAAATAAGATATAATTCTCTTTGCTATATGACCAGCTTTCGAAGAGGTCATCTGAACTGTCCTTACCATTGTGAAATAAATTACTCATGACTCTAAAATTACGATTCATGTTATGGCAACAAAAGGTCTTTTTATTTATTTTTTATTTTTCATAAACGAAATTGACACTCACATTTAAGAGGGGCTAATTTCACCCCTTTAAATGAGCGTAGAAAGAAGTCCAAAATTAATCACCACATACTTTTTAGTTTGTTTTTCAATAGTCATATGCACTGCATTTTTAACTTTGAACTACTGGCCGCAAACTAATATGGAAAAAGTAATTAAACTTAAAATTAGTCACGGGCAATCATTGGCAGCTATATCTTCTATGATGAGCCAAAAAAACATTATATCTAATCAGTGGGTATTTGAATTTGTAACAAAGTTAAAAGGTCTAGATAAATCGATTCAAGTTGGAACTTTTGGATTTAATAGAACGCACACTAATCAGGATATTATAAATAATTTAGCTTTTGGCCGGCCAGATAGAAAAAAAATTACATTTTTAGAAGGCTGGAATATGAAACAAGTCTCTAGGCATCTTGCCGATGTTATGAAATTTGATTATGATGAAGTTATTACACTACTTAACAATGAAAGTTTTATCAAAGATTTAAATATTAATTCGAATACTTTGGAGGGATACTTATTTCCTGAGACCTATTATTTTTTTGAGGGAGTAAATAAAAAAACCATCATTAAAAGACTGGTAAAAGAACATTTTTCTTTTTGGAATGAAGAAAATATTCTAAAAGCTGATAAGTTAGGTTTTACACCTGTCGAAATTGTTACACTCGCCTCAATAATTGAAGGAGAAGCCATATACGATTCTGAAAGACCTATTATATCTGCGGTTTATCACAACCGTTTAAAAAAAGGAATGAAGTTACAGGCTGATCCTACAGTTCAATATATAATTAAAGATGGTCCACGAAGACTATTAAATAAAGATTTAAGAATCAAATCACCATATAACACCTACATGTACAAAGGTTTGCCTCCTGGCCCTATTAATTCTCCAGGTTTGCAATCTTTGCTTGCTGCTTTAAATCCTCAAATAAACAATTATTTTTATTTTGTTGCAAAGGGAGACGGTTATCATACCTTTTCAAAAAATGAGAAAGAGCATGAGCGGGCTAAAAGAGCCTTTCAGCGTGTAAGAAAAAAGGTTAAACGACAAAGGACAGGATTATGAGTTTAAAAGCACTTAACAAAACACAAAAAGAAGCTGTCGAAGCAGTTAGTGGGCCAGTATTGATTTTTGCTGGAGCAGGAAGTGGTAAAACTAGAGTATTAACACATAAATTGTATCATCTAGTAAATGAGGGATTGTTCAAGCCAGAAGAAATTTTAGCAGTTACATTCACAAACAAAGCTGCAAAAGAGATGAAAGAAAGAGTGCTGAAATTGCTTAAAACTAGCGATCTTGATTTATCAATGGGAACCTTCCATTCTATATGTGCTAGAGTTTTAAGAGAAGATATAGATGTTCTAGGTTTTAGCAGACATTTTGCTATTTATGATGTAAAAGATCAACTTGACTTAATAAAAGTCCTCTATGAATCATTTGAAATATCTAAGAACTTGATTACACCAAATCAATTAAGGAATCAAATTAGTCTTTTTAAAAATAAAATGATGGACTCTAAGGAGCTTGAAAGTAAGGCTAAAACTATTTTAGAGAAAACTGTAGCAAAAATATATAAAGAATATCAGAAAAATTTAAAATTGAATGATGCATTGGATTTTGATGACTTATTGACTTTTCCTCTTGAAATTTTTAAGAAAAAGCCCTCTGTTTTAAAAAAGTATCAAAAGAGATGGAAATATATTTTAGTTGATGAATACCAAGATACTAATCGCGCTCAATTTCAATTTTTAACTAGTTTAGCCGGTGCTCATGAAAATATTTGTGTGGTTGGAGACGATGACCAGTCAATTTATGGTTGGAGAGGAGCTGACGTCTCAAATATTTTAGATTTCGAAAAAACATTTTCTTCATGCAAGGTCTTTAAATTGGAGAAAAATTATCGATCAACTCAAGAAATATTAAATGCTGCAACTGCAGTTGTAATGCATAATGATAATAGAGCTAGTAAAAATCTTGTTGCTGCAAATGGTTCTGGAGAAACACTCGGGCTTCTCGAAACCATTGATGAGCAAGAAGAGGCTAGTGCTGTCGTCTCATCAATTGAAAAAGAAATTAAACTAAATAAAAGAACGTTTAATAAATTTTCTGTTTTATATAGGACTAATGCACAGTCTCGTGCATTAGAGGAAAGTTTTATTAGGCAAGGGATCCCCTATAATATTATTGGAAGTGTTCGCTTTTATGAAAGAAAAGAAGTTAAAAATGTGATAGCTTATCTCAGGCTGGTTGTGAACTTAAAAGATACAATTTCATTGAGGCGGATTATTAATTTCCCGGCAAGAGGAATTGGGGCTAAGACGATTGATAAATGCGTCGAGCAGGCAAAAAAAGATAAAATAGAATTCATTGATGTTTTAAAAAATCCAAATGATATGGAGATAAGAGGTAAACAGGCAGATGCACTCTTTAAATTTTATAATATTATTATTAAATATCATGATCTAAGGAAAAAACTAAGTGCAAGTGAATTAGCTAGGAGCTTAGTTGAAGAAATTGGAATCCTAGCTCATTTCAAAGAATCTAAAGAACCTGATGCAAAAGATAGATTTGATAATGTTGCGGAACTTTTAACAAGTATCGAAGAGTTCTCCGTCCGCAATCCAGACTCTGAGCTAAGTACATTTTTAGAAAACGTTTCCCTTCAAACAGATATTGACAACTGGAATGATACTGAAAATCGAGTTACTCTAATGACTATTCATTCTTCAAAAGGGCTTGAGTTTCCTGTCGTATTTATAGCTGGTATGGATGAAGGACTATTCCCTTTATTTAGATCTCTGGATGATAAAAGTGAGCTTGAAGAAGAGCGAAGATTATTTTATGTCGCATTAACGAGGGCTGAAGAAAAAGTCTATCTCCTATATGCGACGAACAGACGTAGGATGGGTGCTGAGACTGTAAACGGGTTACCAAGTAGATTTATAAATGAAATACCAGAAGACGCGCTGGACAGAATTAGTTTTAGTTCTGCTGTCACAAGAAAATTTGTAGCAGGTAAACGAAAGAAAGATGGCCTTACCCAAATGGTTAGGACAGTTACTGATTTTGATGATTTTCAAGTAGGCGACAATGTTGAACACTCTATCTTCGGAGCAGGAAAAATTATGGCTCTGAGTGGAACGGGAGAAAATCAACGAGTTGGGGTAGTTTTTAATGATGGAACCAGAAAAAAACTTATTGTAAAATTTGCAAATTTAAAAAAAATATAAACTCAAATATTTTTATAAAAACTTGTAAATTACTTCAAAATCTTATTAAAAATTATGAATCAAATAAATATTCTCAAAAATATTCTTAAGACTGAGGGGCTTCGTTACACTCAGCAAAGACAAATAGTATGGGATGAAATTAGAAAGTCTAAAGAACATAGAGATGCCGAAGAAATTTATTTAATTATTAAAAAGAAAAATGCCATCAATGTTTCTAGAGCAACCGTATATCGCACTATTGATGTTTTAGTAAAAAATAATTTAGTTAGAAAAATGGAACTTGGCGATGGAAGGGCGTTGTATGAACATAAAGCTGATGAAGAGCATCATGATCATATTATTTGCGTCGAGACTGGGAAAATTATAGAATTCTATAATGAAAAGCTTGAGCAGCTTCAAGATGAAATTGTGAAGGAACATGGCTATGAATTAGTAAGGCATGTACACCAGCTGTTTGTTAAGCCATTAAAAAAATAAATTAATCAATATATTTATTGCCTCTTCTTGGTTCATTTACCCTTCTATCATCTTTAAATCTTTAACCATTTTAATATATTTTTTCTCTTTTACTATAGAAAAGCCAAGAGATTGATACAATGCTCGTGCTGATTGATTTTTTTTTACACAGTTTAAGGACAAGCGGTTAAATTCTCCTCTATCTATTAGTTTTTGCTCAACATACTTTACGAGGCTTTTTCCATATCCTTTTTTCCTATATTTTTCATCTATTATGAGATGAAATAGATGTGCTGAATTTTCTTCAATATTTAACTTCATGCTAATGTGTCCTATAATCCAATTATCTAATTTTAGGCAAAAAGTGCTGATACCTTGGTCTGCATATGAAAGTGAAATCCATTTGCTGATTTTAAAAGGATATTGATGATTAGGCGCTGTAAAATGGAGTATTTTTGGATTACTAAACCAATTAGACAAAATTGCATTTAAAATCCTTATATCATCATTATTGTGATAGGATACTTCTATAAAAGAAACTTTTTGAATATTCATGGTATTTATTTCTGAACTTATTTTTCGTATTAATGTTATATTTTTATTTTAGATATATTTAATCTATATGCTAAGGATTATTATTACGTTTATAGTCAATATTTTATTTGCGAATGATATAGATAATATATTTTACGATTATTCTAAGCACCAAGGGCACGTACGAATTGATGGTGATATTTTATGGAATGAAGACTGGTCTGCAAGAGAGATTTTTTTTGATGGAACATTCTCAAATTACCCATCAATGTATGGTCCTCAAATTGAAAGATATTATAACCGGTCTGAACCTGATTCTTCTCTAAAAGATTCTACTCTCGTTAGTTCGTATTTTGATTATGTACAGGGTGATTATTTTTTAGACAACCTTGATTTAGGCATAAAATATTATAAAAAAAATGGATTTATAAATTTGCATGCTTTTAAGAAAAGATTCGCAGGTAATTTTAATCAGTATAATAATAATTCAGGTTTAATTAAGCCAATCCAATATAGCTATGTTGGTTCATATTTTGTAAAAAGGCCAAATGATCAGATAACAATATCTATTGGGAACTTTAATTCAGATTATGGTTTGTTTGATTCAACTAGTCTCTCTTTCTTAGATTCCAGAATTACATCTTCAAATATAAAATATGAGCTTCAATATGATAGTCTTGAATATGAAATAAAAATACACAACTTCCTCCAAAGGCTAGACAGTTTTCATTCTTCCTCCGATTACGCAGGGGTAAGATACTTAACTAGAACAAAAATTGATGGTATGCTATTATTAATTAAAAATGCCAATTATAATTTTGGTTTTATATTTGAATTAAATAATAGGTCTTTGAGATATGAAGCTTTCAAAAGGCATCATTGGAAAACATTCGGAGTCTTTTTAAAAAATAAAGAATCTAAATACAGTGTTGGTTTTATCCCCTATCAAGATAGAGTAGAGCTTACTTCCAGTGTAAAATCTAAATTTGTAATGGGGCCTATTCATACCACATTTAATTTAGAACATAGTATTAGACCAGCCCACATTGCTATGGTTGATTCTCTTTTTTTCGAAGTCGAAGATCAATTAAATTTAAAAAATGTGCTACAATTTAATAAAACTAGGTTTGGATTTAATTTTGCAATTTATAAAGAAAGTAGAAGTTTCTATTATAAAGGATTGCCAAGCGATGGAACAAATTTGTGGCTGTCATTTAATGTTAATCATCCCTTTACAAAAAATTTAATATTT
>CAJQGZ010000005.1 GCA_905478065.1 uncultured bacterium | reverse complement strand
TAGTACTATTTAGTACAAAAATACACCTTTCACGACAATCTCGTAAGCGGACTTAAAATCCGTTGGTAGCAATACCGTGCCGGTTCGAGTCCGGCCCCGGGTACACGACGAGAAACCTCACTTTTAGTGGGGTTTTTTGCTATATAACTAAATTTCATAGTTTGGCATATTATGGCATATTATGGAATATAAGTGTTGTACAATGTTGTACATGTATTTTTTTGTACAACACTTTAGTTATTTGAAATAATGCTAGCAAGTGAATCATGTACTTGGTTGTTTGTTGCACGTTGCTCAAAAATTGAAACTAATATCGTTTTACGAAACTATTCTTTTATAATTTCATATGTGAAAATTTATATTTATCTAATTGCTTTATTAAATTTTATAAATGCTCAAATAGCATTGCCATCATTTCATGGCGCACATAAGCCACACACATCAGTTAGCTCATCAGGTTCCCAGACTTTTAGCTACACTGGCTCACAACAAACTTTTACCGTACCGTCTGGTGTAACCACAATTACAATTAAAGCTTGGGGTGGGCAAGGAGGTATGTATAATTCTAGTTGGGGTGCAGGCAAAGGAGGATATTCAACTGGTACTTTAAACGTATCATCAGGAGAAACCCTTTATATTTATGTAGGTGGACAAGGTAATTCATCCGGATCAAATGTACAAATATCTGGAGGTTTTAATGGTGGTGGTTATGCTAGAGGATATACTAACGGTGCATATGCTGGAAGTGGTGGTGGCGCAAGCGATGTTCGTTCCAGTGGAAATGCTTTAACAAATAGAGTTATTGTTGCTGGTGGAGGCGGTGGAGCAGGAGGATACATTTCTTATGTTTTGAATGGAGGCTATGGAGGTGGAAGCACTGGCGGTACTGGTGACCCTTGGAGGAGTAATTATAATGGTGGCAGTGGTGGGACGCAATCAGCAGGTGGTGCGCAGGGTAGCAACAGTACTTATGATCAAGATGGAAGTTTAGGACTAGGAGGAAATCAAACAGCTACTAGAGGTAATTGGAATGGTAGTGCAGGAGGAGGTGGCTATTATGGTGGTGGCTCTGGTGGTGCTGTTGGTGCCGGTGGCGGCGGCGGTTCTGGTTATGTTGGTGGTGTATCTAGCGGATCAACTATTGCAGGAAACGCATCTATGCCAGATCCAGATGGAGACACTATGACTGGTAGAGAAGGCAACGGACTAGTTATTATATCATGGTAATTTTTATTTAAATCATTTCGTTAATTAATTTTATATCTTCTCATGCCAGGTGGTGATGAGAGAACTAACCTCGTAATTTGTTGTACAGTGTTGTACAAAAAGTGCCTTTCACGACAATCTCGTAAGCGGACTTAAAATCCGTTGGTAGCAATACCGTGCCGGTTCGAGTCCGGCCCCGGGTACACGACGAGAAACCTCACTTTTAGTGGGGTTTTTTGCTTTATACCTAAATTTCATAGTTTTATATATACTGGTTTTTATAGTTCTCTACTTTATTTTATGAGCACCACACTAGCTTTTCTCAGCCGTTTGATAAAGTTTATTAGTAATTCTTTTAGCTCTATATGTCGAAAAATAAACTCAATAATTATTATAATAAATCTATACTATATCCCTAATTTTAAATGTCTTATCAATTAGTTAAAAAACTACAAGGAGTCTTAATTATGAAAAGAACAATTTTATTTATTTTTTCTCTTTCATTATGTTTTGCTGCCGAAGGCTTCCAGAATAAAACAAATAATTACCTAAAGAAGCTTCAACATAAATACAACATTTATGCACCTGAGGATTTAAAAAGATTTAGATCGCAATCTAATTCAAGCGAGCGTTCTAATTTTATTATGGATATGGACAATTTAGTTGGCCAATGGAAAATGGATCCTGCCGAAGTTGGCACATTTGTAACGGTAGGAACAAATCAAAATATTCCAAATATGCTTTCTTTAATGGGAATGGATACTGCCAATGGAGGTATTAGTGTTATTAATAGTGAATACGATACTGAACTATTTTATTTAGTTTATGGAGACCTTATGAATCTAGGGGATGAAGGAGATGAAGAAAATCGCGATATCGATGAAGATGACTATACTTATGGACCTCGAATTGGCGCCTATTTAACTGATTTAGATCCTACTAGTGGCAGTATATATTTTGATGAAACTGATACAACTGCAAATATTACGTTCATTGATGTTCCTTTATATGATAATTCAGATGCATTAAACACATTTCAAATTCAGCTTTTTTATGGTACGAATAAGATAGTAATTACTTACCAAGATCTCTTTTTAACTGGCGCAAATATTGCTGATGCTGCTGGCGGTTTGGCCATAGGAATTGGAGATGGTAATGGGGAATTTACCAACGTAGATCTCAGTGAATCTTCTGGCGAGTCTTTTTTAGTCCCAATTGAGGGTTTTTCTGGAATAAATGAGTTAGATATGGCCTATAAAAAGATAACATTTATACCAAATGATGATTTTTCTGAATACTCTGTTAGTGCTGATACTGTTTCCAATCTTGAAGGAGAGTATTCAAATGAGATTGAAGTAGAAGATGATGATTATTCATACCAGGCATTGTCATCAGAATTTGTTTTTTATGGCGAAGGATGGAACCAAATTTATGTTAATAATGATGGTAACATAGGATTTGAAAATGGCGATGAAACTTGCGTCTGTTGGGATTGCGAAGATGGTGATGGGCAATGCGCTGCAAAATATTTAGCTGGTGGTTCTGGTAGTGGTAATGATGACTCAGATGATCCTGATTTTATCATTATGAATTTTGACTTTAATGATATTTTTGCTTTTATATTTGGATTTCCTATTGATGGAGTAGATAATCCTTTCATGGTTTCCGTCTTCGTAGATCAAGGAATAGTGCTTGCGCAAGGTCTTACGCCTTTCGGTGAAGAACCCGATATATTCTCATCGAACGCGGATAATTTTTCTAATTATGTAAGCGTAGATACAAATAATTACATGGTTACATTTAACTACCTTAACCTTTATAATTCAAACGGGTCTGTAGTTGCTACTTTAGATGGTTCTATTGGCCCTAAAATGGTTGAACTCTTAGCTGGTGTTGAAACAAAACTTCCTTCAATGTTTTTAGAAGATATAATGGAAAATGAAGAACCTACATATATGAATTTCTTTGAAGATTCGACAGGAAATGAAATAAACACATTTGAGGACATTGATGGCCAAGAAATGATTGATACCTTAGACTTTTATTGGTATGCCAGCGCAGATTCTTTATATATAATTGACTTTGAGGATTACAACTACCAGGAAGGTGATTGGGATTCTTATTTTTATCAACAAAGTGCTGATACATTAATCCTTGGTATTAAAGAATATCCATGTGAAGATTATTCAGCCTATTATGGTAGCATGGATGATTGCGTACGAATGGTGGCGGACTCAATGCCATTACCTATGCTTTCTGGATTGGAAAACGTCAATAGCTTTTATATGACTATGGAGAGGAAGATGACACGTGTGTCAACAGTGTCAACCACCCCAAATTTAGAAACCCTGCCTGGAAAATTTGCGCTTTATCCAGCGTATCCTAATCCTTTTAATCCAAATACGTCTATATCATATGAGCTTCCTACAGATGGTATGGTTTATTTAGCAATTTATGATGTAATGGGTCGTAAAGTAAGTACACTAGTGTCATCAAAAATTCAACGCGCTGGATATCACCATGTTACATGGAATGCAACCAACAATTTAGGTCAGTCTGTTGCTGCTGGAATGTATATCTATACGATTCAGGCAGGAGATTTTAGAGAAACTAGAAAGATGATATTGCTAAAATAGCAATTCATAAAAAAGCAATTATTTCTTTTTAAAAGAATGATATAGTTTCAAGACGATTTACAAAAGAAGGAGGCAAAGCCCTTTATTTAAAAACAATTACCTCCTTCATTAGCTATATCATAATCACTTTTAAACGGAAGGAAGTCCCGATAGTGCCATACCAATCTCTTCATCTGAATATTCCTGATCAAATAACTTGCCCTCAAAGTAATCTGTATAAGCTTGCATATCAAAGTTCCCATGTCCACAAAGGTTAAAAAGAATCGTTTTATTTTCACCGCTTTCTTTAGCTCTTAAAGCCGCCTCTATAGCACCCTTCACAGCATGGTTCGCCTCAGGAGCTGGGATAATACCTTCATTCTTAGCAAATAAGAGTCCGGCTTTGAAAACATCTAACTGCGTATATGATTCTGGATTAACATATCCGTTATTAACTAAATGACTTACAATAGGAGCCATTCCATGATACCTCAAACCACCGGCATGAAAACCAGAAGGTATAAAGTTTGAACCAAGTGTATGCATCTTTACTAGAGGAGTCATTCCACCTGTATCTCCAAAATCATAAGCAAACTTACCTTTAGTTAAACTAGGACATGCAGAAGGTTCTATTGCCCTTAATTCAATACTTTCATCATTTCTAAGTGATTTACCAAGGAAAGGAAAAGCAATACCTGCAAAGTTACTTCCACCTCCAGTACAACCAACTATGGTATCAGGATATTCTTCGATACTTGCTAGTTGTTCCATTGCTTCCTGTCCTATGATTGTCTGATGTGTTAGAACATGGTTCAGAACAGAACCAAGAGCATACTTTGTATTTGAATCTGTAACACATTTTTCAACTGCTTCAGAAATAGCTATTCCTAAGCTCCCAGTTGAATCTGGAGTTTTCGCTAATATCTCTCTACCGACTTCAGAATACTTAGAGGGACTGGCTATACAGTTTGCACCGTAAGCCTCCATCATTGCTCTTCTGTAGGGTTTTTGATTGTAACTTACTTTTACCATGAAAACATCAAGATCTATTCCAAACTTTGCGCAAGCAAATGCCAATGAGCATCCCCATTGACCTGCACCTGTTTCTGTTGTCAACTTTTCAATACCCTCTCTTTTATTATAATATGCTTGAGCGATCGCCGTATTTGGTTTATGGCTACCAGTTGGGCTAACACCTTCATATTTATAGTATATTTTTGCTGGTGTATCTAATGCCTTCTCTAACGATCTTGCACGATATAGAGGCGTAGGACGATATAATCGGTATATATCTCGAATTTCATCTGGTATTGTTATGTATCTATCCTGACTTACTTCTTGCCCAATGAGCTCCATCGGGAACATTGGAGATAGATCATCTGGCCCAACTGGATCTTTTGTTCCAGGATGTAAAACTGGAGATAGAGGTTCTTTTAAGTCTGCTGCTATATTATAGTAATTTTCTGGGATACTGTCTTCTGTTAAAGTTGTTTTAATATTCATCATATTCCTTATTATTTAGCAGGCGAAAATAATTCGCATGCGAATGTTTTTTAAAATTTATGTACTGGAGTAGTACGCTACGAAGCGTAATTAAAGGATATATATGGCCGGGATGGCCACCAAACGAAGGAAGATTTGATTATATGTTGAAATAAAAACATAACTAAAATTAAAAAAAAAATAACAATTTTCTAGCATTAATATTTTTATTTATAGAAAACCATTTTTTTATCTCACCCTAATAGACATCTAATTATAATAATTGAAACGTAGTTTTAAAAACTTAAAATGTTGATTATAATACAATGCGTCATCAAGATTACTTAATATTTTTAAAAAAATAATTTTTGCTTTATATGGTTTCATTATCATTTTATAATGAGCTTAATTATTAACCTCGGTTAAGAACCGATTGCATTTACATTAGTAATTTGCTTTTATGTCCATTTTGATCGAATATTTATTCGTTATAATTCAAATGAGAAAACATTTATGCTTAGAATTTTACTAATATTACTTATTATAAATTCTTTATCGTATCCTCAGTGTCTTGAGATGTATCAGAATCATATTAACGGACAAGGTATTGATGTGTTGGAATATGCGTATGGCGAAGATAATTGCTGTGACGAATTACCCATATCATTCTGCAATGAAGGGACAGTTTATTATCAGAAAGAAGATTATGCCGACCCTACCGATTCTGATAATTGGGACATAATTTCAGATGATGTTGCTCTCATGCGGGGAAACAACCAAGCTATATATAATCCAATTACTGAAAACAGCTACATATCTGGTTCACCGTCTAATACGCTATGGAGAGGTCGTCCTTCTTTTGCATATGTAAGTGAATATCTTGCAGTCGGTGTATTTAACATTATTTACGTTCCTAAATTTCTACCTGGAACGGTCGGTTCGTTTTATTCAATACCTGACCAAAAATACTATGATATTAATTTTACTAGCTGGACATCAGGTAATGGCACAGGTTGGCCCGGAGGAGGTGGAGACGGCGATGGTGGAGGCGGAGGCGGAGGTGTCTCTTATTGGAGATCAGGCCCCATAGATGTTTCTCCTAATATTATAAGCATACAAGATATATCTGATGATCAAGGTGGGCGCGTTTATTTAGAAATTAATAGATCTATGATTGATGTAGATGCTCACCCCCATGGTATAGATAGCTATACTATTCAACGGTTTGATGATCCTAATTGGGTAAATCTTGGATCTTTCGGAGGATTAGGGGAAAAGGTATACTACTATGAAGCTCTGACTTTATCAGACTCTTCCGATCAACACAACGGAATGACAGGTTTTAGAGTAATAGCACAAAACTATGAGATTGATATCAACCCTGTGAGTATTGTTGGATATGGTTATTCAATAGATAATCTTGCACCAAATACTCCAGCAAATTTTAACTTTACTCTAAATCAAAATTCTGTTCAACTACGTTGGGACCACATATCTGATAGTGATTTCAACTATTATGAAATTGATAAATCTGCTGACCCATTATTTGAGACAGACCAATATGAATCTATTGTTACAACAAATAACCTTCATTCAGACTTAGAATATTTAGAAAGTGTAACTGTTTATTATAGAATTTCTGCTTTTGATCATGCAGGAAATAGAGGGCCTTACAGCGAAACATTAATAGTAAACTCATCGCTATATGCACATAGTAACAACTATTTACCAAAAGAGTTTATGTTGCATCAAAATTATCCAAATCCATTTAATCCTTCTACGGCAATTAATTACGAACTCCCATTTGATGGTATTGTTAAGGTTTCAATATATGATGCTAAAGGAAAGTTGGTAAAAACATTATTAAATAGACATCAAACTGCGGGATTCAAGACTCTTGCGTGGAATTCTCTTGATAGAAATGGAAATGCTGTTTCTGCCGGGCTTTACTTTTGTAGACTAACAACAAATGAAAGTCAACAGTCCATGAAAATGGTTCTTTTAAAATAAAATTACAAAATGGCTGAATTATTCCTTATAATTTTTTAATTCTCTTGCTGAAGGGTCAGTTGCATCTGACCACTTTGGCATCCAAAAGTGCGGAATGAGCTTTTCACTTTCTGGAAAAAAATTTTCAAATATTTTTCTATAGTAATAACTCTCTTTTAATAACGGAGTGCAATGAGGCATTAATCTTTGAGCATTTAAGAATTCTTTATCTGTTATTTTTTTATTTACGTATTCTTGAATGATTTTATGCCAAGATTTTTCTTGTGAACTCACCCCGTCAGAAAAGGCTACTTTACGCCTCCACAACACATCCTTTGGCAAGAATGTCTCATCATCAAATGCTTTTCTTAGCAGATTTTTTTCAATTTTATCTTTTGTATTGAATGTTTTTAATTCTGCTGGAATAGATAAATAATATTTTACAAATTTTTTGTCCAAAAATGGCGTGCGCGCTTCTAATCCATTCGAACTGATACAACGATCTGATCTTAAAACGTCAAATAAATAAAGTTCTTTAACGAGTTTCTCGCTTTCCAATTGTAAGTCTTTGGAATTAGGTGCGTTTCTAAGGTATAAATAGCCGCAACACACTTCATCACTTCCATCACCATTAAATATGACCTTACAGTCTGTATTTTCTTTTATATATTTTGAAACTAGGTAATTACCCACACTTGCTCGAACAGTAGTAGTGTCATATGATTCTATGTTATAGATAACCGTTTCTATCGCATCTAAAAATTCTTTTTCAGATATTTGAATACTATGGTGATTTGATTGAATAAAATTTGCAACTATTTGCGCATATTGAAGATCTATACTACTATCGATACCAATAGAGAAAGTATTTAACTTTCCCCCACTGTAATTCTTCGAGACTATGCTTGCAATCAAACTAGAGTCAAGTCCACCAGATAACAAACAACCTATCTCTCTTTCTGACATTAGTCTCTTTAAGACTGCTTCAACTAGTAAAGATTTAACATTTCCTAGAAGTACATTTTCATTATCTGATGAAGGCTTATTTGAATCGTAGTGAAAATATCTTTCAAATTTAGATGGATTATCTGAAGACCACCACGTGCCAGGAGGGAAAGGGATAATATTTTTAGAAAATTTGATTAAAGATTTAGCCTCTGATGATATAATTGTTTCATCTTCAGTATTTGCAATAAATCCTGGTCTAACACCCATAGGATCACGACCAGCATATAAGATATCATTTATTTCGTCATATATAGTAAACATAAATACACCATCTAGCTGATTTATAGTTTTCATCAATCCTAGCTCTTTAAATAAATGTAAAATAATTTCACAATCAGATCCTGTTGAAAGGTTAAAGTTGTATTTCTGAGCAAGAACTTTATAATTGTAAATCTCTCCATTGCACATAAGAGTTAGAGAATCATCATTTGGATGCTTCATTGGCTGGTTACCAGAATCACTTAAGCCCATTATTGCAAGCCGATGAAAAGCCATTGTTAGCTTATTATTAACATGTAAATGGCTACTTGAATCTGGACCTCTGTAAGATATTTTATTAAATGAATCTTCTAGAGAATCCCATCGGTAGTCAGTGTTATAAACGGTAAATATTCCACACACAATGTTTACTTTATATTGGTTTTAATAAATTAATAAATTGTACTTATTAAAGTATTTGTCTAATTAATTTTTAATTACAACTTCAAGTTTACTATGGTTTTTAACAATCTTAAATGAAATTTTGAAGTAATACAGTATTGCTACTTTAAAATATTATTTATTTGCGTATAAAAAATTAATTTTTAATTTACGGTAGTTATTTTATTAAAATAAATTTCCTAAGTAAACGTTATTAATGAAGTCAATAAATCACATCAGAACTAAACTGCTAGAATTACCTTCGTTTGAAGGACCAAGAAAACATGTCTTAGTCCTCTTTATTAATTACGTTATCTTATCCCTGATTATTATTCGCGCTTTTCTGACCGCTTAATAAGAAATAATAATTCTGTTTGAGCGGTACTTGGGAATACATTCTTCCACAAAACTTCTTAATTATGCAGATTATTTATCAGTGTTGATTTAAAATATAATAACCGAATTAATTAATATGAAAAATTATAACATAATAACGCTTCCTGGTGACGGAATAGGACCTGAAATAACTACTTCCGCTGTAGAAGTATTAAAAGAAGTCTCAAGGCACAGTGAATTAGAATTTACTATTATAGAAAAGGAAATTGGGGGTAAATCTATTGATTTATATGATACACCTCTCACGAACGACACTCTAGAAGCTTGCCTGTCTTCTGATTCTGTTTTTTTGGGTGCTGTAGGTGGTCCCAAGTGGGACAATGTAGAGCATGATAAGAAACCTGAACAAGCACTCTTAAAATTAAGAAAATCACTTTCTCTGTTCTCGAACTTAAGACCGGCAAATATTTTTAAAGCTTTAGTTCATTCATCTAGCTTAAAGCCTAATATAATTGAAGGTACGAATATTATGATTGTAAGAGAATTAACGGGCGGAATATATTTTGGTAGTCCTAGGGGTTTAGAAGCGGATAGAGGCTGGAATACATTAGAATATACAAAAAAAGAAGTTGAACGAATCGCCCATGTATCATTCAAGCTGGCTCAAAGTCGTTCAAAAAACTTAGTCTCAGTTCATAAATCAAATGTATTAGAGAGCTCTCAATTTTGGCAAAATATTATACATGATGTTCATAAAAATTATCCAGACGTAATGTTATCTGATATGTATGTGGATAATGCTGCAATGCAGATTATTCATAACCCTAAGCAGTTTGATGTAATTGTCACTCAAAATTTATTTGGTGATATTTTGAGTGATATCTCTGCTATGATTACAGGAAGCTTAGGAATGCTACCATCTGCAAGTATTGGTGATAATTTTTCTATGTATGAACCAGTTCATGGTTCTGCTCCGGACCTAGCGGGTAAAAATATTGCGAACCCTATAGCGTCTATTCTGTCTATTGCAATGATGATGGGTATTTCATTTAATGAAAAAACTATAGAATCGAATCTTCATCAAGCGGTTAGTGATTCATTAGATGCAGGATATGGAACTCCTGATATTGTAAACGATAAAAATAAAAATTTATCGACTGTTGAATTCACAGAACTGGTAATAGAAAACTATAGAAAACTTTTAACTAACAAAGATTAGAGAACCATAATGAGCGATAAAATAGTTATTTTTGATACTACCCTTAGAGATGGAGAACAAGCACCTGGCTCTTCTCTTGAAATTGAAGAAAAAGTCGAGATAGCAAAACAACTATCAAAATTAAATGTTGATGTAATTGAAGCTGGTTTTCCTGTTTCTTCAAAAGCTCAGTTTGAGGCTGTAGAAAGAATATCAGGCAGTACAGATGGTCCCATAATAGCCGCTCTAGCGAGGTCAATTCCGAAAGATGTAAAGAAAGCGTATGAGGCCTTAAAGAATGCAAATAATTATCGTATTCATACATTTGCGGGCACTTCTGATATTCATATCATGGGAAAGTTTTCAGATACGAAATACGGTATAAATCTTAACGAGAAAAGAGAAACAGTTATTAAAATGGCAGCTGATGCAGTCACCTATGCTAAAACATTAACAGATGATGTTGAGTTTTCTCCTGAAGACGCTGGTAGAACAGATATTAATTATTTGTGCGAGATTATAGAGGCTGTCATTGATGCTGGCGCGACAGTAATTAATGTACCTGATACGACTGGATACACTATGCCTTTAGAATTTGGTGAAAAAATATTATTAATAAAGAAGAAGGTTAGAAATATTCGAAAGGCAATTATTAGTGTTCATTGTCATAATGATCTAGGGTTGGCAGTAGCAAACTCTCTGTCTGCGATATCATCAGGGGCGCGACAGGTTGAGTGTACCATAAATGGCATAGGTGAACGCGCTGGTAATGCCTCTCTCGAGGAAATAGTCATGAGTCTGAATGTTAGAAATGATTATTGGGACTTTGATACAGATATAGTCACAAAAGAAATTTATAATACCAGTAAAATGGTTTCTAAACATACTGGTATGATTGTTCAAGCAAATAAAGCCATTGTTGGTGACAATGCTTTTGCTCATGAATCAGGTATACATCAAGATGGATTTTTAAAAAACAGAGAAACTTATGAAATAATGACTCCTGAGTCTGTAGGTCTAAATAAAAGTAAAATTATACTTGGTCGTCATTCTGGTAGGCATGGTATCCAATCTAGGTTATCTGAATTAGGATACGAGCTTACTAATAAAGAGATGAATAAAGTTTATTCTAAGTTTTTAGAATTAGCGGATAAGAAAAAAGAAATATTCGATGATGACCTTAGAATATTGATGGGCGATAGAAATGTGAATAAAAATAACTCATACGAACTGGACTACCTTCATGTTAATAATGGCACTAATACTATACCCACCGCTACTGTACGCATAAAGACACCAGATAGTATTGAACAAGAATCTGCAACAGGTGATGGGCCTGTAGCAGCCTGTTTTAAAGCTATCAAGAGAGCTTTAAAGCTTGATTATGATATTAAGCTTCATGATTACAAGGTTAGATCGATAACCAGCGGAAAGGATGCATTCGGAGAAGTGATAATAAGACTGTTTATTAATGACTCTTTATATATATCAAAGGGAACATCAACCGATACAATCAAAGCAAGTGTTAAAGCTTATTTAGACGCATTAAACCAATATGAAAATGATAAAAACAGTAGATATCTTTTATTTATTGAAGAATCTGTGAACGTGTAGAACATGACACCAAAAACACTGTACGATAAAATTTGGGATTCCCATTGTGTTAAATCTAATAAAAACGGTTTTGACTTACTTTATATAGATAGACATTATATTCATGAAGTCACATCTCCACAAGCTTTTGAAGGATTGAGGATTGCAAAGAGGAGGCTTTGGAGGACCAATTCAAATTTTGCTGTACCTGATCATAATATCCCAACAAAGAACAGGCATAAAGGAATAACTGACCCCGTTTCAAAAATTCAAGTTGAGACTCTTGAAGAAAACTGCGAAAACTTTAATGTAAAAAAATTCAGTATGAATGATCCTAGTCAAGGTATTGTCCATATTATTGGTCCAGAGCAAGGTTTGACATTACCTGGAATGACTATTGTTTGTGGTGATTCACACACCTCAACACATGGTGCATTTGGTACATTAGCATTTGGAATCGGTACTTCTGAAGTAGAGCATGTATTGGCGACTCAGTGTTTAATTCAAAAAAGATCTAAGACTATGCTAATTAATATTAATGGTCAACTATCAAATGGGATTACAGCTAAAGATTTAATTTTATTTATAATAGGTAAGATTGGCACTGCAGGAGGAACTGGATATTCTATTGAATTTGGCGGTTCTGTTATTAGGTCGCTTTCTATGGAGGGAAGAATGACAGTATGCAATATGACTATTGAGGCTGGGGCTAGGGCAGGTCTTATTGGAGTAGACGATAAAACTATTCATTATTTACAAAATAAAAATTATGCTCCATCAAAAAATAAATTTGAAGAAGCAGTTAAGTACTGGAAGACACTTAACTCTGATAGCAACGCATCATTTGACAAAATTATAGATATTAATGGAGAAGATGTTAGTTCTATGGTGACCTGGGGAACATCCCCAGAGATGGTAACGAATATAAATGGAGAAATTCCTCTTGGAGCAGAAAAATCTTATTCCTCAGCTCTTAAGTACATGGACTTGGCTCCTGGAACAAAAATCAGAAATATTAAGCTTGATAAAATTTTCATTGGATCTTGTACAAACAGTAGAATAGAAGATTTAAGATCAGCGGCAGAAGTTGTAAAAAATAAAAAAATTAGCACCTCTATAAAACTTGCAATGGTAGTTCCAGGCTCAGGTCCAATAAAAAGACAAGCAGAAGAAGAAGGATTGGATAAAATATTTCTTGAAGCTGGATTTGAATGGAGAGATCCGGGCTGTTCTATGTGCCTCGCAATGAATGCAGATAGACTGAATCCAGGTGAAAGGTGTGCATCGACCTCCAACCGAAATTTTGAAGGAAGACAAGGGCAGGGTGGGCGTACTCATCTTGTAAGTCCTGCTATGGCTGCAGCTGCTGCTGTGGCTGGTCATTTCACAGATATTGAAAGCATATAATGGAAAAGTACAGAAAATTCAAAGGAATTGTAGCTCCACTTGATAAAAACAATATTGATACAGATGCTATTATACCGAAACAATATCTTAAATCTATATCTAGAGAAGGATTTGGAGTGAATCTATTTGATGAGTGGAGATATTTAGATATGGGTGAACCCGGTCAAGATCATTCTATAAGACGTATAAATAAAAATTTTATATTAAATAAAAAGCCCCATAATAGAGCTTCTGTGTTATTGACTGGAGAAAATTTCGGATGTGGTTCTAGCCGCGAACATGCTGCCTGGGCTATTAAAGATTTTGGAATAAAAGCCATCATAGCTAAAAGCTTTGCTGATATTTTTTATAATAATTGTTTTAAAAATGGCATTCTTCCAATAGAGCTAGGTGAAAAAGACATAAATACTCTTTTTAATGATTGCCTAGAAAAAGAAAACTATGAATTGACAATTGATTTAACCAATCAAGTCGTCAATGATAATTTTTATAATGAAATTAAATTTGAAATAAATCCTTATCAAAAAGAATCCCTTATAAAAGGGCTAGATGAAATTGGCCAAACCTTAGAGAATATTGACATTATAAAGAACTTTGAAGATAATTATAAAAATAAATTTCCGTGGTTATTTAATTAGATAGGTTTAGAAAATGAAAAATAAAGCAATAGAATTATTTGACACAACCTTAAGGGACGGAACGCAAGGTGAAGGCGTTAATTTATCGGTTGAGGATAAAATTAGACTAGCTAAGCGATTAGATGATTTTGGTATTAACATTATAGAAGGCGGCTGGCCTGGAAGCAATCCCAGAGATAAAAGTTTCTTCAAAAAAATTAAGTCCATAAACCTAAAACAATCAGAAATATGTGCTTTCGGTTCTACAGCTAGAAAGCTAAGTAATGTTGAGGGAGACCACAACTTATTATCATTGTTAGAAGCTGAGGTTGGAGTGATTACGATATTTGGTAAAACATGGCAACTACATTCTAAACATGGACTAGGAATATCTGATCTAGATAATGCAAAACTTATTGAGCGTTCTGTTGCTTTTCTTTCAAAAAACGGAGTGCGGGTCATCTTTGATGCAGAGCATTTTTTTGATGGATATCAACAATCTGAATCATTTGCATTAGAAATGTTAGATGCAGCCGTAAATGGCGGTGCAGATACACTAGTATTGTGTGATACTAATGGTGGCTCTCTCCCAAATAATATTTATGATGTCACAAGAAAAGTTGTTGAACGATATTCTTTGCCAATTGGTATTCATTCACATAATGATAGTGGCTTAGCTGCCGCAAATACGCTAACGGCAGTATCAGCAGGAGCATTACATGTTCAAGGAACTATAAATGGCGTAGGAGAAAGATGCGGAAATGTTAGCTTAGCAACAGTAATACCAAATTTAGTATTAAAAATGAATGTAACTACAAAGACTGACTTAAAGTTACCGAACCTTGCCAGTTTGGTGAGTTTTACCTATGATATTATGAATATGCATCCTAACACTCAAGCTCCATTCATAGGCAAATCTGCATTCGCGCACAAAGGTGGAATACACGTTAGCGCAGTTATGAAAAATAGCTCTATGTATGAACATATAAAACCAGACATAGTTGGAAATAAGCAAAGAGTTCTTGTTTCTGACCTTTCTGGAAAAAGTAATATCAGCTTTAAAGCAAATGAATTAAATATAAACTTTAAAAACTCCAAAGAAATTACTGGTAAACTGATTTCTAAAGTAAAAGATTTAGAGTTTAAAGGCTATCAATTTGAAGCAGCTGATGCATCTCTAGAGCTTATTATTCGAGAGCTGTCTGGTGAATATAGTCCTTTTTTTACTGTTATAGATTCAAACGTACATATTTCGCATGGTGAAAATGATAGCGCAAAATCTGATGCTACTTTAAAGGTCTTGGTAGATGGAGATATTGAGCACACAGCTTCTGATGGAGATGGTCCTGTTGATGCTTTGAATAATGCTCTTCGCAAGGCCTTGTCTCGATTTTTTCCGCACTTAAAAGATGTTAGACTAACTGACTATAAAGTTCGCGTATTAAATGAACAAGAAGGCACTGGCGCAAAGGTTAGAGTTTTGATTGAAAGCACATATGGAGATGAGTCGTGGTCAACAATTGGTGTTTCGAAAAATATTATTGATGCTAGTAGGCAAGCTTTAAGTGACAGTTTTAACTTTAGGCTTGCTCAAATATCTAAATGGAGAAAAAAAAGCGGTGAAGAATTACAATCAGCTTAATAAAGATATGCCTTTAACAAAAAAAAATAAAAACAACTATTCAAGTACCAGTCTAACTGAAGATGATGGCCAATCTAAAAAGCTAGAAGAAAAAATAGTTACAAATAAGACAGGTTCAAAATCTGCTTTTAGCAAAGATGTAAATGATCCTTCAGAAAGAGGACATGATTAATACTTTTATCTAAGCTTCCATTAATACTGTCCTATAACTTTCATAACCCCCACTGTGCTCTACTATCTTTTCTTCTCGAACTTCTAATAGTCTAGTTGAAAGAGAAGAGATAAACTCTCTATCATGGCTAACAAAAATAATTGTTCCTTCAAATATACTTAGAGCATGATTTAGGGCTTCTATTGATTCCATATCTAAGTGATTAGTCGGTTCATCTAATATTATGACATTTGCCCTTTGTAGGATGATTTTTCCAAATAGCATTCTACGTTGTTCTCCGCCAGATAATACACTAATTGGTTTATTAATATCATCTTGATTGAACAATAATCGACCTAATGTGCCTCTTATAGTTTCTAGATCATCATCTTTATGACTCCATTTAGCCATCCAATCAATCAAACTTATATCGCCTTTGAATTCATCGCTGTGATTTTGCGCAAAATAGCCAATAGATGCATTTTCAGACCATTTAATAATACCTTTATCAGAAAAACTGCTTTCAATGATACATTTAAGTAAAGTTGTTTTACCGATTCCATTTTCACCAACAATAGCGATTCTATCGCCAGTATTAATAGTCATATTAAATTTTTTAATAACATTTAAATCATCATAAGACTTAGAAATGTTTTCGATGTCAACCACCTTGTTATGAACTTTTTGTTCTTGTTTAAATCTAATAAATGGGTAAACCCTGCTAGAAGATTTAATATCTTCTAATTTTATCTTATTTATTTGGTTTGCCCTTGATGTAGCTTGCTTAGCTTTAGATGCATTTGCAGAAAAACGACTAACAAATGATTGTAATTCTTTTATCTTTGCTTGTTTTTTTGCGTTCTCGTTCATAAGTGTTTCTCTGGCCATGGTTGCTGCAATCATAAAGTCATCATAGTTTCCGTTGTATAATCTTATTTCGCCGTAATCTAAATCTGCCATATTTGTGCATACACTATTTAAAAATCGTCTATCATGAGAGATGACAATCATCAAACAATCTTTGTTTTTTAACGTGTTTTCAAGCCATCGAATAGTATTTATATCAAGATTGTTTGTCGGCTCATCCAATAGTAGTATGCCTGGGTCGCCAAATAGAGCTTGCGCTAAGAGTACTCGTAATTTCAAACCTGGAGCAATAGAACTCATTGGCTTGTCGTGGTCTTCGATTGGAATTCCAAGTCCCAGTAGCAGTTCCTCAGCATTCGCTTCAGCCGTATATCCATCCATCTCTCCAAATTCAACTTCTAATTCAGCGACTTTCATTCCTTGCTCATCAGTCATTTCAGGCAGACTATAAAGTTTTTCTCTCTCATTTTTGATTTTCCAGAGCAAATCGTGCCCCATAATAACACAATCAGATACTTTTATATCTTCATATGCAAACTGATCTTGACTCAGTTTTGAAACTCGTTTATTTTTATCAATCGATACGGTTCCAGAGGTAGGTTCTAATTCACCCGTAAGTATTTTCATAAAGGTTGATTTTCCAGAACCGTTTGCACCAATGAGGCCATATCTATTTTTATCAGAGAAAGCGACGGATATACTTTCAAATAATGGCTTCGAACCGAATTGCATGGAAATATTAGATGTAGTAATCATATTTGATTTTAGGTCTCTTTTTTAAATTTATAAATTTTTAGGAGGGGAGTTTAACAAAAACCAGTATACGATTAAAGGACGTATTTAAAATTATGGAAGATTTGTTTTTTTTAATTGAAAACACAAAATGCAAAAGTATAATTCAAGGTTAAGTATTTACAATATTTTCGATTAATAATTAATTATTTTAGTAAAATTAAACATGATTAAATACACTATAATATTATTTTTAATAAACTTTGTTTTTTCACAAGTTGTTCAAGTCGGTTCTGGTAGCTACACGACTAGTTTTCCTGGTACTGATGAGGCCGGAAGAAATAGCTATCCATCAGGACAACCACAAACAATTGGACCAGCTTCAAACAAGCATATACCAACTAATGATTGGTGGTCCTCGGTTATAAAAAATGACCATGTAAGTAATCTCTTTAACTATCCGATGGCTCTTAAAACAGTAAATAAAGGTTTAGTTGTGAGTTATTTACCATGGGGGGTATACGATGATCAAGAACCAATAATTATTGGTCTATCTGGATTGAGCTCATCTAAAGCAAAAGTATATGATTTTTCTGATTGGACTGTAACGTTAGACTGGAC
The DNA here is from genome assembly GCA_905478065.1 of uncultured bacterium. Taxonomy (GTDB): domain Bacteria; phylum Fidelibacterota; class Marinisomatia; order Marinisomatales; family UBA1611; genus TMED80. The sequence continues at coordinate 3,596 of CAJQGZ010000005.1, read as the reverse complement.
AGATGAAAATAATTCCCTCCAAGCCACTTCTGGCGTAGGCATGCCTTTTATTTATTTTAATAAAGACACAAATTCAGAAGTTGAAATAGAAGTAAACTTAGGTCAAGTCACTGTTTTAAGTGAAAAAATGATAATAGAGGATGCCAGAAATGGAGCAGATTTTGTTATTTATGCTCCTACCGGGAGTTCTTGGCAACAATCTGGTAATAAGTATACATCCAGCTTAAATGGTCAAAATTATTGGTCACTTGCTATGCTGCCACAAGACTACAGCAACCTTAATTCAGTTGTCGCGGATCTACAGAAATATGCCTACGTTTTTCCTCAAAATACCTCTGTTGAATGGTCATATGATAATAACAACTCAGTCGTTTATACTGACTTTTTAGTAGAAGTAGATATTAAAGAAGGCTCATACGAAAATATTTTACAAGGTTTACTTCCTCACCAATGGAATAATTTATCTGATGAGTCACCCTATCCATATGAATATTCATATAATAGCGTAAGGGGTGAACTAAAAATGTTAAATGGAAATAATTTCAGTACAAAAAATTTATTTTCCGGGATTCTTCCAACTTTACCAGATTTGCCCCATTATAGTGAGAGTTATAATCCAGCGGATTTACAAAATAAAATTTCACAAATTGAGAATAATCAACTTGCAACATGGACCGACTCTTACAACGAAGGCCAAGTAATGAACCGCTTAGTTCAGACCGCTAGAATAGCTCATGAATTAGGTAATACAGAAGCAAGAGATCAGATGATTGTGACAGTCAAAAATAGGTTAGAAGATTGGTTAACAGCTTCTTCATCTGAAGTTGCTTTTATTTTCTACTATAATTCTACTTGGTCCACATTAATTGGTTACCCTTCAGGGCATGGTCAAGATAACAATATTAACGATCATCATTTTCATTGGGGTTATTTTATTCATGCTGCATCATTTATCGAACAATTTGATCCCGGTTGGGCAGATGAATGGGGTGAGATGGTAAATCATTTAGTGAGAGATGCTGCATCATCTAATAGAGATGACCCTAATTACCCATTTTTAAGAAGTTTTAGCCCTTTTGCAGGCCACTGCTGGGCAAATGGATTTGCTACTTTCCCTCAAGGCAATGACCAAGAATCTACCTCTGAAAGCATGCAGTTTAATTCCTCATTAATACATTGGGGAAGCGTTACAGGTAATGATGAGATCAGAGACCTAGGTATTTATTTATATACCACTGAAAGAACAGCTATTGATGAGTACTGGTTTGATATGTACAATAGAAACTTTGGTGATAATCAACAATATAGCTTAGTCTCAAGGGTCTGGGGGAATTCATATGACAATGGGACATTCTGGACTAATGATATAGCAGCTTCCTATGGTATTGAAATGTATCCAATTCATGGTGGGTCTTTTTATTTATCTCATAATTTAGAATATACTACTAATCTATGGACAGAGATCACTAGCAATACAGGGATTTTAAACAATGAGATAAATCCAAATTTATGGCATGATGTGTTTTGGAAATACCTTTCATATATTGATGCTCCTGCTGCAATTGAACTTTACAATTCGAATCCAGATAGAATTTTAAAGTTTGGAATCTCAGATGCTCAAACATATTACTGGCTACATAGTATGAATGCATTAGGACAATATAGGTCTGAAATCACAGCTAACTGGCCAATTGCTGCTAGTTTTAATAAGAATGGACAGATTACATACGCCGCTCATAATTATACGGAAGAACCGTTATTAGTATCTTTTTCTGATGGATATCAATTAACCGTGAATCCAAAAGACATGGGCACAAATAGAGGAGAAGCTATAGCAGGTTCAATACAAACAGATTTTGTTCAGTCATACATAAATGGTAGTGCTTTAATTAGCTTTGAATCCCAAAATCAAAATATTACAAGATTAGAGTTTTATGATAACGGAGATCTAATTGGTGAGGTAACATCACAACCATTTGAGTTCACAGCCCAAAATCTGTCTTTGGGAACTCATAATATTTACGGTAAAATGTTTTCTGGTTCTGAATTTGGATTAACCAATTTTATTACAATTGTTGTTGGGGAACAGTTAGCCTATAACAATTCTGAAAACAATATCCCGGGTATTATTGAACCGGGTAAATATGATGCTTTTGAAGGAGGCTTAGGCCAAAATATTTCATATTTTGATAATTCACTTAACAATGAAGGAGACTATAGGACTGATGAATACGTTGATGTCGAATACTCTGGAAATATCGAAGGACCAACTCTGGGCTGGATTGAGCCAGGTGAATGGGTTGAATACTCGATAAATGTTCTTGCCTCTGGCTACTATGACTTAGACTATAGATATGCTTCAGATATTGCGGGTGGAGGTGGCCCTTTTCATTTTGAGATAAATGGAGAAATAGTTAGTGATAATATATATGCTGCTAATACAGGGGATTGGTATAACTGGCAAACGGGAAATTCTCAAAACATTGAACTAAATACAGGAAAACATGTTCTAAGGATTGTTTTTATACAGGGTGGATTTAATCTAGGTAGGTTAAATTTTACGTTTAATAGAAATTTAGATTATAACCCACCATTATCAAACGCAGGGGAGGATGTACTAGTAATTTTACCAAATTCAACTGCAACTCTTAATGGTAGCTTAAGTTCAGATATTGATACAGATAATTTAAATTTTCAATGGGTTCAAATATTTGGCCCTAATACTGTAAGTATAGTAACACCACTAACTGTAGAAACAAATATCACAGGATTAATAGAGGGTACATACAAGTTTAAACTTATTGTAGATGATAATTCTCACTCATCAGAAGATTACGTAAATATTTTTGTTTCTGATTCTGAATACCTATCACCTTCTGTTTCCTTAAATACATCCAATTTAAGTGAGACATATTATCAGGGAACTTCTATAGAGCTTATTGCTAGTGCGACTGATATTGATGGAGAGATTGAATTAATTCAATTTTATGATAATGACATAATTATTACCGAAATAATTGAAGAACCATTTGAATACCTTTGGGAAAACATTTCATTGGGGTATCATACTATCAAGGTTATTGCAACAGACGATGATGGCTTATCTTCTGAATCAAACTCATTTGAAATTGAAATAATTGAGGCGCCATCATGCATAGGCGGTCCAGGCAATGGCGACTATACATATGAATTTTCTGACGATATAAATAACCCAACGCTTACTTTTATACCAAGTCAAGGGCATGTGGGAAACCCAACTTGTATTCTTTATTATAGCACAGGGGGAACACCGCCAGGGTACAATGTAAGCCCTAATACTCCATTTCAAATAAATGCAAATGAAGGTGAGATAATACAGTTTTATTACACATATTCTTATAATGGTTTAGAGAGGAACACATCCGCGGAACCACACTCATATGAAGTTGGAAGTTGTTTTAATGGGGAGCTAGATACCAAAATCGATCCTGTTCCACATTTATTCTTGTTAAAGCAAAATTATCCAAACCCATTTAACCCTATAACAAAGATTCAGTATGAATTACCAATAAGAACAATTGTAAATGCAAATATATATAACCTTAAAGGTGAAAATG
>CAJQGZ010000004.1 GCA_905478065.1 uncultured bacterium | reverse complement strand
ATTAAGCAAGGTAAAACGGTTGGTGAATAATGGGAATTTTAAACAATAATATAAAAAGAAAAAGTCGCAGAAGAAATAGAAGTAAGTCTACATCAATGTTTCATTCTAAGTATCCTCGACTTGTTATATATCGAAGTAATAAACATTTCGAAGGTCAGATTATCAACGATTTTGAGTCAAATACTTTAGCTTCTTCTTCTTCGAAAGATAGTAGCTTGAAGAAAGAAATTAAAAGCTCTAAAAGTAAAACTGACGTTTCCATTATAGTTGGAAAAACTATTGCTGAAAAAGCTATCAAGAAAAAAATCAAAAACGTAGTTTTTGATAGAAATGGTTATCCTTTTCACGGTCGCGTCAAAGCATTTGCTGATGCTGCACGTGAAGCTGGATTAGAATTTTAAAGGAGTCGAAATTGACAACAATCAACCCATCTGAATTAGATTTATTAGAAGAATCTGTTATAAAGATTAATAGGACTGCGAAAGTTACCTCTAGGGGCAAAAGATTTAGATTTTCAGCTCTTGTCGCTGTGGGAGATGGTAAAGGACATATTGGTATTGGTCTAGGTAAGGCAAATGAAGTTATTGTTTGTATTCAAAAAGGAAAGGAAATTGCGAAGAGGAATCTCTTTAAAATACCAATAATAAATGGTACGATTCCTCATAAAATCATTGGTAAACATGGTGCGAGCAGGGTAATGTTAAAACCTGCTGCTCCGGGAACTGGTATTATTGCCGGAGGTCCGGTAAGGTTTGTTATGGAGCAAGTTGGGATTCATAATATATTAACGAAAAGATATGGTTCAAAAAATGCTATGAATCTTGTTTTTGCAACACTAGATGGCTTACTGAATCTTAAAGATGCGGTTGCTATAGCGAATAAAAGGCAGATAACTATTAGAGAGGTTTTTAATTAAAGCTATGTTAGAAATCACATTAGTAAAAAGTACTATTGGTTACAAGCCCAAAGCGAAGCTTACTGTTGCCGCTCTTGGTTTAAAAAAGCTCAATCAATGTGTTGTGAAATCTGATACTCCCCAGATTAGAGGTATGATTAATAAAGTTAATTACCTTTTAAAAGTTACAGAGGTGAAGAAATGAATTTAGAATCATTAGTTCCTATTAAAGGTTCAACATCTAAAAGAAAAAGAATTGGAAGGGGTCATGGTTCTGGTTTAGGTAAAACTGCAGGGCGAGGACACAAGGGCGCTGGGCAACGTTCGGGTAATAAAAAAAGAGCATGGTTTGAAGGTGGTCAAATGCCTCTGGCTAGGAGATTACCTAGAAGAGGTTTTACAAATATTTTTAAAGAAAAATATCAGGTCGTTAATATTGGTGATTTAAATGAAATTAAATCTAGCGTTCATGTTGATCCTTCTTATCTTGAAGATAACGGTCACATAAGATCTTCACTTAAACCTGTTAAAATATTAGGTAATGGCGAATTTGGTAAAAAAATTAAATTTAGTGCTTCTGCTTTTAGTGCTTCTGCGCAAGAAAAAATTGAAAAAGCTGGTGGAGAAATAATCATTTTATGATTGACAAAATTAGAACAATTTTTAGTATTCCTGAATTGAGGGCTAAGATTTTGTACACACTGGCAATTTTAATTGTTGTTAGAATTGGTGCTCATATACCGATACCTGGTGTCGATGCTAATGCTCTAGCTGGTGCCTTTGATAGATTGCAAGATACGTTGTTTGGTTTATTTAATATGTTTGTTGGTGGTGCTTTTGAAAAAGCTTCTCTTTTTTCTCTTGGTATTATGCCGTATATATCATCTTCTATTATTATTCAGCTCATGGGCTCTGTTCTTCCTTATTTTCAGCGATTACAAAAAGAGGGTGAAGCTGGTAGAAAAAAAATCACTCAAATCACTCGTTATGGAACAGTGCTGATTGCTACAATGCAATCTTATGGGGTCACAGTCTTTCTTGAAAAAGAACTTCAAGTGGTAATTAATCCTGGCGCTCTTTTTGTTTTTACGGCTGTAGTTAGTATGGTTACAGGGACAATTTTGCTCATGTGGATGGGTGAAAAAGTTACTGAGCGTGGTATTGGAAATGGTATATCCTTGATAATCATGGTCGGTATAATATCACGTCTTCCTTTTGTTGTTGGTAATGAGATTAGAGCAGTTCTAGCAGGTGAAAAACTTTTTATTTCAGAATTAGTTCTGATGGGTATCATGTTCCTTGTTATTTGTTTTGTTGTACTATTAACTCAAGGAACCAGAAAAATTCCAGTTCAATACGCGAAGCGTGTTGTTGGACGTAAAGTTTATGGTGGTCAAAATACTCATATTCCACTAAAAGTGAATACAGCGGGTGTAATGCCTATTATTTTTGCTCAATCAATCATGTTTATACCAAGTACTGTATCAACTTTCTTTTCTGATAGTGAGTTTTCTGCAAGTATTATGAGATGGTTTTCATTTGAGCACCCAGTTTACTGGGTAGTTTTTGGTTTGATGATAGTTTTCTTCACCTATTTTTATACTGCAATTGCTTTTGACCCTATTCAGGTTAGTTCTCAAATGAAACAGCAAGGTGGATTTATCCCTGGTGTTAGACCAGGTAAAAAAACATCAGAATACATAGATAATATTCTATCAAAGGTGACTTTCCCTGGATCGGTGGCTCTGGCTGTAGTTGCAATATTTCCATACATACTTATGCAGGCAATGGATGTCGAGTATGATTTGGCTTCTTTTTTTGGCGGAACTAGTTTATTAATTATTGTAGGCGTTGCTCTTGATACTCTTCAACAGCTTGAATCTCATTTAATGATGCGTCATTATGATGGTTTTCTTACAAAAGGTAAGATACGTGGGCGGAGGAGAATGTAATGGTATACACGCGTTCAAACAATGAAATCGAGATGATTTCTAAAAGCTGTCAAATTGTAGCAAATACACTTGAAATGATTTCTGAATTTGTTGTCCCTGGTGCCTTACTATCTGATTTAGATAAAAAAGCAGAAAACTTTATTGTTTCAGCTGGTGCTCGGCCTGCTTTTAAAGGCTATATGGGGTTTCCCTCTACTTTGTGTATATCAATTGAAGATGCTGTTGTGCACGGTATTCCTCATGATATTGAACTTGAAGAAGGTCAAATAGTGGGTATCGATTGCGGTGCGGAATTGAATGGCTATTATGGAGATCATGCTAAAACTTTTGCTGTCGGCAATATTAGCGCTGAAAAAGAGAAATTAATGATGATTACTGAAGAATCATTAAACAAGGGTATTGAAATGGCTATTCCTGGAAATTGTGTTGGCGATATTGGGTATGCTGTGCAAACACATGCAGAATCTAATGGGTATTCAGTGGTTAGAGAGTTAGTTGGTCATGGCATTGGTCAAAATTTACATGAAGAGCCTCAGGTTCCAAATTACGGTCGACCAAAAGAGGGCTATAAATTACACGCTGGAATGTGTATTGCAATAGAGCCGATGATTAATCTTGGAAAAAAAGAAGTATATACATCTGAAGATGGGTGGACTATTTTTACAGTTGATGGAAAAGCTTCTGCTCATTTTGAGCATACAATCGCTATTATGGAAGATGGTCCTAGAATTTTAAGCACGACAAGGTAAAAATGGCTAAAGAAAAACCAATAACTATTGATGGTACGATTAAAGAAACTTTGCCCAATGCAATGTTTCGTGTTGAGGTAGAGATCGGAGGCGACAGTCATATTGTTTTAGCTCATGTAAGTGGAAAAATGAGGATGCATTTTATTAAAATATTACCTGGTGATATAGTGACTCTTGAAATGAGTCCTTATGATTTAAATAGAGCCAGAATAGTATATAGGAAAAAATAATTTATGAAAGTTAGAGCTTCGGTAAGAAAAATGTGTGCTAAATGTAAAGTGGTGAAGCGTAAAGGAAAACTGCTTGTCATTTGCGAAATTCCTAAGCATAAACAAAGGCAAGGATAATAGAATGGCTAGAATAGTTGGTGTAGATATACCTAGAAATAAAAAAATTGCTTTTTCTCTGTGCTATATTCACGGCATTGGGTTATCAACAGCTTTGAAAATATGCGAGAAAGCTAAAGTAGATACAGCAAAAAGGGTTCAAGAATTAACTGAAAAGCAAGTCAGTAAGATTCGTGAGATTATCAGTTCCTTAGAAATCAATGTTGAAGGTGAACTTAGATCTTTTAATGCAATGAATATCAAGCGCCTAAAAGATGTAGGTGCCTATAAAGGCATAAGACATAGAAGAGGTTTACCTGCTAATGGTCAAAGAACGAAGACCAATTCAAGGACAAGAAAAGGTAAAAAGCGAACAATTGGTTTAGGTAAAAAAGCTATTTAATTAAAAATTGAGGTAAAGTTTTGGCTGAAAGCAAACAGAAAAAAAAGAAAAAAGTCGTTGATCCAAATGCCATCGCGCATATTAAATCAACTTTCAATAATACACACGTTACGATATCTGATAAATTTGGAAACGTTCTCATATGGCAAAAGGCGGGTTCATCTGGTTTTAGAGGTTCTAGAAAAAGCACAGCATATGCTGCTACTCTTACAGCTCAAAAGGTAGCTGAGACTGCTCTTTCTATGGGCATTGTTAGTATATCTGTTGAGGTTAAAGGGCCTGGGGCCGGTCGAGAATCTGCAATAAGAGCATTAGCAGTCTCTGGTTTACAAATAACATCCATCAAAGATGTTACTCCGCTACCCCATAATGGTTGTCGTCCGCCAAAGAGAAGACGTGTATAACAAAAAATAAACGAGAATATTTAATATGGCAAAAACAAATCAGGCTAGAGGGAAATTGGTTCGAAAATTCGGCGAGAATATCTTTGGCAATCCAAAATATGATAGGTTGTTAAACCGTAAACCTTATGGCCCCGGTCAGCATGCTCAAACTAGAAGAGGAAAAATATCTAACTATGGGACCCAGCTAAAGGAAAAGCAAAAAATAAAATTCATGTATGGTTTGTTAGAAAAACAATTTAAAATTACTTTTAAAAAAGCTGAAAAACTTAAAGGAGAAACCGGTACTAATATGCTGCAACTCCTTGAGAGTAGATTGGATAATGTGGTTTTCAGGCTCGGTTTTGCTCCAACGAGGCCGGCTGCTAGACAGTTAGTAAATCACAAGCATTTTTTAGTGAACAATATTGCAGTTAATATACCTTCCTATGTGCTTAAAATTGGAGATAAAATATCTGTTCGCAACAAAAGTAAGAAGATGGAGATAATTCTGAATTCAATTAGAACCATTAAAGGCGATATAGATCTAGCTTGGCTTGATCTAGATAAAGCTAAAATGACTGGAACTTTTTTAAGTGTTCCAGAAAGAGATCAAATGAATTTGACAGTTAATGAGCAGCTAGTTGTTGAACTGTACTCAAAATAAATTAAGATAATAAAAAAGGATAAATTTTCAATGGATAAATCATTTAATTTAATAGTTCAAACTGATGAAAAGTCTTTATCAAAAACGGATGGTCAATTTACAATTGAACCGCTAAGTAGGGGTTACGGTATTACATTAGGTAATGCTATGAGAAGAGTTTTGCTTACTAGTATACCTGGTGCGGCTATTACTCATCTGCAAATCGAAGGTGTCGATCACGAATTTTCTACTCTTAAAGGTGTTAAGGATGATGTTGCTGACATCATAATGAATTTAAAGAAAGTTAGATTTAAGTTAATGGATAATAATCCTGACAAAATAAACCTTACTTTTAAGGGTAAAAGTATTGTAACTGCAAAAGATTTACAAAATGCTAGCAACCAATTTAAAATTTTAAATCCAAAACAGTATATTACTGAAGTAAACTCAAGTGGTAAACTTGAGATGGAGATTAGAATTGGTATTGGTATGGGTTATGTGCCCTCTGAGGAAAACGATTTACCTAATTTGCCGCTTGGAACTCTATCCATTGATAGTATATTTAATCCTGTTACAAAAGTTACTTATGACGTTAAACCTGTTCCAGGTGCAAAAGAACCTATTGAGATTTTGACTATGAATGTACAAACAGATGGTTCAATTTCGCCTAAGGATGCTATTAGCTACTCTGCTACATACATAAGAGAACATTTAAAATTCGTTGAAGCAATTGCAAATCCGGAAATTTTAGAAATTTCAAAAGGTGTTTCTGATGAAACATTAGCATTACGTAATCTATTAAATCAGGCAATTGATGAAATGGAGTTATCAGTTAGAAGTTTTAATTGTTTGCAGGCAGCTGGTATCAAATATATTCATGAATTAGTGAGTAAGGAAGAAAACCAAATGTTGAAATATAAAAACTTCGGAAGGAAATCCCTTACTGAGTTAGTTGATAAACTCAGTTCGATGGGGCTTCATTTTGGTATGGATATAAGCAAAATTATGGCAGAAGAGGGTTAATCAAATGCGCCACAAGAAAAAAGGACGCAAATTAGGCAGGAAGGTTGGTAATCGCAGGGCATTACTAATGAATTTAGCATGCCAGTTGATAGTTCATAAAAAAATTAAAACTACAGATCCAAAGGCAAAAGAACTTAGATCATATATTGAGCCTTTAATTACTTTAGCAAAAAAAAATAGTCTTCATTCAAGAAGGTTAGTAATAAAGAAGATTCCTAAAAAGAATATTGTACGAATTCTTTTCGAAGAAATTGCACCGATATTTTCTGATAGACCTGGTGGGTACACTCGGATTACTAAACTTGGTTATCGGGATAATGATAGAGCACCTGTATCGGTCATAGAATTCGTTGAATCATTCGAAACTGTGGCAGTTGAAAATTTATCTTCTGAAAAATCTGAAAAGTAAATTTTAAAGATAGCTTATCGTTTTCTTTTGCGTCAAAAGTATCTTCTTCTTTTTTTTTTAAATTGCATTCTCATATCTTCAGATAACAGTCCCTCTGTAAAAGCACTTTGGGTAGTGCGAGATCATATGGTTAGTAAGGACCTAATTGATAACGTACTAGATTTTGCTGAAACTAATGGTTTCAATCATATTTTTGCGCAAGTAAGAGGACGAGGTGATGCTTATTATAATTCAAGTTTTGTTCCAAAATCACACCTTGTTGATGCTGATTTTGATCCGTTAGAATATTTAATAACTTCTAACAAAAGTAGTAGTATTAAAATTCATGCATGGATCAATATTTATTATTTATGGTCTTCAAAAACATTACCTAAACAAAAAAAGCATCTTTTACTCAAAAATCCTGAATGGTTAGATAGATCTAATAAAGATAAATATATAAAAACCGCTCAATATCTTAGTGATAAAAACTCTATGAAAATAGATGGAGAAGGTTTCTATTTAGCACCTACAAATTCATCTGTTAAAGATTATTTGTTAAATGTTATATCTGAATTATCTGAAAAATACTTACTTGATGGAATTCATTATGACTATATAAGATTTCATAATACAAAATATGGATTTAATGAAACAGGATTAACTGAGTATAGGGTATTAAATAAAATAAATGCTATTAATTATGGTGAAGATGATAATGTTATTTTTTCTGAATTTAAGAGAAGTTCGATTACTAGGTTTGTTAAAGAAGCCAAAGAATTAATAAAGCAAAATTTGCCAAATTCAATTATTTCCGCTGCTGTAAAGCCTAATATTTATGATGCTAAATTACTATTCTTTCAAGAATGGGATTTATGGCTATCTGCTGGTTATTTAGATTGGGCTGTCCCCATGAATTATGTAGTGGATAATGATAAATTCGTTCAAAATATGTATATGGTGAAAGATAACATTCCTTCTCAATATCATAAAAAAATCATTGTTGGTATTTCTACATATAATCAAAGCGCTAGAATAGTTGGAAAAAAAATAAAAAGGTTAAGGAATATGAGGTTTAATAATATATCTATATTCTCCTATAATGTTTTTGTCGATAATCCTTACTATTGGAAAAAATTAAAAAAATATTTTTAATAAAAACTATGAAAAGAAATATTATACCGCCTGTTGGATCAAAACTAAATTGTAAAAATTGGCAAATCGAAGCTGCTTATCGAATGATTCAGCATAATTTAGATAAAGATGTTGCTGAAGATCCTGACGAATTAATTGTTTATGGAGGTAAAGGTAAAGCTGCTCGTGATTGGAAAAGCTTTGATTTAATATTAGAAACATTAAAAAGGCTAAATCATGACGAAACATTAATAATACAGTCTGGAAAGCCTGTAGCTGTTTTAAAAACTCATTCATATTCACCTCGTGTTTTAATTGCAAATTCAAATCTAGTTCCAAATTGGGCTAATTGGGAACATTTTGATAAGCTTGAAGCCGAAGGTTTAATGATGTATGGACAAATGACTGCAGGAAGTTGGATCTACATTGGTACGCAGGGAATTCTTCAAGGTACATATGAAACTTTCATTGCAGCAGCCAAAAAACATTTTGGTTTAGAAAATCTAGCTGGAAAACTAGTACTGACATCAGGTCTTGGAGGCATGGGCGGTGCTCAACCTTTGTCTGTAACAATGGCTGGAGGTGTAGCAATTTGTATTGAAATAGATGAAAACAGGGTAAAACGCCGTCTTGAGACTAAATACCTTGATAAAGCAACAAACAACCTTGATGAAGCTCTAAAATGGGCAAAATCAGCTGTAAATAATAAAAAGCCACTAAGTATCGGTCTTATTGGTAATGCTGCTGAAGTCGTGCCTTTATTTGCTAAAAGAAAGGTGATTCCTGACCTTGTTACTGATCAAACTTCTGCGCACGATGAATTAGTGGGTTATATACCTGTAGGTTATAGTATTGATGAAGCAAAAAATCTTCGAGAAAAAAATAAAACTTTATATATAGAAAAGTCCATACAGTCTATGGGAATTCATGTCGAAGCTCTTTTAGAATTGAAGTATCTTGGATCTATTGTTTTTGATTATGGTAATAATATTCGAGCACAAGCAAAAAAAGCAGGTGTTAAGAATGCATTTGACATACCAGGTTTTGTACCTGAATACATCCGACCTCTTTTTTGTGAAGGGAAGGGGCCATTTAGGTGGGTAGCTTTATCTGGGGACAAAAATGATATATATAAAACTGATGAAGTTGCTTTAAAAATGTTTTCTAAAGACAAAGCTCTATGTCATTGGATAAAAATGGCAAATCAAAAAGTTTCATTTCAAGGATTTCCATCAAGAATTTGCTGGTTGGGCTATAAAGACCGTGTACGGTTTGGTCTAAAATTGAATGAGATGGTTAAAAAAGGTGAATTATCAGCACCAATAGTAATTGGACGAGATCATTTGGATTGTGGATCTGTAGCTTCTCCAAACCGAGAAACAGAGGCAATGAAAGATGGCTCTGATGCTGTAGCTGATTGGCCTCTTTTAAACGCCTTAATAAATACTGCTAGTGGTGCGACATGGGTATCAATTCATCATGGTGGTGGAGTTGGAATGGGATATTCGGTTCATGCTGGTCAGGTCATTGTAGCTGATGGAACAGAAGAAATGGATAAAAGAATTTCTAGGGTTTTGACAAATGATCCAGGTATTGGAGTTGTTCGCCATGCTGATGCTGGTTATTCTGATGCTATAACTAACGCTGAGGATTGGTCGATAGATATTCCTAAATAAAATGAATAATAACTCTTTAAAGTTAATGAATGTTGGTACTTTGGTTTCTTATGATTCTGAACAGGATTCTATGGTGTCAAGCAAGAACCTAGAAATAGTCATTGAGGGCGGGAAAATAAAAGAAATAGGTAGAAATTTGAATTCAGCGGATGACATATATGACTGTAAAAATAAATTATTAACGCCTGGGTTTGTTGATTGCCATACTCATCCAGTTTTTTTTGAAGATAGGCACAGAGAATTTAAAATGAGAGTTGATGGTTTATCATATGATGAAATTGCTGAAAGTGGAGGAGGTATTAATAGTAGCGTCAGTAGTTTAAGGTCAGCCTCAGAAATAAATTTAAAAAATAGAGTTCAGACTAGAATGGATAACTTTCTGAAACTAGGTACAACAACAATTGAGGCAAAAAGTGGATATGGCTTAAATCTTGATAGTGAATTAAAATCTTTGAAAGTCTTAAATGACCTTAAATCAACTCATTTGATTGATATTGTTCCTACTTTTATGGGAGCTCATGCAATCCCAAAAGAGTATAAAAAAAAGCCCGATGAATATGTTGATTATCTGTGTGAAGTCGTTATTCCAGAAATAGCAAAACAAGGGATAGCAGAGTATAATGATGTCTTTTGTGAAGAAGGATATTTTAATCTAGAGCAAACAAAGAGAATTTTAGAGATGGGTTGTGAATATGGACTAATTCCAAGAATTCACGCTGATGAATTTAAAAACATTGGTGGCTCCAGTATTGCTGGAATCTTAAAATGCGTCTCCGCAGATCATTTAATGAAAATTAATGATGAAAATATAGCGCATATGCTAGAGTCAAATGTAACAGCAGTATTATTACCTGGGACTACATTTTTCCTTGGGGAAAAAGCGTATGCACCTTATGAAAAACTTAAAAATACGGGGTTAGATGTTGCTATAGCAACAGATTATAATCCTGGCAGTTGTAATATTCAATCAATGACCTTTATTATCATGCTATCGGTTTTATATATGAAAATGAATATTTCTGATGCAATCTATTCCAGTACATACATTCCTGCAAAAGTATTAAATAGGCATAAAACAAGCGGTTCAATAGAGGTTGGCAAAATTGCAGATATAATTATATGGGATGTTTTAGAACTTATTGAGATTCCTTATAACTTTTCAATAAACCCTATACGCGACGTAATAAAATCTGGAAATTTTGTATTTTAATATTTGTTAGAAACTCTCAAGAGTTTAATTTTAAGAATCAAATGAACAAAATATATCACAAAACAGCTAAGTATATTTCAATTCTAACTTGTTTATCACTTCTAGTTTTTAACTATACTTTTGCTAATTATGCATTTAAAAAGAAAATAAAAAGTGTATGCTCCTCATACAGAGTCTCGGTTAATGCATCCGCTATGGATTTTGACAGTAACTTATTTTCTTTAACATTAGAAAGTAATAGAAATAATTTTGAAATGGTTATGTTAGTAGGGTTTGCCTCTGCTGGGCAAGCTGTATCACATCAAAATAGCTTGGGACTTTCCAATGCGTATGTTCCACAAGAAATAAGTATTAGAGTGAATGTACCTTCATCAAAGGGTGAAACGATGGTTTTTGAAGCAACGTGTTCATCCAATGATGCTATTCAGCTCGCTGCAGGTACATTAGACTCTTCAGAGTTTATGCAAAAAATTGATTTACAAACTTCATAAGGAGGAATTATGATTGGCTTAGGATTAGAAGAAACTTTATTACAGTATGTGCGTGCCGTAGGCTGGTCTGTTACAGCAGCAGTCGGTTTTGCATTTGGGGTAGGAATTGCTTTGAAAGTTTTTGACTGGTTATCAACAGACATAGATGAATGGGAAGAAATAAAAAAAGGGAATATAGGCGTCTCTTTAATATTTATTTCTTTAATCGTTATGGTTGGGTTACTGGTTTATAAAGTGATTTAAGCATTATTTAGAAATTATTATTATCTAAAAGAGCCTTATCTTAGGCTCTTTTTTTTATAAAACTGTGTCGATAGTAATTAAAAATAAAGGTGATGAAACTGTACAAAGAAAGTTGACGGCGTCATTGTTCAGTCTTTTATCCCCAGTAAAAAGATAATAGTTTTTAATATAAGACTCAGAAATAATTAAACCACTTTTTGATATAAATCGACTCTGGAATGAGCTTCCTATTATTGAATCAAAAAGAGAGGCAAAAAAACCAGACATAAATATCATCATTAGATATTTAACATCAATTTTAAATAAATATCCAGTTAGACTAATTAATAGTGACCCCAATAAAGATCCAACTATTCCCATGGCAGTTACACCGCCCGATTCTCCCGTTTCTAATTTTTTTCTAGATATTATATCGATTGGGTTTGTTTTGGAAAACTTTCCAATTTCAGTACCCCAAGTATCAGAGTTTGCGGCTGCGATTGCTGCAATGAATGAATAATATAAAAAGTTGTTAGGATAGAAATGATTAATAATACATAAAAGCAAAGCTAAGCCCCCATTAGCAAAAACCTGAGCAGCATTACGATTACTTTCAAGATTCATAGTCTGATGATTATTGAACTTTGAAAGGATTGTTGAAGATATAAAAAAAATACTAATTGGAATTAAATGATCTAAGCCGCCAAATCCTA
>CAJQGZ010000003.1 GCA_905478065.1 uncultured bacterium | reverse complement strand
TAGACAAAGCAGGAGCAGAAGGTGATAAAGTATGAGTAAGTAGAGTATTTACGTCTATAGTTGCTTGCTGGGGGCCTTGAGGAGCATATTTTACATCATTTACTCCTAAATTATTCAAAAATTGAGCAGTAGAAGCATAGTTCGCCGAGATGGATTGGACCCCTTGAATTCCACTACCATTTATCGTAAGGCTTTCCGCCTCCCTTGTTATTCTTCCTAACATTTCTTTATCTTTATTTTACACTCTTTTTTAGGTGTAATATAATAAATAAAGGTTTAAGGTAAAAAATGGCTACTAGCATATACAATGTACCACTTCACAATTCAGGTAAAAGCTATTCGAAGAATGATATAGTTTTTACATCACAGAGCATTGGAGACTCCGGAGTACCAAGAAAGCAAAGCTACTATTACGCTTTAAAAGATGTGCCGGTCAACCAAGCAATCACCAATACTGATTACTGGGGAGGCTATATTAATGTTAGAGGAGAAAGTAAACCATATTTCCTTTGGACCCCATCTTATAACCTTAACGTCAACCATCAACCCAGAACAAATGTCGTCGTCTTCGGAAACGGATACGAACAAAGGAGTCCTGATGGGATTTTTAACAACCTAATAAAACTTGATGTTTCTTTTGATATGAGAAATCAAGCTGAAGCCAAAGCTATTATACATTTTTTACAATCTAGAAAAGGAGTGGAAAGTTTTGTCATTAAGAGCCTCCCACCTATCTATGGAGACGCCACTTATAATAAAAAATTCTATTGCTCTAATTTTAATTCTAATTTTACATTTCATGATAACTATACTATGAAGGCTACCTTTATAGAAACCAATAATTAAATATGCCAACACCAAACATACCATATCATGATGAGAATAGAGCAAAGTCTTCTATAAAATCATTAAATTTTGAATTATCAAATCTAAGTACCTCTCATCTAGTAACTTTATTTGAAATTGATTTAAATAATTTAATAAAAGATAAAGGAATAAATTTACAAGCTCAAGCCGGAAACATAGGAATCGGAACGGCAGGAGCATCAAATATAAACGTAAATGATGGAATACTTCGTTTTCACAATGATACAAAAATTTTAAATTCTTTTATTGTCTGGAGAGGAAAAACCTACTACCCAGCCCCAATAAAGGCAGAAGGATTTGAATCAACAACCAAAGGAGTCCTTCCTCAACCGACTCTTACTATTGCAAGCCAATCAGAGTCCGGCACAGATCAATTAGCGTTACTTAAAAATCAAATAAGAGAATTTGGAGATATAATTGGGAGTAAAGTTACCAGAATAAGAACTTTTGCTAAATATTTAGACAGAATAAATTTTAGTGGAAGTATACATAATAGTAAAAAAGTCCTAGAAATTCCACAAGGTTATGAACCCGACCCTTATGCTCAGTTGCCAAAAGACGTTTATTTTATAGAAAGAAAGCAAACAGAAACTAAAAGCGTTCTCACATATCAACTTTCTTCTATTTTAGACACGGAGGGGACTAAACTACCAAAAAGAGTAATAGTTTCGGATAAATGTGTTTGGCAGTATAGAGGAATAGGATGCTGGTACCAACACGCTGAAGAAGAAGAAAAAAATAAAGACTATACCGATGATAAATTTCCACCAATTTTAAAGAAAGCGGAGATATCAAAACTAGGCAACCCATCACCAACACAAGCACAAGGATACGGGCTTCCTAAAAAAGCGTTGCCCACAGCAACCCAAAGGGACGAAAGAATGTCAATACTACTACCCATAGGAACTACGATTCAAGACTTAGGCCTTTGGATAAATAATACCGAATATAAAATAGGTAACGCTGTATATATATTAAAAGATGACATTAAATATTATTTTGTTTGCAAAAAAGAAGCTTTAGGGTCTGAAGTGATGCCCCCAAATACCGAATATTGGATAGCTGACGAATGTTCTAAATCTTTAAATGGTTGTAGGCTAAGGTGGGGCTCTAGCAAAGGAGCAGTAGATGATGATGGATGCACTATAGCAAAAGGACAACTCCCTTTCGGCGGATTTCCCGCAGCAAGAAAAGTATCTCAACTAAAATGATTTTAAATAAAAAAATAAAGTCTGATATAAAAAAACACGCTCTTAAAGAAAAACCAAAAGAGTGTTGCGGCTTAGTGTTTGAATCAAATGGGTCATTAAATATTCAAGCTTGCTCAAATACATCAGAGATTCCAGAAAAACATTTTTCTATATCTCCTAGGGATTATTTAAAAGCAACCCAAAAAGGATCAATAAAAGCGGTATATCATTCGCATCTTTCTAACAATGATAGATTTTCTCCAAATGACATCCTACACAGCAGAGCTCATCAGCTCCCTTTTCTTTTGTACTGTCACGGCAAAGATTCTTTTTCAACCTTTCATCCCCAAAAAAATAAAACTTTTCTATACGACAGGATTTTTAAGATAGGCGAAAGCGACTGTTATACTTTTGTAAAAGAGTATTATTCAAATCTAGGAATTAAATTAGCTGGATATAATAATCTAGGA
Source organism: uncultured bacterium (assembly GCA_905478065.1). Classification (GTDB taxonomy): domain Bacteria; phylum Fidelibacterota; class Marinisomatia; order Marinisomatales; family UBA1611; genus TMED80. The sequence continues at coordinate 4,922 of CAJQGZ010000003.1, read as the reverse complement.
AATGATTGGCATAAAAAAAATCCAAACTTAATTCAAGACTTATTCAGCTTAAATAAAAATGATCCCAATTTACCAATATCCGAACTCTCCCCGAAATCAGAGTTTAAAAAACATGATGTTCTAGTTTTTGAATTTATAAAAGGAGCAGGAGCAAACCATGTAGCAGTTTATTTAGGCAATAATCAGATAATGCATCACCCAAGAAATAAATATCTGTGTATAGAATCCTTAAGTAATATTTATAAAAATAAAATAATAACAATATATCGTCATGACAAATTTAGTTAATGTAAAAATCCATGGAGTCTTAGCTAACCAGATGGGAAGATCTGATTGGAAGCTGAATGTAAAAAGCGTAGGTGAAGCTATACGCGCAATAGAATGTAATAGTCATAAGCTTTACAAACAGCTTATGGAAAATGACAAAAAAGATATAAAATACCGTGTAATTATTAATAACGAAGACTTTGTAATAGAAGAAGGAAAGAATCCGGATTTACTAGAGGATATTTGCGAGTCTGAATTAGTTTTCGAAAAAGATAACTTAAAAAGTATAGATATTATACCAGTCATAGAAGGGTCTGATAACATGATGTCTATTATAACAATTGTAGTGGGGATAGCTTTAATATGGACCGGAGTAGGGGCAGCTATGGCAGCTGGAGGCCTTGCTTCTATGACGGCTATGCAAGGAGCTATGATTATTGGAGGTATAGGTTTGGTAGCTGCCGGTGTTACAAACTTAATGACCCCTATGCCTAAATTTGGAGACTTTAGAGAAATAGAAGGAGGCGGAGCTCAATCTTATACATTTGCTGGGCCTCAGAACACTATACGAGAAGGAGGCCCTGTATTCGTAGGTTACGGTAGGCTTTTAATTGGAAGTCACGTTATTCAATCTGCTCTTGACACAGTTGACACAAATGCTGAAGTTCAGCCACAAGATACTTGGGGAGAAACAAAATACGGATTATTTTATAATATACCTAACGCAGGAGGCTTGCTCGAAACTCAAACTCAAAATTGGAATAACTAATGCCAAGCAAAAAAAAACCAAAACAGGGAAGGCCGGTTGTTACAGATATATCAGCTGTAAAAAATCCGGACGGAGAATATGTTGTATCTCGATCTTTTTCCGAGGTTGTTGACTTACTTAGCGAAGGAGTTATAGAAGGTATTGTATCTGGTGATTATACATACGCTGGAAAATTAAATGAAACCGGATATGATTCAGTAACTTTTTCACCATGGTTAGCTACTGGTAGCGACGGACTATCAAACCCAGAATTAGGCTTTCTTCAGTCAGTTTTCTGGAACGATGTACCAGTAGTGGATAAAGATGGTTTCTATAATTTTCCTTCTATAAATTTAGAAACAAGCAAAGGCCTTCCTGAGGGTCATATTCCTAAGTTTAATAGCCAAATGACTACTTACGCTGGGTATACGACGAACGAGGTTCTTGACCTATCTATAAATAGACCGATTGGAGAAAGGCTTTATGGGCCAGAGATAAAGGGCGGAGAAGATTCTCCAACTATTGTACAACCAGCTCAACTAAAAAAGGGCGTAAAAATAGACAAATACGCTAAAACATATACGGTTTTAAATAAAGAATTACAACAAATAGCTGTTAATATAAAAATTTCTGCACTTTTTGAAAATGTTCAAGCAGGCCCCAAAACCTATAAAAAATCCCAACAACTGCTCAAATGTAATGATGCTTCTACAGGATTTGGAGACACAAAAGCAAGAACTATAGAATACAACGTATATTATAGGGCAAAATTTGATCAAAGGTTTAAATCTGCAGATCAGATAGATCGATTTGTAGTTAGCGCTAGTTCTGCATGGCAAGGACCGATAAAAGAGACAGTTACAGGTAAAGTAGATCAAGGTTATATTAGATCTACTGTAATAGATTTATCCCAAAACGACTTTTCTGACAGCGAAGGTTTTGAAGGATGGGAAATTAGAATTGTTAGATTAACCCCTGAACCTTTAACTTCTTTTTATAGAGCCGTAAGCTTCGTAGACAGTCTCGTGGAGATATATGGAACCAAATTAAGATACCCTTACTCTGCTATGACATATTCTCAATTTGATGCTAGAAGTTTTACTAGAGTACCATCTCGCGCATACGATACTAAGTTAATTAAAGTTAAAATACCAAATAACTATAATCCACTTTTAAAAACATACGGAAACAGTAGCGCTACTGCTAATAATTTTAACAACCCTATAGGCATCGGAACAGGACCTAGAACAAACTCTGAGTATGTCTCTGCTGACAAAAAATGGAGTAAATCAGCCCCCCTTACAGACGTAGAATGGGATGGAGGTTTTGCGACCATAGGTGGTGTCGCAACAGCAGCCCCTTTAAAAGTCTGGACCGATAATCCTGCTTGGTGCTTTTATGACATAATTACAAATCCTCGTTACGGGTTAGGAGAATTTATTAATCAATCAGAAGTAGATAAATGGACATTGTACGAAATTGCAAAATACTGCGATGAGCTTGTTTCGGATACCTACGGCAGTCTTGAACCTAGATTCACTATAAATTATTTAATAACCTCGAGGGAAGAAGCTTTTAAAGTTTTAAATGATTTAACTTCTATTTTTAGAGGTATCGCTTATTATTCTAATGGAAGTATTTTTGCGGTTCAAGATAAGTTCATGACTCCTTCGTACCAATTTAATAATTCAAATGTTACAGAAGGAGGGTTCACGTATTCTAGCTCTTCTAAAAGAGCTCGTCACAGTGTTGCGATTGTAAGATATAATGATAAAAAGAACTTATTTCAACCTGCTATCGAATATGTAGAAGAAGAAGAATCTGTCCGTCGTTATGGCATTAGAGAAATAGAGACAACTGCTTTAGGTTGCACTAGTAGGGGACAAGCTCGAAGATTTGCCGATTGGATATTAAAATCTGAAGCCCTTGAAACAGAAACTGTTTCTTTTTCAATTGGAGGAGATGGGTCTTATCTTCGCCCCGGAGACATAGTTCAAATTTATGACAATTTTAGAAGCCCTTTAAAATATAGCGGCCGAACTAATACAGTAATAAAAGGAGCAGAAGCAAACGTTAGCAGTACTGATGGAGTAGCAACTCAAATATCCAATAAATATAGTAATGGATCAAACTTTAATACCGTTATATTAGACCAAGCTCTAAATTTCACAAATGATAAAAGTTATAAATTTTCAATACTTACTCCAACTTATAATACCACCACAGGAGAAGCAGATGAAATAAGAAGATCCCAAATCCAAAATCTTATTTTTAGTGGAGAGGACGCTAGTACAATTACAGGTAATTTTAGATCTAATGAAACCGGGGTGTGTACCCAAATTACTTTTAATACAGGAGATTTATTTGGAGGCACAGGGAACGTTTTGAATTTTGATGATTATGTAATTACAGGATACACAAACACAGGAGTATGGACGAGAGGATCCCTAGAAAACATGAGCACCTCAGAACAAAGTTATTCTGGAGGCTGTTTTTCAGGAGAAAATTTAATCTGGAGCGTGGAACCGACAGACGAAAACGATACAGAATTTGTCAGTGGCCACTATTTAAATTACAGGGTTTTAAACGTCAAAGAAGAAGAGGACGTATATTCTATTTCAGCTTTAGCGTACGCTAGCGGTAAATACGATTTGATAGAACCCCCCGAGACTTATAAAGCAAAAATCGAAAGTCCCGTGTTTCCTACGGGAATTTTGCCGTCTGCTTCAACAACGATAAATACGTCAACATCATATCAAGACATAGGTGCTTTGCTTAACATACAAGAGGGAACAGCGTACGTAGGCGACAATAAAACCTCTTACAATACTCTGGAAGTTGAATTTTCCATCGCTGCCCCATCTGTTTCCTACATAAAAGAAGATTTAAGTCAAGTAGGCACTAGCTCCGTCTTCACAAAGAATTTTATTGTAAATTTTGATAAACAAAATCAATTAGAAATGGAATATGTAGTCGCATTATTTACTGATGTAAACGATATCCCAGCTACCGATCGACCCTCGGACACTAATAACATCAAAGTTATTCACCCTTCTAGGTATGCTTCTTATTCACCTTTTGTTGTAGAGACAATACCCAATCAATTAATCCTAGGAGAAAACGATGAAGAAGAAAAAATAGAAAATTCTCGGAGAAAAAGGATTAACGGAGAGGATGCTAATATGATACTGGGTGAGTATTTAACTATTCCAGATATAGAACAATATTGGATAGCAGTATTTGCGATCTCCAAAGAGCAAGCTTGCTCTTACGGTATGATAAGGAGAATTGATAATGTTAAACCCGCAATAACTAATAGTTTAGTCCTTAATACCAGCATAACCAAATTAACCTCTCAAGGTAACCTTGGTATTTCAACGCCGTCTTCGACAATTAACCTTTTAGAGTCAGTAGAGCCGGGGTTTTCATGGGAATCTACACAAAAAGGGATTTTAACTAGTTTAGAAGGAGGAGGCGACCCTAATGATTTTGAAATAACGATACCCAATCAAAATAATCAATACAGGATAACTTTTAGAGAAAAATCAACCAATAACTGGCCCTCTACCAAGATATATTTAGAAATTACTGGATACCAGTCCCCAGCTAAGGACTCAAACTTTGTATTAACTAAATTTTATAATGACCCAAACAGTCTTAGGTCTATTGTCACCGGAAGCGGATACGGATGGGCAGATGGAGCCCCAATTGATAACTGGCTGACCCTTAGTAATAATCAAAAATATGAAGCAAAGGCTGATTGGTTTTCTGCCTCAGGAAATGGGGGCCCAGACGCAGAAGGGGACATTGAAATCTCAGGAATTAATTATGGACTTAATATAAATTCAGGAGCTATAGATGAATTTCCTTTAAGGCTTTTTGATATAGTGGTAGAAGCTGAAGACTC
>CAJQGZ010000002.1 GCA_905478065.1 uncultured bacterium | reverse complement strand
TAGTAGAATCATATGATTTAGATAATCTTGTTGGACTAGATGTCCATTCCCCATTATAAGAATAAGAAGTACCAGTATAATCATTTGTATCTGAATTCAAATTGTTCGCAGGTTCACCAGCATACGACTTAGCATCATGTGCATCCAAACACAATACTAACCCATCAGTAACTATTTTTCCACCGAATCTTTGAGCCATATCTTATTGTATATTACACTTATTAAGCGTTTTTTTCTAATTTAGTGTATTTATTTTTATGCTAAGAAATATATTTACTAGTGGAAAGAGTTTATGGCATTATTTTAAATTAGTGTGTTCTGGGTGTTATCGAAGACAAGTAAAAAAACAAAAAAATCAACAACAAAAAACGTTAAGCGAATTAATTTTAAAAGATAACCTTTTAGAAGCAACTTGCTTAATCAGTAAAACTGATTCTAAGGGGAACATAACCTATGCAAACGATAAGTTTTTAAAAGTAGCAGGTTATACTTTGCAAGAGGTTATAGGTAAAAATCATAACGTTGTAAATTCAGGCTATCATCCTAAAAAAATATGGCAAGATATGTACAAAACAGTTATTAAAGAAAAAAAGATATGGTATCACCCGTGCGTAATTAACAAATCTAAAGATGGATCATTGTATTACGTTAAATCTTGGATTCAAGCAGAGCTTGATTTAGATGGGCAACTAAAGGGCTTTATTAGTGTAAGGCATGATATAACCGATTTAATTCTTCAGCAAAACGAGATAAATAGTAAGAATTCATACCTAGAGCATGCTGCAAAAATATTGCGTCATGATATGCATAGCGGAATAAATACTTACATACCTAGAGGAGTATCATCTTTAAAAAGAAGATTAAATGATAAAATTATAAATGATTTAAGGTTGCAAACTCCTTTAAAAATGATAGAGGAAGGTTTGCGTCATACACAAAAGGTTTACAAAGGTGTTTACGAGTTTACTAATTTAGTAAAACCTGAAGCGATCCTAGATAAAAAACAATATGATTTAAAGGTTATATTGAATGATTATCTAGTCAGTACAGCTTATAAAGATCAAGTTTTAATAAATGATTTACCTAAACTAAAAGTCAATGAATCTTTATTTTGTACAGCTATTGATAACTTAATAAGAAATGGCCTTAAGTATAACGATTCTGCTAGCAAAAAGGTTGAAATATTTTACAGTAAAAGCACTCATGATTTGTTTGTAGAAGACAACGGAAGAGGTTTAAATCAAAAGGGGTTTGAAGAATTAATGGGTGCTTATACTAGAAAAAAAGGTCAAAAAGAAACTGGATCGGGGTTGGGTTTAAATATTTGCGTAGAGATATTGAAACAGCATAATTTTAAAGTCTCATGCGAAAAGTTACCGGAACCATATTCGGGCACTAGGTTCAAAATAAATTTAGGAGATATTACCGATTACAACAAAGATATAACCGAATCAAAAAATACAAAGGGTTAGTCTCTCAGTTAAATATTTGGTGTATATTTTACAATAGTGGATGTGATTGAGTCAATATTATTAGTAGATGATGAAAATTTATTTCATTTAGTTTTTGAAGATGCATGTAGTCTGCTAGATATTACTTTAAATTTAATGTCTATAGATAACGCTGATGCAGCAGAAAAACATTTTGAATCATTAGTGAAACAAAATAAAACTAAACCTGATTGCATTTTTGTTGATCTCAATATTATTGGTAGCAGTTTTGACGGTATAGAGTTATGTAGGAGAATCAACTTCGTTCATGGTGATGGAGTTGTTATAGGAATCATATCAAGTTCTAATGACGAGAAGGAACAAGCCAAAGCTGTAAAAGCTGGAGCTCAATTTTGGATTATCAAATCAGATGAAATTGAACCCAGATTAGAGGAATTTGTTAAAGATTTCGAGGGGTATAAGGAGCGCACTGCGCCCTTCAAGGTGTATCGATGATAACATTAAACAATGAAATAGAAAAGCAATTAATAAAATTAGCCGCCGAAAAAAATATATTTTTGGAGGGTAATATCTCTAAATTAATAGTCTCACAGTCTAGTACAGATTTTAGCAGCTATATTCAAGATTGTATCAGTAGAGATAAAGAAAATCGTAGAAAACGTCTTGAAATAACAAAAACCATTCAGCAACAAAATAAAGAACTTACTGAATGGAAAGCTCATAACGAAAAATTAAATAAAGATCTTAAATTAGCTTTAGAAGCTTCTGAAAAAGCAAAGCAGACTGTGGAGAATGACTTAGACGTTCTTCAAAAAAGAATTCAATATGAATTAGTGGGTAGTATTGTAAAAGTTGCTTTATGGGTTATTTGTGGCGTTGGAGTGATAACTTCCATTCTTTTTGCTGCTACTTTAATATTCGGTATTGAAAATAAAACCGTAGAGTCTTCTTGGAGTAACATGTTTAGCATTTTGCTTACCAATAGTTTTAGTATTGTTGGTACTATCATGGGGGTAAAATATGCATCAGACAAAAAAGGGCGGGGACGCAAGTGCGAATGCGATTACTAAAAAAGCGGCCCCCGCTACGCAGTGACCGCTTTATAGTTTTACTTATTTCTAATTAGAAATTCCATCGAACACCAGCAGAAGCAGCTACGTCTCCCACAAACTGTTCTGTTGCGAAGTTATAATTAACAACATCAAAGTTATTATCAAACCAACCAACTTGACCAAAAACTTCTAATTTATCCCATAGCATCTTTGATGCGTCTAGTTTTACGCTAGCAGTTTCGTAGTCAGTCATCTGGCCATATTCAACAGAGGGGGTTAAATTAAAAACCCCAAATACATCAAAGCTCTTCTTTAACCCAACAATATAACCCTTTTGGGAATACCCTGTGTTAGCTACGTCTAAATCATAAGTGCCAACTACATAAGGAGTGATGTATTTATTGTTTAAGGCTAGAGTCAATCTGCCTTCTGTGGAATTTGCTCCTGCTGCGACTTGATGCTGAAAAATTTGAGCATCGCCTCTTAAAGAAAAACTTTCGAATAGGTTAATAGCTTTTCCTGCCCCAACGTTTGCATGCAATTCGTCAAGCCCTGATCCAGCGTCTAAAACGACAGCTCCAACGTAAGTGTTGATGCCAGAATATTCAGTGCCGATATCAACTCCAGCGAAGGCCTGAGAGCCTGTTTTAGCTAATCCGTTTACGATATAGTTTGAAGTGTATCCAGCATTAACACTAGCTTTGAGTTTTGATTCTCCGTCAGCCACGATACTAGCTGACACAACAATACTTAATAATGATAGTATGAATTTGTTCATATGTCACATATATTACACTCATTATTTTTTTTTTCAAGCTTTTATTTGAATAAGAGTTTTTTGTGTAGAATATATATATGGCACAATTAAACGCAAATACCCCCTATATAGAGTGTTTTATTAGAAATTCTTATATTTTTGACAATGATGATGAGGGGTTAACTGAAGGTTATATATTTGGTGTTAAGTCTATGATAAATAGGCCTTTACATTTTCATTTTCAATCTTGTTTGGGTGCTATTTTTTGGCAAATGCCGATATCAGCTTTTGCTAGCGACGAAAAATATGATAAAATATCAGAAGACGAAGAAAAACGTTTATCTATTTTGCAAACTTGGGATTGTCAGGCTAATAATATCGCTGTTACGACATTTTCGTTTTTACAAAATAAAAGAGTTGATGTCTTTTGTCGCGATAAAAAATACAGAAGCGGTAAATATATTTTTACTATTGATGATTATGAAGGGGATCTGAACGAGTTAAATGTAGGCTATGCAAATGATCAAGATACTAAATGTTACCATTTTATTGATTTAGATGATGGAAACATGTGTGTTCAGCCAAACAATTTGCTAAGATGGCATAATGCTGATTTTATAAAACCTTATGATAAAAAAAATCCCCCGAAGTTTAAGATCTTTAAAGATCAGTTGTCTTCGGAGGATATAGATATGACTTATGCTAAAAGCCCTTATTTATTCTATAATCATTTTTCAGAAGATCAGTCTTCTGGAGGGTGAGGGACTGGATTGCCGCTTTCTGGAAAAGGGAAAGTCGTATCTGTAACAGGGTGATCAATCCTGCCGGAAACGCTAGATTTTAAGGAATACCACCAGTTATTGCCAGAAGCGTAAGAATTAGAAATTTCTTCTATATTCCCTGACAAATAATCTGAAGTGATCAATGGGCTAAAACCTGTTGACCCATCTACATATTGAGACTCTATGCATTCGCAGCCATAGGAGTCTGTTCCACTATAAGTGCATGTTAAGCCTATTACTAAAGATGAGATCCCAGTTTTTAAAGAATTGTTCCATTCTGGGTCTAATCTGACAAAATTGTAGGTATAATCGCCTGAAAAATCTTGATGTGACATATATTTATATTAATTAACTTTGTAATAAATTACACTACTTTTTTAAAAATTGGATTACTAAAAGCTGTATATTTAAAATTTGTGTGTATTTTTTCGAATCCGTGCAAGAGTAAATTAAAATAATTCTCATATTTATCGCCCATACTTTCTAATGAAAAATATTGTTCTGCATAGGATCTGCATAACGAAGGGTTTAAATTCTCGCATATTTGAGTTGCAAAATAAAATTCGCTTGCGCTGCGACATCTGACGCCTGTAGTGTTTTGTATATTATATTCACTCATACCTCCCCAGTCAGTAGATATAACTGGGGTTCCAGAAAAAAACGCTTCTATCATAGTCCATCCGCATGGTTCAGCATATAAAGAAGGCATAAGTAAGGCTTTAGCTTTTGAGAGAAGTTTTGCTCGTTCTTCATAGCTCACCGTGTGAATAAATTCAGAATATGGGCATTGCTTATTTAGTTTATTTTTTTGATTTTGAGGCCCTACAAATTTTATTTTTGTTTTAGTTGACTGGGCTATTTGCTGTGCTATCTGAACACCTTTACAATCTACCATGCGTCCTAAATATAAAAAATAATCTTCTTTTTTGTCTGAAAAAATAAAATCGTCTTTTTCGAATCCCGGGGGGATAACAACATCGGCAAAAGTTGGGGTTTTTTTAGTACCTATGATTCTGTGCAGTTGAGCATAAGATTCAAAAACCCTATTCGCTGCAAAATCAGAGTCATAGCCTATGCTGGCTTCTACTATGAACCCTTTTTTTATTTGATCGCAACAGTCTTTATGACCAAAGCCCCAAAAAGCTAAAACAAAATCTGTGTCATTTATATTTTTGTTTATAATTTTAGCAGAATTAATATTGAATTTTTTGTGAGTTTCATTTTGAGTATTTTGGCCGTACATCTCTTTCCAAGTGTTACCTCCATAATCTTCATTGTAGGTTTTGGCGTCTATAACATCAAAATGTTTAGTGCAAGGCACATTTGATTCAGGGTGGCCATAATGATAAACTGTATGACCTCTTTGTGTCATTTCTTTGCAAAACTTATATACCTTTTGAACGAAAGCACATAAAGTTATCTCCTTTTGAGTAGGATACATTGGGATAGATAACACATGAAATATCATATATTATAATAATAAAGTGTAAAATCTTTATGTCAAGTGTAATATATATAAAAATATGACCAAACGTAAAAAGGTGGAGCAAGAGTCTGAGGCTACGGTTCTGGAATTCCAGAATAAATATAAATTGGCATTAAATAAGTTCGAATTATCAAAAAAACAAAAAGAATTTTTAAAAATAGCTTTTGATAAGAATACTAAGATGATTTTTGTTTTAGGTCCTGCTGGTAGCAGCAAAACTTTTATAGCTACTTATGCAGCATTGCAATTGTTCAATATGGACAATCTATACGATATTTTTTATGTTCGAACTATAGCTGAAAGTGCGGAAAGAAGTTTAGGTCATTTGCCGGGAGATATGAATGAAAAATTTAATCCTTTTGCTATGCCTTTAGAAGAAAAACTTAAAGAACTAATTAAAGAAGATAGAATTAAGATGTTATTTGATGAGGGGATAGTTAGTTGTGCTCCTATTAATTATTTGCGTGGAGCAAGCTGGAGGGATAAGATTGTATTAGCTGATGAAGCTCAAAACTTTACAAAAAAAGAATTAATCACATTAATAACTCGTATAGGCGAAAATGCTAAATATTTTATTTGTGGAGATTTGATGCAATCAGATATAAATGGTAAAAGCGGCTTAAATGAAATAGCTAAAAATTTCGATGACGAAGATTCTAAAAAGAATGGTATACATGTCTTTAATTTTGGCAAAGAAGATATTTTAAGAAGTGAAATACTTAAGTTTATCATAACTAAACTTGAAAAACTAAAATAATTAAAAATAATATTAAGAGTATGGCTAGTTTATTTTGTACAGAATGTGGGAGCAAAAATTTGTATACGCTCAATAAACCTAAGTTTTGTCAATCGTGTGGTAATTCTATTGGTTCATCAATCTCTAGGGCTAAAGTTAGTTCTCTTGAATCTAAACATGTAGGACTTGAGGAAGAAAGCGAATCATTTCGCAACATTTCTAAATTAGATTATGATGTAGATTATAGTAGCAATCAGGTTACCTTAGGAGATGTTTTAAGTAACCCGATGAATCCGAGAGAACTTAACTATAACGATAAAAAAATCAAAGGTTACAAAAAAATGTCTAAAAAGATTTTTGAGGAAGAATCTACTTCTGAATGCGGATCTAGCCGTCCTAATAATATTGATGGGGGATAAGCTTTACACATACGAAGATAAAACGGGTGTTGTTGATAACGAAATTAGAAAAAGATTTTACAAGTGGCATTTAAATGCTTTAGCTTGGTTAGATTTTGAAGATGTATCCCAGATGATACGAATTCATATTTTTAAAAAATGGGGGCAATGGGACCAATCTAGGCCTATAGAACCATGGATAAATAAAATCATCTCTAATCAGATGAAAAATATTCTGCGAAATAATTATTCAAATTTCGCAAGGCCGTGTTTAAACTGCAAGTATAATCAGTCTTATTCTGAGTCTGATCATAGTTTGTGTGGGTTTACGTCTAGCGGTATGCAAAACTCTGAGTGCCCAGATTATGCGAAGTGGGAAAAAAGCAAAAAAAACGCATACGATATTAAAGTCCCCGTTCCCCTAGAAAACTCTTCTTACAAAAAAAGCTCCGCATTTTCTGATCATGCTTGCATTTTAACCGCAGCAAAAACCTTGCACAATTTAATGAGAAACTTTTTAAATGATAGACATTATATTATTTACAAAATGTTATTCGTAGATCATTTAGATGAAGAGGTTATAGCTATGACTTTAGGTTATAAAACGACAGAAAAAGGCAGAAAAGCTGGATACAAACAAATAAAAAATTTAAAGAATCTTTACAAAAAAATAGCTAAACAACTATTAGAAAGAAATGATATATTTTTATGAATAACCAAATGGCATCGCATTATCGACTTTCTAAAGAAGAAAAGCAGAAAAGTCTAGACTTATTTAAAAAACATGATGGAAATTTGATCAAAGTTATTAGAGAGTTGTGGAATAGCCCAGATGAAAAAGGCACTACTAGTAGGGGGAGAGCGATACGAGAATTCTGGATAGAACAAGGCTTAAAGTATAGAACAAAAGTAAAAGAAAAAAAAATAAAAACTTCACCTTTACCACCTCAACCGACAATAAAAACAACAACGCATTCTGATTATGCTGAAAAATCTGACGCTAAACCTTTTTTATCGTTAGAGGAGCAAGAGTTTATAAAAAGACACTATACTCCAGATTTAACAAAAAAAGAAGTTGCTAAAATAATTTGGCCAGAAGAATCTAAACGTAGAAAGTTTTTTGAAAGTCAAAAATTTGTTTTAATGTCAGAATTTATTAATAGTGAATTTGATCAAATAAATTTAAGAGATGAAGTCGTAGCGGAAAAATATTCTCCACCAAGAGCTTTGACTACATTGATAAGGAGGATAAACAAAATTATCATGAAAGAATTTGATATAGAAAAAATATCCATACAAGATAGAAAATGTTTGGAGAGGCTTTTAACATATCTTTCTGCGCCAAGATTTATACAGGTTATCAATTCTTATATTACTAAAGAAGCTAGAGATTTATTTGAAAGCGAATATATTCGTAGCTCTTGGGATAAGCCAGACTTAACATCAGACGAGTTAAATTTGTATATTAATGTTTGTATGGATTATGTTAACCTTAGAGAAATAGAAATCCAAAAACAAAAATTGAATCAAATGTTTGACGAGACTGAAGGGCAAAACGATTTAACTATGAGACTAACAGAGATGTTAAAAACTAAAGCTGAAGAATATAATCAATGTACAAATCGTATAGATAAAATGCTTGCTAAGTTAAATGGAGAACGCTCTAAAAGGATTCAAAATCAACATCAACGAAATGCCTCAATCATTTCTTTAGTTCAATTGTTTCAAGATGAACAAGAAAGGAAACTAATGATTCAGATGGCAGATATGCAAAAGAAAGTTGTTTATGAGGAAGCGGATAGGCTGGAGCAAATGTCGGATTGGAAAGCTAGAGTTTTAGGTATAAGTAAAAATGATGCAATATGAATTAAGCTGCAAAGTTTGCGATAAGCCTTTTGCAAAATTAGGATCTTTACACAAACATATCAAGCAACATGATATGCATTTGGCAGAATATTATGTTAAGTTTTATGCTCGTAAAAATTTATTAACTGGAGACCTTTTACCTTTTAAAGATGTCGAGAGTTATTTTAATAAAGATTTTACAAATAGAATTCAAATGAATAAGTGGCTTGAACAACTAGACCCTTTAGATGCTCAAGAATACATTCAATCCAAAATACTTAGAAGGGTTTATGATAAAAAAAGAAATTTTTTACCTTTCCATTTGGAGCTTGAGCACTGCTTTTTGCCTAAACTAGATATTATAAAAAAGATGTTTGGCAGTTACTCTCATTTCGCTAAATCATGCGATTTAGATTTAATGTTTGACAAAAATATTCCGTTAGATTTTTTCGATGGAGATTTGCCTAAAGATATAGAAATAGCAATAGATACTAGAGAACAAAAACCTTTAGATTTTAAATTTAACACAAAAAAACACAAATTATCTTTTGGAGACTACACTTTGTTAGGTGATCATTATAGTTATACATTTGTAGACAGAAAATCTTCAAATGATTTCTGTGGAACTTTAACAACAGCTAATCTAGATAGGTTTAGAAGAGAGATTCAGTTAACGCAAGACATGGACGCATACATGTTTGTAGTGGTAGAATCTTCTTTAGATAAAATTATAGCGGAACAAAAATACTTTAAACGCAAAGCTAGTATAGATTACATATTAAAAAATATGCGAGATATTATGTATGATTTCCCTAGAAGATGCCAGTTTATTTTCACGGGAGGAAGAAAAAATTCAAAATTCTTGATTCCACGCATATTATATTACGGAAAAGATTTATGGGGGTCGGACCTTCAATATTTTATAGACCATGAGTTGGCAAAAAGGAAATCAAAATAGACCGCCGTCAAAAATAAGGACTAACGAAGAATTATTATCTTTAGAAGGTTTTTTAGAAGAGCATGAATCAAAACTTGCTCTTTATGAATTTTTAAGAGGTAATGTTTCTTTCGCTGCAGATTTAATATTTGGAATTAAGTTATTTCCGTTTCAGCATATGGCCGTAAAGTCTATGTTTGAGACTGATTATTTTTTAGGTGTTTGGAGTCGTGGAATGTCAAAATCTTTTTCTACGGGTATTTATGCTGCATTAGATGCGTTATTAAACCAAGGGGTAGAAATAGGTATAATCTCAAAATCTTTTAGGCAGTCTAAAATGATTTTTAAAAAAATAGAGGATATTGCCGCTAAACCTGAAGCAGCTTTTTTTAAACAGTGTATTACTAAAGTTTCAAAAGGTAACGATGAGTGGTTGATGGAAATTGGTAGAAGTAGAATACGAGCTTTACCTTTAGGTGACGGTGAAAAATTGCGAGGTTTTCGTTTTCAAAGAATTATTATTGATGAGTTTTTATTGATGCCAGAAAGGATTTATAATGAGGTTATAGTCCCGTTCTTATCTGTGGTTGAAAATCCTACTCAAAGGCAAGAGGTTCATGGTCTAGAAAGCATGCTTATAGAGCAAGGTAAAATGAAAGAAGAGGATCGTTTTATATGGCCTAACAATAAATTGATAGCTTTATCTTCTGCATCTTACAAATTCGAATATTTATATAAACTTTATAATCAGTTCGATTTTTTAATAACTCAGGAAAACAAAAGAGATAAAGCTTCTCGGTGCATTATGCAATTTGGTTATGATTGTGCTCCTAATCAATTATACGATCAAAACCTTGTTAATCAAGCTAAAGCTACAATGAGTCAATCTCAGTTTGATAGAGAGTTTGGAGCTGTTTTCACCGATGATAGCTCTGGTTACTTCAAGACTAGCAAAATGGCCTTGTGCACAGTGTCTGAGGGCGACTATCCGTCTGTGGAAGTAAAAGGAGATGCGGGAGCTAAATATATTTTAGCATTCGATCCTTCTTGGTCTCAAACAGAGGGTTCAGATGATTTTGCTATACAAATTTTAAAAATACACGATGAAGAAAAAAAAGCAACTGTGGTTCATAGTTATGCTTTATCAGGAACATCTTTAAAGCATCATATATTTTATTTTAAATATTGTTTAGATAATTTTAATATAGTTCAAGTAGTTGGTGATTACAATGGAGGGGTACAATTTATACAAGCATGTAATGAAAGTGAAACTTTTCAATCAAAAGATAAAAAACTTAAAACAATTGATGTGTCATTCGATAATCCCGAAGATTACCAGTCGGATTTACGTAAATTCAAGGTGGAGTATAACAATTCAGATGATAAAATTGTTTATTTGAGAAAGCCAACCAGCAAATGGATCAGGCAAGCAAATGAATTACTGCAGGCGAACTTTGAGCATAGACGTATATTTTTTGCTTCTAGAGCTATAGATGAAGCCTACAGTAAGCAAAGAAATAAAAGTATACCTATTGATAAATTAAAGTTTTTAAGAACATCTGATGAATCTAAACAGTCAGCATCTGCAAAAATGATAGATTTTATTGAGCATCAATCTGACATGTTAGATTTAACTAAGAATGAGTGCGCTTTAGTTCAAATAACTACGACAGCCCAAGGTACCCAAACATTTGATTTGCCTCCTAATTTAAGAAGGCAAACTGGCCCAGATAAAGCTAGAAAAGATTCGTATTCTGCTCTTGTGTTAGGAAACTGGATGGCAAAGATACATTTTGATTCAAATGATAAAGGGATAGAAGATGCTTTCGAAACTTTTACTCCTATGTTTATTAATTAGTTGAAAGTTACATTTTAACTTTTATTATACTTTATAAGGAACTTTTATTCAACTTTGTGTAATATTATAAGATGTCAAAAAGAAAATATACAAAACGATCTGACTACTGGGATAAATTCAACACCCATAAAGGTCAACCATTGTCAGATATGTTTGAGGCTAACGCTAACCAGCAGGCTAACCAATATGAGCCTCAATTGGTAGGAGAGCCTTTTTATGCTTACGAATCTAAAGCTTACAGTAGAACATCTGTTAACGGTAATGAAGTGGCATCAAGAAGAAATAACGCAGCTATAGGTCCTAAAATTTTTCCATATGCGAATATTAGAAATGGTATGTCGCCATATAATTATGGTATTGATGGCGTTAATGTCAGGGATGCTATAGAGCTGTGCCAAAAAGCTTATTGCAATATCGCTATTTTTAGAAATTCTGTTGATATGATGTCGGATTTTGCTAATTCCACTTTGTACTTAGAAGGTGGCAGCGCAAGATCTAGAACATTTATTAATGCTTGGTTAAAGAAAATTAAAATTTGGAATTTAAAAGATCAGTTTTTTAGGGAGTATTATCGTAGTGGTAATGTATTTCTTTATACTATTGATGGAAAGTTTAATTTAGAAGATTTTACGAAACTTAGAAATATTGGTTTGATTGGTCAGGTCAATAAGCTGCCAATTAAATATATCCTTTTGAATCCTTTTGATATGGCGGCGAAAAGATCTACATCTTTTGAAAACGGGTTGTATGAAAAAATATTGAGTGAGTATGAGTTGGAGCGCCTTCAAAACCCGAAAACAGATGAAGATAAAGAGCTTTATAAGGCGTTAACTACAGAGATGCAAAAGAAAATAGATAAAGGTGGATATTATACCGATGGTATGAAAGTCCGCTTAGATCCTACAAAATTGAGGTATTCTTTTTACAAAAAACAAGATTACGAACCGTTTGCTGTGCCTTTTGGCTTTGGAGTTTTAGATGATATAAATTTTAAGATGGAGATGAAGAAGATAGATCAATCTATCTGTCGAACCATTGAGAACGTTGTATTATTGATAACAATGGGAACAACTCCTGATAAAGGTGGGGTTAATCCTCGTAATATCACAGCAATGCAAACTTTATTCCAAAATCAGAGTGTTGGGAGAGTTTTGGTTAGTGATTATACTACAAGCGCAGAATTTATTATTCCAGATCTTAAAAAGGTTATTGGTCCTGAAAAATATGAAGTTGTTAATCAGGATATTAAAGAAGGTTTACAGAATATAATCTTAAATCAAGAAAAGTTTGCTAGTACAGAAATTAAAGCTCAAATGTTTTTGCAACGTTTAAATGAAGCGAGAGAGGCTTTTCTTAATGATTTCTTACAAACAGAAATAAAAAAATTATGTAAGGATTTCGGTTTTAGAGATGTGCCACAAGCTAAGTTTGAAACTATAGACCTTAAAGATTCGGCTCAGGTTCAGCGTGTTATCACTCGTATGATGGAGCTTGGCATTCTTCCTCCAGAAGAAGGGATTAAGGTTATTGAAACTGGAGTTTTTCCAAAAGAAGCGGATTTAAGAAAATCTCAAGAACGTTTTATAGAGGATAGAAAAAAAGGATTTTACAACCCTATTGTTGGTGGTGTCCCATTCTACGAAGAAGAAGAAACTATTAGAACAGAAACTACAAATATACCTAAATCTCCCGGTAGGCCAAGTGGTGCAAAATCTTTTGCAAAAGAAAAATATTCTGTAGATGGTATAAAGAATATAGTAGATCAAACGAATAAGCTTTATGCTTTTATAACTTCCGAAGCTAGGTCCTCTTTTAAAAAGAAAAGATTGAACAAAGATCAAAAATCAATTTTAGCTCGTATATGCGAAAGCATCATTGTCTCTACTGAGCAAAACGAATGGGAACAAAAGGCAAAAGCCTGTTTAAATGATAACAGTTTAATGCTAAAACTTGATACTATGAAAAAGGTTTCAGAGATTAGCGCCAACCACTTATTAGACGATTATGCCGCTGCGATTTTATACCACAGCAATAAAAATTCCAAATTGCAATAAAAAAGTGTAATAACCATAGATGGATCAATCAGAATTCAAATACAAAACAAGTTTCAGCTTTAGCATTTATGCGACAAATGATTTAGAAAATGATTTGTCTATTAGTTTGGCATCGTTGAACAATTTGCGCCCTTTGATTCCTAGCTCCGTAGATCTTGAAAAAAATATTGATTTAGTTGGCGTTGCTTTTAACGCGGCTGTTGTCAATAAGTTTAATAAAAACGGTGACGGAATAAACTCTGAAACTGCCGATGAAATTTTAAAATATTTTGTATATAAGCCTACCAATATAGAGCACAAAAAAGAAAAAGTCGTAGGTCATATCGTAAACGCAGGATTCACAGATTTAAATAATGATAAAATTTTAACTTCTAAAGAGGCTACTTCTCGCAAAAACCCTTATTACATTTCTTTAGCTGCTGTAGTTTATAAGACAGTCAACCCAGAATTTGCTAACGCATTAATTCAAGCTAGTGATCCTGAGAGCGAAGCTTACAATAAAATTTCTGCAAGTTGGGAGTTAGGTTTTAATGATTACCATATAGCTGTCGGGTCTACAGATTTAGAACAAGCAAGGATAATAACAGAACCAAATGAAATAGAAGGTATGAAAAAATATCTAAAAAGTTTCGGTGGATCTGGTAAACTAAGCAACGGAGACCCTGTTTATAGGTTAGTAACCGGAGAAGTTTTTCCTTTAGGTATTGGTTTTACTTCTAATCCTGCAGCAGATGTTCAAGGAATTTTTATAGAAAAGAACGACGATATTACTCTAAAAGATTCCGAAGAAAACGCTGATGAATCAAAAAAACAAACAATTTCTATAGAAAATAGTAGAAAAATTTCACAAAACAGTGAAAATAATGTAAAAATAAATAATAATACAGATATCATGGATACCCAAGAAATCATACAAGAGTTCGGGAAAATTCTTGATAGCAAGCTTTCTGAAAAAGCTGAATTCTCGCAAGAGGCTGTTGCTAGTATCTCTACCTTTGTCGCTGACAAGATTAGAGAAAAAGATGTAGAGTTCCAGCAGGAGCGCGACACCTTAGAGCAAGAGAAAATTCAAGCTGCTGAAGACGCTGAAAAAGCAAAAGCTTCTATCACTGAGTTGGAAGAGAACCTAAAAACTGCTCAAGACAGGATTACTGATCTTGAGGGTTCTATCGCTGCACAACAAGCAGAAGAAATTTTCAATAGTAGAATGGAAACTGTCGATGAAGGATTTGATCTTTCCGATAGTGATCGTGCTATTATTGCAAAAGAAGTTCAAGCGCTGGATAGTTCAGAGGCGTCTTTTGAGACTTATCAGGAAAAGTTAAATTCACTTCTTCATCATAAAAGTAAAGCTTTTAAGTTGGAGCAAGAAGAACAGCTTTCCAAGAGAGTCGATCAAGAAGTTGAAAAACGTATTGCTTCTATCGAAGCTCCAGAACCAACGGCTACTCCTGAAAAGAAAGTAGAAGAAGTTAAAGCTTCTGAGACTGATGTCGAAGAAGTTTTAGATAGAGCAGAAGCTTCTGAAGAAGCTCCTGTTAATAACAATGGAGCTTCAGCTCAAGAAGAATCTCTTCTTGCAAAATTTAGCAAAGCTTTCAATAAAGAAAACATTCAAATTAAATATTAAAAATTATGGCACTTAGATTATTACCCTTCAGACAATATTCTGACAATGATGTGGTCAATTTGTTTGCAAACCAAACAGTTGACGCTACGCCTAGCACTAACGGAAACGGTAGTGCTGGAGTGATGGTCAAGGTATTAAGCGGCAATCTTAATAAAGACGTTATCGACTTGATCGATTCTAGCTATCTTGGAAAAACTGACTACCCCTTCTTGGGCGCAGATAA
Organism: uncultured bacterium; assembly: GCA_905478065.1. Classification (GTDB taxonomy): domain Bacteria; phylum Fidelibacterota; class Marinisomatia; order Marinisomatales; family UBA1611; genus TMED80. The sequence continues at coordinate 1,624 of CAJQGZ010000002.1, read as the reverse complement.
ATATCCTACAGTAGCATTAAGAGCCACTGCTGCCACCGAAGACGCTCCCGTTCTCGGTGTAACCTTGAGACAAACAGTTGAAACCGACGAAAACGGTGAAAAACTCATCTATAATCCAGTTAAAAAAGACGAGCTTCAAGCTGTTCTTAGCGGACAGGCTGTGCCTGTAGCAACTAAAGGATTATTTACATTTGATGAGGCAGCTTTCGAGAAGGACGCAAATTTTGCTCCCGGTAATCTCGCTATTGTCTCTGCAAACGCAGGTAAACTCTCTGGTATTGCTTGGGCAAATACTTCAGGAGAAACCATTGTTGGTACCATTTTGGGAACTGGAAACAGGACTTCTCAGCTTGGTGTGGCTGATCAATTCGCAGGAACTGGCACAGCGCAATATGCGCTCGTACAGTTGGATTGCTCTTTAAGTAGCACTTATACTGCGTAATAAAAAGAAAGGACTTTAAAAATAATGAATATTACATTAAAAAGAACCGATGATCAATTGGAATTAGTCAAAGCGATGGCTTCACGTAACAGAGATGTTGCATATGCCGCTCAAGTCGCTTTAGCTGAATTTATTGGTCCAGTTTTGGCGGAAGTTATCAACAATGCTCCTACGATTAGTAATTTATTTACTTCTCTCCAGTTTAACGCTGATGACAACCCTTCCATTCCTTTGGACCTCTATCACGACATTTTCGACGAAGATTACATCAAAGTTTATAGCCAGTCTGTCGCTGGTGGTTTACCTACTAACTACGTGCAGCCAACTGCTGCTGAGTTAAAGTTCACCACTTACAGCTTAGATTCTGCTGTTTCTTTTGACCGTAAATATGCTTCTCGTTCACGTTTAGACGTAGTGGGCAAAACTTTCACAAGAGTTGCTCAGGAAGTTTTATTAAAGCAAGAGAGAACATCTGCTAACCTTTTGTTTACCGCTGCAGCTAACGCTAGCACTGGTACTAGCGGTGTTACTGCTGCTAATAAGCATGTTTTCCGTACTGCTCAAGCCAATAGATTCTTATTGGATGACTTAAACAAGTTATTCACTAAAGCTAAAAGAATTAACGCTTCTTTTGTCGGCGGTACTCCTAGTGGTGCTCGTCGCGGGGTAACTGACCTCTTGGTTTCTCCTGAAGTCGTTGAAAGCATTCGTGCAATGGCATACAACCCTGTCAACACTAAAGCTCCTAATGGCGCTGCTCCACATAATCAGACTGACGGTATCGCTTTAACAGATAATGTTAGGTCTGAGATTTTCTCTCAGAGTGGCTTGACTGAGTTTTATGGTGTTTCTATCATGGAAGTGTTAGAAATGGGCGTAGGCAAGCGATTCAACACTGTATTTGATACCGTGGCAGGATCTACTACATACTTAGACCATGGCTCTTTAACAGCATCTAGCGTATTTGATGGTGCAACAGAAGAGCTTATTCTTGGTTTAGATCGCAGCCGTGACGCATTAGTTCGCGCCGTAGCTGTTGATTCTGAGTCTGGCGGAGAGTTTAACTTGGTCGCAGATGACCAATTTTCTTCTCGTCAACAGAGAATCGGTTATTATGGATCTCTTGAAGAGGGTCGTATGGTCCTTGACAACAGAGCCATTGTTGGATTGATTATGTAATCT
>CAJQGZ010000001.1 GCA_905478065.1 uncultured bacterium | reverse complement strand
GATCAAATAAAGAATTAGCAAAAAACATTTCCAAAATACTTAAATGTAAGGAGGAAATAGAAACAGATGGGATCGTTAAAATTAACAATTTTCCTAGCGGGGAAATTTATTGTCAATACCAAAACAATATAAGAGGTAAAGATGTTTTTATTGTTCAGTCTACTAATAACCCAAACGAAGACTGGATGGAGCTGTTGCTTTTGATTCAAAGCGCAAGGCTGGCGTCTGCAAATAAAATTACAGTAGTCATACCCTACTTCAGTTATGCTCGACAAGATAGAAAATCTGAACCGAGATCGCCTATTAGTGCAAGGCTTGTTTTAGATTTATTAGAAAAAGCTGGAGCAACACGAATTATAACTCTTGATTTACATAACATCTCTATGCAGGGTTTTTCATCTATTCCTTTGGACTCTTTGTTGCCTTGCAATCTTTTGATTAATTATTTTAGAGAACATTTTTTTAAAAATTCTCAATTAAAAGATTGGCTTTTGATGTCCCCTGATGTAGGGGGAATTAAAAAAGTAGAAAAGTATTCTGAATTTATGAATATTGATTTTGGCATTGTTCATAAAAAAAGAATTAATTCTACGAAAGTTGAGCAACAGATCATACTGGGAGAGGTCGAAGGTAAAAATGTCTTACTCATTGATGATATGTCTGAAAGTTTGGGCACTTTGTCAGGTGCAGCAAAACTCCTTAAAGAAAAAGGTGCTAAACAAGTGATAGCTTTTGTTTCACATCTTCCTTTGACAGATTTAGGTAGAGAAAATCTAGAAAAAGAAAAATATATTGATATTATATTAACAACAAATAGTATAGCAAGTATTCCTGATAACCCAAAAATTAGAGTTATCGATATCGCGCCTATGCTATCAGACGCTATAAGCAGAACTATGAATAATAAAAGTATTAGTTCTTTATTTGATATTAAAGGTTTTTAATTATGATAGGAGAAGAATTGCCAGTTTCATTTAAAATAGATAAAGATAAAAGCTCAGTCTCTTTTGAGATGCCTCTTGAGATATACAAGCAATATTTTAAAAATCACGTTGACAATGATTTTTTATGTGATACAGTAAGTGTGTGTGAAGAAGATGGCGATTATCAAGGTTTTATTATTTGGTCTAAAAGCGTAAAGAAAGATTAAAGAAAGATTAAAAAAATGATTGACAATCCTCATGATACGGATTACCCTAGTAGAGAATACAATGTGGGATTAATAAATAGAGCTAAGGCTAGACAATATATTTTAGACCTTTGTTTAAAATTAAAACCTCAATACACAAGAATCTCTCCTGAGTTTTTAGCAGAGATAGAGCAAGAAATAAAAACAGTAATTAAAGAAAAAATTGTTTTTTGCGAAAGCAAAAAGAAAACGTTAAAATAAATATTATGGCAGAAAATAAAACAGATTGGAAAAGTAGAGAAGTGGGAAGTCTTTGGAGTAAAGGTAATTACCATACCGGCAAAGTAACCCTTAGAAACTTGGATCTTTCTAATGTTTCTAAAGATTCAAATGTAAGCGTTGTCATGTTCAAAAATAAAGAGCAGAATGAGCAAGGGACTCGTCCAGAGTATAACATTTACCTTGTGGATACAGACGATAACAATTCTCAAAGTTACAAAAAAAGCAACAATGCTTCTTCTGGCTCAAATGAGCAGAAAAATGAGTCAAATGACCAACAATCAGACGAGGATGGCGTTGACGCTTTATTTGGTTAATGTTTATCAGAGAGATCAGTAAACACGATGTGACCAGCCTCATGAGGCTGGCACATTTTTTTTGGGAAGAGTCTTTGATGGGCTCTTTCTCTAATTTTCCAGAAGATAATATTCATAGAGCTTTATTTAATAATTTAAGTGCCGGTAATATTATAGGCTGGGGAATAGAGGAACAAAATAAAATTTCATGTGGGGCCATTTTTTTAAAGGGTGAAAATTTTTGGTCATCGCTCAAACAGCTAAATGAAATAGCTTGGTTTAATGAAAAAAATTCTAGATTTGGATTATCCAGTGTAAAACTTATAAAGAAGGCTGAGATTTGGGCTAAAGAAAATGATTATACCTTCATAACTATGGGCAGGATAAAAGGTCCACCTTCTTATGATAAGCTGCCCAACCTGTATAGTAAAATGGGCTACAAAAACCTAGAAGAAACTTTTATTAAAAAATTATGAATATTTCCGAGTTCGAAAGGCTAAAGCCTCGCAAAACTTTAGAGGCCATCAATTTTACTATAGAAAAATATGAGAGTTACATTCGGGAGACAGGCTCTATCATGGATGAAACTGACGCATCTTTTGTGGAGTTATCTCAAGAAATATTAGACGATTTAAACAGGATTAAAAAGTTTTTTCTAGAAGGTTTATGATATTTAAAGGCAAATTGGTTAAGAAAAATTTTAAAGAAAATATCTTGCCTCATAATTTTGAGGCTAGCCTATTAAATGGTTCACCTTTTCATTTATACGTGGCAGATAAAACTTTTTACTTAGATGTTAAATATTTAAAGTTTTTAGATAAAAAATTAGTTTTTGAAGGCATGATTGCTGATCAAAAAAATGTTTATGGAAGGTGTTTAATCGAATTTTACAATGGATAATAAAATATTACTTTTAGGCGCTAATGGGTATATAGGCAGAGTATTTGAACAAAAGCTTCCTGAGGGAAGTTTTATAAAAATGCGTTACGAAAACTTAAGTGTTCAAAATTTATTAAATTCTTGGGCTCTTAATCATTTTGATACTATAATCAACTGTACAGGACACGCAGGAGAAAATAAAGATAAAATTGTCCACGGTAATCTTCATGCTCCAATAGTAATTACAGAATTCGTTAATATCGTAAAAGAATTAACAGTCCTACATATCTCATCATGCGATATGTATAAAAATTATAACAACAAAACTTTCACAGAAAAAAGCAAACCTAATAACTGTTGGTCAAATTCGTCAAGTGTAAATTTCCATGCTGCTTCAAAAGCTTTAGCCGAAGAAGTTGTGTCACGTTACCCCAACCACTACATCTGTAGAGCCGGAATTTTATTTGATCAAATTGACCACCCTAAAAATTATTTATCTAAACTTTTCAGTTTTGATAGGATTTTAAATATCGACAATTCTTTATCCAACAGACAAGAGTTTGTAGAGGCTTGTATCCACCTTTTAAAAACAAAAGCTAGCTTCGGGTCTTATAATATAGTTAATACGGGGGATATAGATAATAATAGCATTTGCAAGTTAATGTCGAAATACTTGAAAAAAGAATTTAAATTTTATGACTGTGTGACTGATTATTTATTCTCAAAAAAGCAAGAAAACTTTGACCACATACCAAGTAAAGTCTGCAATGATAAGGTGTTAGCATCTGGAGCTAAAATTTCAGAAACTTATAAATCAATTGAGCAAAGCTTGAAAAAATGGCGCTAAATCATGTTTATATTTTCAGATCTCCTACCTCACTTCATCCTGACCAAGAAAGAGCTAATAATGCTATGGGTTCATTCAGTTATGAAGCGGCTGTTAATATTGCGCTAAGATGCGTACCCAACCCAAACCCTGATTACTTCAATTCAGATTTTATAAAAAAACACCCTGATCACTTAATATGGAAACTTATGATTTTAGTAGCGGAAAAATCTCACATAAAAAAACATGCCGATTTTATTAATGTAATTTTTAGTGAAAAACATAATATTGTTCAAATCAAAAAAATAGTTGAAGAATATATATAGATCTGTAATATATAAAAATGAATGCTTTGATAAATACTAAAAATTATGAGTCAAATACTCTTATGACCGCTATACAAAAGGCCACACCGGAACAAGTGGATGCTTTGTGGAGTATACTAAAATACAAGGAGATTGGTATCTTCCGTAAAATAAAAAGTATGAGCGTGGTCCTTAATCTTAATTTTAATGAAATTTTTGAAACTTTACCTAAAGACGAAAAAGGTAGAGTGATAGACAGAAAAACGAGGCATTTAATTCATGATGTTTTAATTGATGTTTCCTAAATAAAATAAAAAATAAATAAACAAATGAGTACATTCGGATCTTATATTGTTAGAAAAATTGACGGCTCTTACGTCTCCGCTTATAGCGCAGCGTTAGGAGAAAAAAAAGCACTATCGTACGCCATTGAATGTGCAAAATTTTCAAAAGGCAAAGTATTTTATAAATCTTCTGAAGGGGCAGAAGAGGTGATTGCAGAATACGCAGATGGAAAAGTTTCCTTAAATTAAAAATTTATGCGTTGCAGTAATTCAGTTTGTCATTACTTAAATGTAATTCATGGTCTTATTGCTGCAGCGCACATTTTATATTTGACATAAGGTAAGTTAAAGCTTATATTGGTTCCATACATTTATGAATCCTGTAGGAATCAACATTATTAAAAAAGAAGCTCCTGATATTGATTTTATGGCTCGCAGGGGTAGCGACATACATTTTATGTATCATAAAAAGAACTTAAAATGTTTAATGTATTTTGAGCAAACAAACAGCTTAAAAAGAGAGATAGATAAGCTAAAAGTGCATCATTCTATTATTCATAAAGCTTGCGAAATTAGTAAGCATAAGAATATTAATTCCTTTTATGTTTTTTACAATTTAAAAAGGGAATTTTACATCAGGATAAAAATATCGAATAAGCAGGGCGAAGTGCCCTCTGTTCATAAAGTTACTCGTAGAGACGAAAGCCTTGTTAATTATATTTTTTCTCCCCAAGGGGATAAAGAGGTTATAATAAAACAATTCCCTAAAAATTGATACTACACCACATGTTTCCATTTTAAAAACTGAAACAATAAAAAACTAAAAGTTCCAGAAAAAAGAGTCCATTTAGTAAAACCTTCAGGTGTGAATATTTGTTTTTGTTTATCTATTTTTTCGTCAGCGTATCTAATGAATTTGTTTTCTACGCTAGCTTTTTGAGGGATATTAATTCTTTCATCATTCTTTTTATATCCTCTCATTGTTGAGCATGAGCAAAATAAAACCATAGATGCTATTAAAATTAAACATTTCATGATGATTTAACTACTGAACTACCAAAATAAAAACCTACTATAGCTGTTAATGTTTGTCTTACTTCTGGTATCATTAAGTACCCATCCACTCTAACAAAATAATTTTCTGTACCACCGCCAAATAAACCAAATAAAAATGATTTTTTAGTTTCAGTTATCTGGACATATAAAGGTTCGTTTAATAATGCTAAAAAGAAAGGTGCAATAATAACACCAAATAAAGTAGAAATTACTATTAATCTTCTCACCCATTTACCGCCATCAACAGATACTCGCTTTACAGCAGCATTGTGCGCGTCTTCATTAGCTTTTTGGGTTTGCATCGCCATTTTTAGCATTTCAGCTTTCTCCTTGGCTCTTTGAGCCATGAATTTGAAGACAAACCCAGAAAGATTTCCAAAAGCCATAGAAATTAATTCCGGTGGTATCATATAATATATTACACTAAAATAGAAAAATCTACCATTATTTTTATAATGATCATGACAAAGGAGCAAGCGCAATTCATTCAAATAGCTATTGACAGTTATCCTACATTGGATTATATGTATGTAGCAAAGAGCTTTTACAAAAAATACGGTTTAACTGATTACTGTAAAGGTCCAGTAAAAATATTAGATCCAGAAACAAAACAAATAGAAGAGGTTTACAGCGCTGTAGAAGGGGAAAAATTATACAGAAAAGCATGGCAAGTCATCAATTATGAAAGTTAAATTAATATCAACTACGCAACCAGCATTACCTTTAAAAAGAAAAGGTATTAAAACTGCAGAAGATTTAATTGTTTATTGCGCTAGGGTAAGTAACCCTAGCAACCAAATGAATAGTGAAACTGCTCCTAAATTACTTAAATATTTAATAAAACATAAACACTGGAGTCCATTTGAAATGGCAAATATGTGTGTTGAAATTAAAACTAGCAGAGCTATTGCTGCGCAAATTTTACGACATAGAAGTTTTAGTTTTCAGGAATTTAGCCAAAGATATTCTTCAGCAACACAGTTGGAGCCCATAGAATGGCGCGGACAAGGCAAAACTAATAGACAAGTGGGAGATGAGCCTTTAAAGATGGACCCAGAAGCTTTAGGAGCGATAACCGATTTAAATAACACTGCGCTACAAGTTTACGATATATTAACTGAACAAGGGGTAGCAAAAGAATGCGCTAGAATGATACTTCCTTTAACAACTCAAACTACAATGTATATGTCAGGTTCTATTCGTAGTTGGCTACATTATGTTCAAGTGAGAGCTACCCAAGAAACTCAAAAAGAGCATAGAGAAATAGCTTATGTGATTAAGGGCATACTCATTGATTCCTTCCCAAATACAGCGGAAGGGTTAGAGTGGAAATAAACTTCTTTTAAATCAAAATTTTGTGCGTTGCAGTAATTTACGTCGCCATTACTTAAATGTAATTCATGGTCTTATTGCTGCAGCGCATAAATTAAATTTGACAAGTTGATATCTTATGGTAAATTTAAGCAATGAATTACGGATTAGTTTGTATATCTGAAATACTAAAAGCTCAAGATAAAAGTTTAGCTTTTAAAAAAATCACTAGGAAACGATTCTCTGAATTAGAAAGCAGTGAGGCGGGGTCAGGTTTAAAAGTTCTTGAAGAGAGAGTGTTACATAATCTACAGTTAACAGAAAAAATTATACGTCATTGCGCTAAAAACTCTATATCACACTATAGGCTTTCTAGCTCTTTATTTCCGTTAATTACTGATCCCACGCTTAAATTGCAGTTGCAAAAATTATCTAATTATAAAGATATTCGTAATCAATGTGAAGTAATAGGTAACGTTGCTGAAGATCTAAGTGTTAGTTTATCTATTCACCCTGATCAATTTAATGTTTTAGCTTCTGAAAAACCTTCTGTGGTACAAAAAACAATAAATGAATTAAATTTTCACGCCAAGGTTTTAGATATGATGGGTCTACCTCAAGATTACTCTGTTCCAATTAATATCCATCCCAGCTTAAGTGTTAAAAATGAAACAGAAGAAGATTATAGAAAATTAGTAGATAGATTTTATGATGCTTTCTCGAAATGTGATACCGGAGTACGAAACAGACTCGTCATTGAAAACGAAGATAAAGGAAGCTGGAACTGCGCTAATCTTTTTATGTATTTTTATAATTATTGTGGCACTAAGCATAATCATTTCTTTCCTCTTACTTATGATAATCTTCATGATCATTGTAACCCATCTATTTTCCAAAATAATCAAATCACTATTCAGCAAAATATAGGGGCTTTTTCTCAGACTTGGCCAGAGTCTTTTGTCCCAGTTTTTCATTGGAGTTGGGGATGTAAAGATAAAAAACGCAGCCATGCAGATTACGCGGAAGAGTTGCCTGTTGAACATGATAGGGAACTTAAATGGGAGGTAGAAGTTAAAGCTAAAGATAAAGCTATATTCAAAATGCTTGGCCAAAAAGTTGAGTTACCTATAAAACAAAAAGAGCAAAAAAAACCTAAACCTAAAGTTGTAAAAAAAATTGAAAAACCTTCTTCTCCTACTATTATACATCATAAGGAAACTAAGAACCCTTTTAATCAATTATACCAATGATACAGCAGAAACCTGAAAAATTAGATCAAACTTGGTTTTTAGATATTGATGGCACAATCTTTAAAAACAAATCAAACTTGGAACTTGATAGAATAATTAAAAAAGATAAATATAAAAGCTATTTGAGCGAAGAACTTCTAGAAGGGGTCAAAGCGTGGTTTCAAAAACTTTCCCCTAAAGATATTGTTATATTTGTTACAGCTAGAGAAAAAAGACATAGTGCTCATACAGAAAAAGCTTTAAGAAAATTTGGCATAAAATACAAACAAATTATTTATGGTATTAACGCTGGGCCAAGGGTTTTAATTAATGATATTAAACCTGCTGACTCAAATCCTATGAATAGAGATATAGAAACGGCGTTCTCTGTCAATCTAAAAAGAGACGCAGGATTTAATAAAGTGCCTGTTTGTTTTTTATGATTTTAGAAAAGTTTTCTTTTATTTTAGATGATGTTTTAGATAAGCAGTATTTTAAAAAGATACAAGAGGCTTCTAGGAATACAACTTTTAAAACTATTGAAAGCGAAGGAAGACAGTTCTATGTAGCTTATCCTCCAGAAGATTTATCTTTAAAAATCCAAAAAGCTATAGAGGAAGTTTGCAATTGTAAAATACAAGTTGTCAATTCTTTTCTTAGAATGTATACTCAGTTTCTTAATAATAACTGGGGTATACATGCAGACAGGAATGTGTTAAGTGAAACACAGCCCTCTCATGGAGCAGTTTTTTTTCTGTCAGAAAATTTAGGGGATATAAATGGAACAGCTTTTTGGTCTCATGAAAAACATAAATTGAGTTTGCCGGAAATTACTGATAACGAAGCTCATGAATTTACGAGCAGATCCTATAACAATGAAAACGAATGGGAAGTGAATTCTATCATAGGGGGGGTAGAAAACAGGTTGATTAGTTACCCTTCTAATTATTTCCATTCTAAGTTTCCCAAACAAGCTTGGGGCACAAGCCAAAAAGATTGCAGATTAATATTAGCAATGTTTTACAATTTAAAAAGTTAAACTTTAAAGTTATTGTTTGATATTTTCTTTTTAATCTTTATAATGTGTAAAGTATAGTATATGGGCAATATCGCTGATAATTTTAAGGGCCTACCAATAGAAGACTTAATTGTTTCCCCCCTTGTTGGTATGGCGAAAGGACAAGCAAAACTTAATGATATAACTTGGAAGTATATCAAGGAAGTAGCATTCGACGAAAAAGGGAATACGAATGCAATTGACGTTAACATTCTTCGTTACGTAAAACCATCTGACGGAGGAACTCCTGAAGCTCAAACTTTAAAAGCTAAAGTTCCTATGCTTCCTTTGGTACCTCTTCCAGCTTTAGCAATTAAAACTGCGGACATTGAATTTTCAATGGAAGTTCAGCAGTCAGAAAAAAGCGAAGACGATCACTCCACAGAGGTTGACTCAAGTGTTAACGCGAGCTACAAGTCCTTTTGGGGCTTAAAAGTTAGTGCAAGCGTTAGCGGCAAGGTCTCTTCTAAATCAACTAATACTCGTAGTACAGATAATAGTGCCAAGTATGATGTTAAAGTACATGCAGAACAATTACCTCCAACAGAGGGCATGCTTAAATTATCAGATGCGTTAAATATGATGCTAGACCCAGTTGTCCTAAATGATGATAGTGGCGGCAAAAGCCAATAAATATAATGTCAAGTAAATTAGACTTACAACAATTAATATCTTCTTTAAATAAAGCTGTATCAACATCTTTAGATTTTTTAGAAAAACAACATGTAGATAATTTACTTAAATATTTCGATAAGTACGGGAACCCCATTACTTCTGATTTTAAAGTTGGAGACGAGGTGATGAGGGTTCCTCTTTTTTGTTTATCGAACCATCAATCATTAAGCCTAAAAGAAATAGAATTAGATTTTTCTGTTTCTTTAGCTGACACAGAAGACCTTGAATGCAATGAAAATAAAGGTATTAAAATTGATTTACATCATGTAGAAAAAAGAAGAAAAATGAATGTTAAAATCAAAATGGAGAACGAAGGCACACCTGAAGCAGTAAATAGGCTTAATGACGAATTAATTCAAAAAATACAACATCTTAAAAAATGATTGGTGGCGGTTTTGTTTGCCCTTCTTGCAGAACTCCTTTAGGTATTGATTTAGGTTTTATTATAGAAAATCCTGTTTGTCAATGTCCATCTTGTGAAGCTATTATGAGTTTTGAGTATAATGAAAAAATTGCAAAAGAATATAGAAAAACCTTAAAAGAAATAGAGAATATTAAAAGTAGTTTTTCTGTATGAAGATAGCAATAATAAGTGGCGGTTTTGACCCTATACATGTAGGTCACATTGAATTAATGGAAAAAGCTAAAAGTATAGCTGATTCTTTGGTTGTGATAGTTAATGATGATGACTTTTTAACTAGAAAAAAAGGTAAACCTTTTATGTCTTTAAAAGAAAGAATTCAAATCGTTCGATCTATTAAATATGTGGATATGGTAATTAAATCTGTAGATAAAGATCAAACTGTTTGCGAAAGCTTAAAAGGGTTAGCTTCATGTAAAACTTCAAATGAAAAACTTTTATTTTGTAATGGTGGCGACAGAACTTCTGGCGAAAACACCCCTGAGCACGCTTTATGTCTTGATTTAGGCATTGAGACTGTTTATGGATTAGGAGATAAAATCCAAAGTAGCAGTTGGTTATTAAAAAAATAACAAGTAAAATTAGTAAACATAAGAATAAGTTCCAGATCCTACATACAACCCATCTTCTCCAGCTACCTGAACAGGTTCTGCTTGGTACATATTATAAGAAGTGACAAGCTTCTCTAATTCTTCATTAGCATCATTAGCTAAACCTCTGTATGTTTTAGCTATTTCATTTTTATTTGTGCGAGTAATGGTAGAATCTCCCTCTCGTAATGTTATAAAGTCAACAGAAGAGTCGATGCCTCGAAGAACTTGACGAGTTTTCTTAGTATAAAACTCATACAAATACATTTGCTTATAAACAGACCGTTCTTCTTGCTGAAAACTTCCCGTAGGAGTAAAATAGTTTCCGCTTACTTCAAAAGTCGTGAACAATCTGTTGTTAAACATCCCTATATTATTAGCTAACCACCCGCTAACAGAAGATAGAGGTGTATAACCGGTATCACTATCAAACTCATAAGTGAATATCTCAGTAGCTAAATTATTTACATCATACGATACCATATATAGATATTACACTATTAATCAACAAAGTGTTAAAATAATTATTTGATAAATTATGATTTTTACTCAGTATAACTGTATATTTTTATTAAGATGAGTAACTTACGTCAAATCTGGGAAAAGCTTAACACGCCTAAACCAAAGTGGGAAGAGTTTGAAAAAATAGCTGGACATTCTTTAGTAGAATATGAAACAATAGTCGCGGCTTGGAGAGATGAAAAAAGAAAAGAAAAACTTAAATACAATATTAAAAATGAATAAGTCTGCAAAAACAATAAAAGAAGAGCTTTCATATATAAATGAGCAAGCTTTATTCGCTGATGGTTTTGACGAAGCTTTAGTGGGTATAGACCAATCGGATTATGTCGCAGTATACGATACTGACAAATGTATTGATATTTTAATGCAAAAGATAGGTATGAACCAAGAAGATGCTACTGAATATTTCGATTTCAATATTCTTGGATCTTACATGGGAGAATATACCCCTAGATTCATAAAAATATACGAATAATAGCTAAACAAAAAAAACTTTTAACAAAAAAAACATGTAAACCCTTGATGTTCAAGGGTTTTTCTCTGCGATGACTCTATAGGGTTTTTTTTAAGTAGAAAAAAAACAACCGCACTCTATTATAGATATATAAATTGATCAAAACGGTCAACAAGACAAAACAAAATTAATTATATGAAAAAGAATAAATTGCCTACTATTGAGTCATTAAATACTGAAAATAAAGTTTTTACTTTAGATTTTGGTAAAAAAAGAACGACTTTATACGATGGAGAAAAAGTTATTGGAAGCACTGTTGAGCAAATTTTAACATTGCCTAAATTATTAAATCCGGGTTCTAAAATTATTGTTGAAGATGCTCATATGGGGGTCCCTCGTACAGAAAAGTCTTTAGCTCAGCCATACACAAAAACAGAGTTGCGTAAATTTTATTCTGATTGCGAAGAGAATGGTATAGAGTTAAGATTTTTCCCTCAACAATCGTCTCCAAGAGCGGCTGCTTACTCAAATCTTAAAAAGGACGACGATCAAGATCCTATTTCTATTTATAATCTTTGTCGAGATTATCCAAATATCAGCTTAAAAAAACCTGACCCTTCTTTTAGTTACTCTTTAAAGGCTAAGGAAGGGTTGTTTCGAAAACATCAGTTAAACAAAATACTCAATTTCGCTAGAAGAACCGATTATTTAAATCCGAATGATAAAAATACACAATGGATAAATGAAAATGCTAATTATGTATATAATGAATTATCTGATGTAGGAAGGTGTGTATTTGGGTTTTTAAATGAAAAAGCTAGATTCAAAAGGCCAAATAAAAACAGAAATATTAAAAAAGGCGATTTAAATGTTAAACATATTAAGGTCAACTTTATTTATACAACTTTAGCTTCTATGAGGGGAACATTGGTTCATGAGGGAAATGAACGGTTTTCTGTTGACGATTCGTTTTTTTTGCGAGAGGGTACGGGTAGGTTGCCAAATTGGGCTTTTACTCAAAGATATATTTTTCATATGAGCCCGTATCATCTTAAAGGCGGCGTTGCACGAAGCAACTTTTATCACCATGGTGCTAAAAAATGGATTAAAGAAAGAGTTTTGGAAGAAGGTTATGATATAGATAAAAAGAAAAGAGGTGAAATGTCAAAACAAGAAGAAAAAGTTTTCTTGAAATATAGAAGACTATATAGCAATGCAATCAAAGAGTTGTACAATATAATTAAAAAACAACTTGAAAATCAGCATGCAAATATATATAATAACCAAAAAGAAAACAAGCTAATTGCTCAACCATTATGCGATTCAATAAATGAATACCAACCTAGCTTGATTTGATATATATTTAATTCATCTGGTCATTACTTAAATGTAATTCACTTCCTCATTAAATATATCTATAAAGCGCTAGAGGTAATTCACGCCGTCATTACTTAAATGTAATTCATCAACTCATTACCCTAGCGCTCAATAAACCAATTGTATATACTTTACAGATTTAAATATAAGATAATTCACGATACCATTGCTTAAATGCAATTCACGTATCCATTGTCTTATATACAATAAATTAAAAACTGTAGATAATTCACATCGCGATTACTTAAATGTAATTCAAGTTCTTATTATCACAGAAAAATAAATTAAAATGTTAAATAATTCAACCTGTCATTACTTAAATGTAATTCATACACTTATTACTTAACTTTAAACACGGCGCTAGAGGTAATTCAGGCGGCCATTACTTAAATGTAATTCACCTTCTCATTACCCTAACGCCATAACCCAAACTTTAAAAAATATAATAATGTAATTCATTGATTCATTACTTAAATGTAATTCAACTTATCATTACATGTTATGTTAATAAAATAAACAATAATTGATTCAGCTAGCCATTACTTAAATGTAATTCAAGTCTCCATCAATTATCAGCATTCAGCCCCTAGATTTCCCTCTAGGGGCCTTTTCTTTTTCTCCTTTATCCTTTTTCCCAGTTTTCCCTTAAAGTATCCCAGAAACCCCTTTTTCCCCCTTTAACAACCTTTCTAATACCTTTATACTATATAACATCAATATACATAATACATATAAACAATATAAAGAATACATTAATAAGTTTAGAATTGTGTGATTAGTATATTACGCACCTTTTTTAAAAAAATATATACAAAAAACATATTTTTAAATCATAAAATTTTATGTACATTTTTTTGTTAGTTTATGTTCATTTTATGTATATTTCCCCTATATATATGCAAAAAACAGCAAAAAACAACTATAATTAGTAATAATATCATGTATTATATATAGCATATGAATACAGTTACAATACGTATAGGTGATGATGACCTGAAGGTCATCGACAGGATCTTCGAGAATGAGTCTGCTTTTGACCCCCACACTCAAGAAGATAGAGTATTAATAGAAGTAATGAAACAAGTTCAAAATAATCCAAAAGTATATATAGAAGAATATGATATAGATATTGATAAAAAGTGAACTAATTTATACCAAATATAATAAAATATATAAAAAGCGGCATTTATGAGCTAAAAAACACTTAATATAATATAATCAAAATGGCGCGAAACTGGGATTCGCTGACACTTTTGGCAAAAACATATATTTTTATAGGGGGTAAATACAAATTTTGCGGCAAAAACTCCCCACTTTTCAAAAAAACGTTATTTGTGAGCGATTTTTTACTTAATATAATGAAAGAAACATCAGGTTATGTATACATAATAAGTAATAATGCTTTTAAAGGTTATTACAAGGTGGGTATTACGCAAGACATAGAAAAGAGGCTGCGGACATACCAGACTTCTAGTCCTCATCGAAATTATAAAGTCGAGCATTACATTTTCCATGAAGATTGCAAGGCGGCAGAGAAACAAATACATGAAGCTATGCATTATTTTGCTCTTAGCAAGAGGAATGAATGGTTTGAAATAGATTTAAGTATAGCAAAAGTTAGATTAGATGAAACATTAAAATAGTATTATTTATGAGCGAAATATTACTTAATATACTAAGTTAGTTTTTTTATTATTTGTGAAGCAGTTTTGGCCAAATAGTTAATTTTATATTCGGGCAGCTCCCAGAAGAATGCATGCAGCATTTCATGCAATATTATTTCTTTTATTTTTTCTTTTTTTAAATGAGGATTGACTAGGATTTTAGATTTAGCGTTATCTTTTGGCGGGTAGCAGAGGCCATCTGCCTCTAGTTCTTTTCGCGGCTTTCTTAAGTTTATTTCATATTCTTGTCCCTCAAAGTTTTTAAAACTAATTTTTTTTCCCATAATAATATAGTATACATAAAAAACACATATTTATGAACGAAAAATTGCTTAATATATAAAAATTGTATTTGTGAACGAAAAAACGCTTAATATAGTTAATATAAAAAAGGGCTATTTATGAGCGCGATTTTCCTTAATATAATATAAAAAAACCCACCTCCGAAGAGATGGGCCTCAATATGAAAAGTAAAATTAAAAAGAAACGGCTTATATAAAGAAATGTTTAATGAGATCCTGAATTATTATTAAAAATAATGGCTTCTTGAATTAAATCATATCATATTAAAAGTTATCGTTTAGTGTAGCGGGTTTTGCCGCATCTAATTTTTGTAATCTTATCTTTTGAGACTTTCATTGTTAAGTTTTTAGATGGAACATTTAATGTTACATATTGTGCAGTGATCGAATCTGGCACAAGTTTAGCACTAAAAGTTCCACGGTGCGATGTTTCAATGGTCGCGAAACGACCCCTAGTTTTATTCAATGCATTATCGATTTTCATAATGTGTATCTATTATATGAGGCAGACCTAGTATTTCAAGTAAAAAAACCGATTTATTTTCGGTCGAATTCGGTAAGTTTAAAAGAAGGAGGGACGCACATCCCTCCTCCAATTTTATTGGGTAACGCTTTTTTTCTTTCTATATTATAATTTTTCAGGTTTATTTTAGTTTTAAAGTTTTCATCACTCGATGACCTTTCACCCCTGAACGACAAGATTCTCTCATATTCTGAACAGGAGTCAACACCAAAATCAAAAAAATAAAAAAGAAAAAAACAAAAATAAATCTTGAAACGCTGATTAGGTATGCTATGTTGTTTCCGTATGATTCAATACGAAGGAAACAGAACGTTGGTAACAGTATCTTTGGAAAACCTTAATAAAGTGTTCTCCAATTATCCTGAAGCAAAAATCACTATCAGCAGGAAATGGGCAGACAAATATAATGCAGCCATGACTTTGGCTGGAATGCCTATTCCAGAGGTAGAGCAGAAAGTTAAAGTCCAGACTGAAAAAGTAGAGACTAAAACTAATGAAACAAACGATAACGAGGAAGTTATTACATATAAAACAATAAACTAATTATGTCATTCGATCATTTAGTAGGACAGGAAAAAATAAAAAAGAAACTTAATTATTATTTAAAAGTTTATAATGCTAAAAATACTTGCCCTTTTCTATTGTTTAATGGTCAAAAGGGTATAGGTAAAACAGAGTTTGCAAGAAGTTTTGTTCGCCAGCTTAAAAATAAAGATGGTAGCAAAAGAAATGCGATAGAATTAAATTGTGGTAGTTTAAAAAATGTAGAGAATTTTTTCACTCAAATCTTTATACCAATAATTATGGATAATGAGGTGACAGTGTTTCTAGACGAAGCACATGAGTTACCTCAAGATTTGACGAATGCTTTCCTTACTATTTTTAATACAGAAAAATCTAATCAGCGGGAGTTTCAATTTCGAGAGAATGTTTTTCCTTTTGATTTTACTAAACAAACTTTTCTGTTTGCTACTACGGAATCTGATAAGTTGTTTCCACCTTTTAAGGATCGCTTAACTAGCGCAGACTTTGAAGAATACACTCGTCAGGATCTAGCAAAGATTATATCATCTTTTTGCAAAGAGATCAAATTTGATTCAAATTATCTTGACAAACTAGCATCAACCACTCGCGGAAACGCTAGGTCATCAATTAAGTTAGCTAGAGATCTAGGAGACTTTTGCGATACAGATCATATCAATTATTTCGGTAAAAAACAATTCGATTCTTTTATTGACATATTAGGTATTAATCCTCTGGGAATAAGCGAGACTGAAAAGAATATTCTTGACATTCTAAAAGAACACGGGAGTTGCTCTCTTCAAGAGTTGAGTGCTAAAACTGGACTCAGTAGAACAGCCCTTCAACGTGATCATGAAGTTTACCTTTTGAAGAAAGGGTTAATGAAGATAGATGTTAAGCGAATAATTACTCCAGTCGGAAAATCGTTACTGAGAGGCGCGAATTGGTAAGGTCGAAGGGGGGGAAATTTTCCCCCCTTTTTTTTAATTTTTTTCTTGTTTTTTAAAAAAAATATGCGAGAATATATGTAATGAAAATATCAATGATGGAAATGTTAATCATTGTTTCGATTTACTTAGCGATAGTATTCAGTATGCCAAAGAAAAAATAATATGAAAAAACTCAAGACAATAGACATTACCCCCACATGGGAATCACTCGCACCAGTAATGATAGATATCATTAAAAACCCTCACGCCTCTTTCCAGTCAACTAAAATCGCCAAAGAAGAATTACTGAAGATGGCAAGAGTGGCAGACAAATACATTGAAATAAGCTCATACAAAGATGGTGAATGTGTTGAACAGTATGTTGACTTAAAGGATTCAGAATGAATTTAGAAATTATTACTAATAATGTTCCAAGGGATTTATTGTATCCTTATGAACTCTCAGAGAAAGATTGGGAAGACACTTGTTACGATGAAAAAGATCGGCAACGAGCAGAGCAGGAGGGAGACACTTTTATTAAATATAAAAATTATGTTTATTCTCTTGCTGATTTTATGAGAGTAGAAGATAATTCCTCTTTCAAGGGTTGGCATGGGTATTTATCAGAAACATTCTTTTCTGGAATATTAATTAAGTATTGTGAAGATACTGCTCAAGTTGTATTAGGAAGATATTATTCATAAACAAATAGGAGACTGATATGGGATT